>CAYFVU010000014.1:0-46962 GCA_964346645.1 uncultured Spirochaetaceae bacterium | reverse complement strand
TTCACCTCCTTTTCTCTTTGTTAAAGAATTGTAATGCACTCCGAACGAACATCTCCACTCCCACGGGTAAAGTTTCCTCATCGATGTTGAATCTCGAATTGTGGTGTGGATAATTGGTCTGCTTCTTCTCGTCGGCCGTCCCCACGAAGACGAAGGCCGATGGTATACGCGAGGCGAAAGCGGCGAAGTCTTCGCCCGCCATCGAGGCGTGCTCCACGATCGACTCGACAGAATCCGTCTGTGCCGCAACCTCTCTCATCAACTCTATCATTCCCGCCTCGTTCTCCACCGCGTAATTCTCCTGTTCTATTTCGAAGTCCACGCTGCAGCGATGGAGGGCGGCTACGCTTTCGGCGATACGCCGCAACCTTCCGGCCGGATACTCGTCGGTCTCGGGTCCACCCGCATAGAGGTATCGCATGGTGCCCTCCAGTACCGCTTCGTCGGGGATGATGTTGTTCTTGGTACCCGCGGCCACCTTGCCGAACATGATGATCGTCGGCTTCATCGCACTCACCTCTCTCGTCTGGAGTACCTGCGCACTCTGCACGATGTCCGCCGCCGCGACGACGGGGTCTACCGCGCTCTCCGGATACCCGGTGTGGCCACCCTTTCCCTTTACCGTGATCTTGAAGACGTCCATGGAAGCCATGACCGCCCCCGCCTTGAGGCCTATCGTACCACTCGGAAGCGGGGTCCAGAGGTGGAAGCCTATGGCTCCGTTCGGTACGGGATCCTCGAGCACTCCCTGCTCCACCATGATTTCGGCGCCGGCGACCTCTTCGTTCGGCTGGAAGACGAACTTGATCGTCCCGGCGAGCTGATCTTTCATCTCGTTCAGGATCTTCGCCGCCGTCAGGAGCATGGCCGTGTGGGCGTCGTGGCCGCAGGCGTGCATGACTCCCGCGTTCATAGAGACGTAGGGGACATCGTTCTCCTCCTTTATCGGAAGAGCGTCGATGTCGGCTCTGAGGAGAAGCACCGGCCCGTCCTCGGCCCCGGGAGCCTCTCCCTTCAGCAGAGCGACTACACCGGTCTCCGCCACTCTCTTCGGTTCGAGCCCGAGGCCGCGCAGGTACTCCTCCACCTTGCCGGCGGTGCGGTGTTCCTGAAAACCGAGCTCGGGATACATGTGGAAATCCCTTCTCAGTTCGATCAATTCCTCTTTCAGCTCGGCGGCTCTCTCTGAAATACCCATCTATACGATCTTCCTCCCCTCCTATACGATATTCCGCTCGACGAGTGTCTCCGCAACTTGCACGGCGTTCAGCGCCGCACCCTTGCGAATATTGTTGGAGACCACCCAAAGGGTGAGCCCCTTCTCTATGGTGTAGTCCTCGCGTATTCTGCCGACCATCGTGAGATCCTCGTCGTTGCTGTACATCGGCATGGGGTATTCGTTCTTCTCCGGATTGTCGATGATCTTTATGCTCGGCGCATGCTCGAGCAGCTCCCGGGCCTTCTGCGGGCTCAGCTTCTTCTCCGTCTCTATGTTTACCATCTCGGAGTGTCCGTAGAGCACCGGAACCCGTACGCAGGTGGCGTTGACCTTGATCTTTTCGTCGAGGATCTTCTTGGTCTCGTTCACCATCTTGTACTCCTCCTTCGTATAGCCGTCCTCGTGGAAATCGTCTATGTGGGGAAGACAGTTGAAGGCGATGGGGTAGTGATATGCCTGGGGATCGTTGATCTCTCCCTTTTCGATAAACTGTTTGGATTCGTTTTTCAGGCCTTCGAAGGCCTTCTTACCCGAACCGGAGACGGCCTGGTAGGTCGAGACCACCACCCGTTTGATATTAGCGTAGTCGTGCAGCGGTTTGAGCGCCACCATCATCTGGATAGTCGAGCAGTTCGGGTTGGCGATGATGCCGTTGTGCCAGTCCAGATCTTCGGGATTGACCTCCGGAACCACCAGTGGACACTTCGGATCCATGCGCCAGGCAGAGCTGTTGTCCACGACGACAGCTCCCCGTTTTGCAGCCTTAGGAGCGAGGTCGAGACTCGCGTCGCCTCCGGCGGAAAAAATGGCGATGTCCACGCCCTCGAAGTTCTCATCCCTGGCCTCTTGTACTCTTACCTTCATTCCCCTGAAATCAACTTCTTGGCCCTCGTTCTCCTTTATGTCGAGAGGTCTGAGCTCGGCGACGGGGAAGTCCCGCCGCTCGAGCGTGCGTATCATCTCCGTGCCGACCATTCCCATGGCTCCGACAACGGCTACCGTATATTCGTTCTTCTTGCCCATATCTTCATTCCTCCTTCGCTACGGCTTATTCGCCGCGGATCAATCGAGCTTTCTCGCCTCGATATCCTTGATAACGCCGGAGAGGATCTCTATCCCCTTCATCGCGAGCTCCTCGGTAATGATGAGCGGGGGAAGGAGCCGTGCCACATTGCTGTGGTGTCCGCCGACCTCGATCATGACTCCCCGTTGGTGCCCATACTTGCGCACCTTCTTGGCGAAATCGGGTGCCGGTGCCTTGCTCTTCTTGTCCTTTACCAGCTCGATGGCCATCATGAGACCGATTCCCCGCGATTCGCCGACGATCGAGGACTCGTTCTCCAGCTCCTTCAGCTTGACCATGCACTTCTCTCCGAGGGCGAGCGCATGCTCGGGTACCTTCTGCTCGACCATGTACTCGAGCGCTGCGGCACCGGCGGCAAAGGCCACCATGTTGCCGCGGAAAGTGCCGATCGTCTTGCCGACGGGCCAAGTGTTGAGTTCCTCCTTGTAGGCGATTGCAGAGATGGGAAAGCCGATTCCGCCGAGGGCCTTGCTCATCGTCACGATGTCGGGAACGATTCCCGCGTGTTCGAATGCAAACATCTTACCGGTGCGTCCGAGCCCCGACTGGATCTCGTCGCATATCAAGATGATCTCGTGCTTATCGCAGATCTCCCGTACCCGCTTCATGAATCGCGAAGAGGGGATGATCGTTCCACCCTCACCCTGAACCGACTCGAGAATGACCGCCGCCGGCTTCGAGTAGCCGGAGTGGCTGTCCTCCAGGACGCGCTCGAGGTTATCGGCCGCCTGCAGGTCTACCTGATCGTCGGGGCAACCGAAGGGATTGCGGTAGGTGTAGGGAAAGGGCAGGAACTGGACGCCCGGCACCAACTGTCCGACACCGTCGCGGTGGCCGCTGTCGGTGGTCAGCGCCAGTGAGGCACCGGTCATTCCGTGGTAGGCTCCCTCGAAGGCGATGATCCCGTTGCGACCGGTGTTGTACTTGGCGAGCTTGAGCGCCTGCTCGACCGCATCCGAACCCGTCGGCCCGCCGAAGAAGAGCCTCGTGAGCTCCTTCGGGAGAAGCTTCTGGAGCGTCTCCACCATTTTTTGTCGAGTTTCCGTAGGAATATCGAGGGAGTGAGTCACATCGTCGATCTGTGCGTGGGCCGCCTTCAGCACATCCGGGTGACCGTGCCCGAGGGCCATGACGCCGGCACCTCCGAACATGTCGATGTACACATTGCCGTCGACATCCTCGAGGGTTGCACCGCGCCCCCGTTTGAGCGCCATCGGCATCCCCTTCGGATAGGAAACTACCGAGCTCTCGTGTTCATTCTGATAATCGAGAATCTCTTTCGATTTCGGTCCCGGCGGGACTACCTTGATATTCGGTGCATTCGGCAACGATAGTTCTGCAAAAATCTTGTCCTGTTCCATGAAAAAATCTCCTTCGCCAATAGTATTCAATTTATATCCCCACAATGTCTGTGCGGTTTAGTACC
This sequence comes from uncultured Spirochaetaceae bacterium, assembly GCA_964346645.1. Taxonomy (GTDB): domain Bacteria; phylum Spirochaetota; class Spirochaetia; order DSM-16054; family Sediminispirochaetaceae; genus CAYFVU01. The sequence continues at coordinate 43,233 of CAYFVU010000014.1, read as the reverse complement.
CTATCAATCCGTTCCCTGCCCAAGTTTCCGGGATATTCTCCCGGCGATTTCCAACAACGGATCTACGAGCGAGTCGATGCGTTTCTCCGTAAGCCGCATCGCGGGCCCGGATATGGATATAGTGGCAACTATTTGCCGCCGGTAATCGTATATCGGAGCGGCCACGCTGTTGAGATCGTCGCTGAACTCCATGATCTCCGTGGCATAGCCGCGTTCAGCCGTCCGTTCGACCTCGCGCAGAAGGGTCCGTGCATCGGCAACCGTGCGGGCAGCCCGCCTCGCGTAGTCCAGGGTGTTGGCCACTCTCTCCCGCTCTTCTGGGGACAGGGCGGAGAGAAAGATTTTTCCCGAGGCACAGGCGTAGACCGGATAGGAATAGGTGACGTCGGGATTGAGAGTGAGGTGATGTGAGCTCTTTACCTCGTCTATCGCAATGACCATGTCCTCCACCAGTACGGTGAGATATATGTTCTCCTCGGCCCGCCTCATGAGCTCGATCATGATCGGCTTTGCCACGTCTCTCAAATCCCGGCTCAACGGCACCGAGCTCCCGAGTTTGAAGAGCTTGAAGGTAAGTCCGTAGCCCTTCTCCTCCTTCTCCACATAGCCGAGATTCTGGAACGTGGAGAGGAGCCTATGTACGTTGGCCCTGCTGAAGCCCAAGGCCTTGACCATCTGCGCCGGCTGCACCGGCTGATTGTTCCCGATGTACTCGAGCATCCGGAAGGCCTTCATTACCGTAGTCGCCGGCACATATCCTTTTGTATCGTTATTTGAACTTATGTTAATATCTTGTGACACACTTAATTCTGACTCGATATATTTCATTTGTCAAGCCTTTTTTAATGGTAAGAAGCTTGGGTATGGTGAAAACAGGAGGAGAGATACTTTACTATGAGAGGGTAATCACCGTTCTTCTACATAGAGCGGGCGTATGCATGTCGTTACGGCGGCCCTCACCTTCTCGGCTGTAAACCTATCGGAAGGCCCCGAAACACTCATGGCAGAAACGATTCTGCCGTTCTCGTCGAAAATGGGTGCAGCGACACAGTTGAGCTCGACACTCAGCTCTTGAAAGTCGAACGCATAACCTTGTTTTTCCACTTCGGCCAACTCCCTACTCAGCCTATCCGGATCGACAATGGTGTTTTCAGTTCTCGGGACCAGAGAGAGTGACTGGAGTATACTCTCCCTCTCTTCCTCTCCCTGATATGCGAGAAGCACCTTTCCGAGGGAGGTGCAGTATGCCGGGTCTACACTTCCTATTTCCCTATCCAACTTCAAATGCGCCGCTGCCTCTACCTTGTCTATATAGAGCACCTCACGATCGTAGAGCACTCCGTGATTCACGGTTTCTCCCGTGAGTTGTGCGATCCTGAGCATGGAAGGTCTCACCGAATCTATGAGGTTCCTGCTGTGAGGGACCGTGTTTCCCAGCTCGAACAGGGAAAAAGTGAGGTGATAATCTTCACTCTCTCCCCTTTCCACATAGCCGAGCCGGCTCAAGGTGTAGAGCAGTCTGTGTACATTCGATCTCACGAGTGAGAGCTCGCGTGCTATCGCAGATGCACTTACATGCCCCCTCTGTCCAATAAACTCGAGAATAGAAAAAGCTGTCTCTACCGTAGAGAGCGTTTCGTGCTCGCCCTTATCCTGCTTCCCCATAGACACTCAACCTCACTTCAACTCAGCTCGATGAGCCCGGTCACATGCACAAACCACACAATAACGCCTAATGCCGCTATTCGAAAGACAGAACCCCGTTCTTCGCCTCGCCGATAGCCGCACGTGCTTCGATTCGAGGAGTCCCGTAGAGCACAAACAGCTCCTCGTTTTTCTCCACATACGGATCGATGTATACGTAGGCAAATCCTTCGGCATTCGTTTTTGTCCGTCCGAACTCATTGAACCGTCTTCCACTCTTTTTTACGAGATAGATGGTAGCACCGGCGCTCTCCGTCTCTACTCTATACTTCTTTACTCCATCGGTAAAACGCGGAAAGGAGATGGCCTGCTCTCCATTTTCATTCGGACGCTGGACATGCCTTATCTCTTCCTCCTCCTGTACCATTCTCTTCACCCCGACTACCGAAGATCCCTCGAGAAGCAGGCGGGTGAATCGATCGTTGGGCCGGGGCACGGCAAAGCTGAGGTCATCCGATATGGGTACGGCATTGGTCCGCGCACCGTCGGATCTGAGCAGCTTCAGAGAAGCTCCTTTTCCCGCCTCTTTGGGCAATAAGCCGCTTACATACAGCGTGTCGGGATCATAGTACCGGGGCAGCTCTTCTATGCCGAGGCTATCACCCTTGCTCAATGACTTCGTATCGAGCCTGTACTTCGGCGCCATCACGTTACGCTCTTTACTGACGATCCACTCCCCTTTCTCCGAAAAGAGAAGGACGTTGTCTCGAGGCCCGGGTTCTACCGCATCTATCTTCCAACGATCCTGCTCGTCCCGGAACCAGAGAAAGAGTTTGTTTCCCTTACCGGCGTTGATGGTATAGCCTCTCTCCGGCTCATCTAATCGATAGGTTTTCTCGATCCGATTCGAATCTTCAAAATTGATTGTCTGCTCCAACCACCCGCCGTTTCCGTCGCGGTAGAAGAAGCGTGCCTCGTTTTCCCCGGGCTTCGGACTCACCGCAAAGCTGCCGTTAGAGAGAATACGAATTCCCTCTCCTTCTCCGCCTTCGACTCTGCGGTACACCCACTCTCCCGAGCGGAAACTGTCCTCCACTCTTTTCCCGGCACGGGTGTAGATCTTTCCCACGAGTATCGGATTGTGTCGTTTTTCATCCGTCTTTCTCTGATAGAAATTATCCCAGTTCTTCGGCACGTAGATTCTGTCGAGGATTTCACGCTGATCGGTCTCGCTCAGCTGTACCATCCTCACATCTCTGCGGGGGTAGTTCACTATGTGGAAGGGGTCCACATAGTGGACGGTTGCCTGTGGATCATATGAGACCCATCCCGCATCTTCGTAGAAGATCTCGACATGAGCATGGTAGCCTCCGGCCCCCTCCTCGCCGAATCCCCACATGTGACCGGGAGGGATATATGAGTCCATCACCTTCGCGGGTATACCCAAGCTTCGAACCATCAATGCAGCGGCATTCGCATACCCCTCACAGTAGGCGATTCCGCTTTGCAGCACATCCACCGGATTACTCGAGCTGTGGAGCTTGTAGGAGACGTTTTCTCGTATATGACGCATAATCCGCTCGACCGCCTCGTGCTGGGTATCCGCTCCCTCGGCAATACTTTCAGCCCTCCTCCTCAAAAAGCCGCGCTCCCGCTCATTCATCTCCGTCTTTTCGGTGAACTCGGTCCGGTCTATGACCCTGCCGTCCTTGCTCGTGATGCGAACACCGGAACGAGATGTATACATATCGAGGTAGTCCGAGAACCGCTGCGCTGCATAGCGGTCCCCGACGGGGAATGGTATCTCACTTTCGAATGGGTCGAGTTTTGTTCTCGTCTTCACCCGAATCATTCCCTGACCTCGCTCGATGACTTTCTGGCTGTTCGAGTTGTTCTCGTACTCGAAAAAGGAGTCGAGAATCTCCTGGTCGGAGCTGTGCAGTTCGAAGACGAACTCCATGTGGCCATCTACGATCTTCGTGTCACCGAACGATGGGCTCGACAGCGTGAAGAGTTGGATAAACAAGAGCAATGTGAATATCCATGTGAATATTTGAGAAAGGCGAGCGAAAAGGGATCCGAAGATAGGTCGGCCATATTCGCCCGTACCGCCTCTTCCTCTTCGCCTTCGCCGGATTGTGTTCATACCCATAGTAGACCTCCGCCTCGTTTAATTCTAAAATAGAACAGACCAAATCGCAAAAGACGAACAACCTTCACACTGCGGGAACAAGATATGGGAAAAAGAGCATCCGAGGAGCACGAGCTCATTCATTGGCCCATCGAGGGCCGTAAACTATCGATTACCATTAAGAGGCGGAGCCGTCAAAAGCACATCCGGCTGCGCATCTCGGGCAGGGGAGAGGTGGTGGTCTCGGCGCCGAAGAGCAGCACGAAAACCGAAATAAAGAGGGCACTTTCGGGAAAGAGCAGTTGGATCTCCGGCCATCTCAGGCGAATTCAGGAGGGATGGGAGGATTTCGACCCTCTGAGAAGGCTCTACTTCTGTGGTGAGGTATATCCGGTGGTGCTGCTTCCCTCTTCGGGAGCCCGTTTTACCGTACGCCCCGCGAAGGAGCAAGTCAACGTCCACGTTCCCGAGACCCGGATTTCATCGAGCTCGACCGTCCACCTGATGCTTACCGATGAGGAGAGATCCACTATAGAGCGGGCCCTCGGCGGATGGCTGAAGAGGAAGGCCGGTGAGATTATCAGAGAAAGGGCAAGAGAGGTATCCGACGAGATACACCTACCGTTCAAGAAACTCTACATTCGGAACCAGAGGACACGATGGGGAAGCAGCTCCTCAATTGGCAATATCTCCATAAACTGGCGGGCGGTAATGGCGCCGGAGGAGGTGCAGCACTATCTCATCGTCCACGAGCTCGCACATCAGCGCCACCTCAACCATTCACAAGAGTTCTGGAGTCTGGTTGCCGTGCACTGCCCCGACTTTCGCACACATGAGCTCTGGCTCAAGGAGCATAGGACGCTCATATCGCTCTTCCGATAACCGGCAACATCCTCTCACAGATACGCTCGTACTCCTCATACTCCTCCCGATACTGATCCGCATAATTGTCGTCGGGAAAGAAGACCTCCTCTATACGAACGAGACGGCCGGCGGTTTCGGCGAGGCCGGCTCCGTCGAGGGCACTGAATGCGGCGATCGCTCCGCCCGTGAGCTCCGCGTCGATTATCGCCGGGATTTCTATCCGCTTTCCGGTCATGTCGGCCTTCATCTGATTCCACACGCGGTTTCTCCCCTGTCCCCCCGAAACCCTCATGGAACCGATGCGGCAGCCCTTCTGCTCGAGCGTCTCGATCAGATTACGGATCCCGAAACCGACGGAGTGCACCACCGCCCGTCCCATCTCCGCAGCTCCGTGCTCGGCCTCGAGACCGGTGAAGGCACCGCCGGAAAACTCCCACACAGCTCCTCTATGCAGCGAGGGAAAGAAGTAGGGAAGCGTGGGGCTACGCTCCACTTGCCGGATTTCCTGCAACATATCCCCGTAATCTCGATCCTGCTGTCCGGTCAACCGTCGAAACCACTCGAATATGAGGCCGGTGGAGGAGAGAATGCCCGCGGCGTTGTAGTAACCCGCAATGGCATGAGGAAGGTTTCTGATGCGAGGATGCTCCACCGAAGCGGCGCTGCAGCAGTTTATCCCCTCGCTCGTGCCGGTTCTATCGCAGGTAATTCCCGGCTCGACCGCCCCGGTTCCGAGAAGGGCCATGAGGAAGTCGGCGCCGCCCGCGATAACCGCCGTCCCCCTGCGCAGTCCGAAACGCTTCGCCGCCTCCTCGTGCACTTCTCCGAGAATGCTGCCGGTGTGCATCGGCTCGGGAAACTGCGAGGGATTCAAGCCGTAGTCTTCGATCTCTTCGCGTGTCCAGATATACTCGACGAACTCCTGCGAAGGAGTAAAAGCCGCCTTCTTCCCGCTCAACACGTAGGCCAGATACTCCGGGCAACCGAGAAAGAAGCTGCTCTCCGCATACTGGGCAGGCCGATTCTCTGCAAACCACGCCGCCTTGGGGAGAAAGAATGATTTCGTCCCCCCTTTTCGCAGTTCCCTTCCATCGATCCAGAGGAGCGCCTCGGCAACGGGTCTTCCCTCTGCATCGAGGGGAACGAGGCTCGGTCCGTTGCCGCTCACGGTCAACGCAGCTGTTTTCCGAACCCCTTCGAGCTGTCCACAGAGACGAGAGAAGGCCTCGAGCCAGAGCCTTGCATCCCAGTGTCGGTATCCATCCCCCGAAGGAGCTCCGAAGGTGACCTTGGCCCATTCGAGCAGCGCCCCCTCCTCGTCGATTATGCCGCCTTTGAGCGAAGAGGTCCCAATATCGACTGCGAGTACCGTTCTTCTTCTCCCCTGTGCCTGCTGCATACCTTGGAAAATACCATGGCCTCCTCGGGGGGTCAATAAAGCTGCCCGCGCTCGCACGGTTCGAGCGAGAGGGAGATCAGAATCGCTGGAACAAGGAAGAGGAGCTTGACAATCGAGAAAGAGCGCAGTAAGTTATATACATACTATTTTCTTCGAGGGAGGGACGCAGTCCCGACCGGCGGTGAGAGTCCGCAACCCCGCAACGCGGGTGGAAACGGTGCAATTCCGTTACCGACAGTGCAAGTCTGGAAGGGAGGAGAAAATTTCCGGTTATTCGACACTGCGTTGCCGTAGCAGTCGAATCCGTTCGTTATCCCCCCGAAAGAGTTGCCTCCTCGGATATATATCCATTTTCTTGGAGGTTCAACATGAATTATCGACACACACGAGTTTTTTTCGACTTCTTTCGCGATTCCGTCACACGGGCGGTCGCACCGGCCGCAGTCCTCCTGCTTCTGTTCTCACTCGTCGCCTGCACGGGAAAGAGCGACGAGGGGCGCGGCGAAAGAGAACGCGAGAAGCAAGAAGAGAAGCAAGAGGAAGAGTACGACATCGCCGTCTTCATCCCCGGCGCGGTCTCGGGCAGCCCCCTGTACCAGAAACTCGCCGACGGAGTTACCAGAGCCGCGGAGGAATACCCGCACAGCACGGTTAAGATCATAGAGGGAGGCTTCAACCAGGGTGAGTGGCTCGACAAGGTCACGGAGCTCGCCGCTTCGAGGAAGTATGAGTTGATCGTCTCCTCTAATCCCGCACTTCCGGAGATCTGTGCGAAGGTAAGCGAGCGCGTTCCCGAACAGAAGTTTCTCCTCTTCGACGGATATCTCGAGGGAAACGACAATATCTACACCTTCAGGTACAACCAGCGCGAACAGGCCTTTCTCGCAGGGCACATGGCGGGCCTCATCACGACCGCGACTTCGCTCGCCGGATCGAACGAGGAGCTCAAGATCGGCCTGGTAGCCGGCCAAGAGTATCCCGACATGAACGATGCCATACAGCCAGGCTATCTCGAAGGAGCAAGAAGGGTGAACGAGGGTATAGAACTCGATTTTCGAGTGGTAGGCAACTGGTACGACGCTGCCAAGGCTCAAGAGCTGGCCAGAGAGATGATCGCAGGCGGGGTAGATGTCGTTCTCCCCATTGCCGGCGGCGCGAATCAAGGCGTGCTCAAAGCCGCCGAGGATAGCTCCATCTACGTGCTTTGGTACGACAGCAACGGCTACGGAAAGGCGCCCGGCACCGTCCTCGGCAGCACGGCGATTCTCCAGGAGGAGGCAGCCTACGAGAAAACCAGAGAGGCGATCGAGGGACGCATTCCCTTCGGCGAGGCGCGCATCGTCGGCGTCGAAGAGGGATGGATTCGCTTCTTGAACGAAGACCCCCTCTACCGCGAACACGTACCGGAGGAGCTCCGCGCACGGCAATCAGAGCTCGTCGAGAAGATGAAGAGCGGCGAGATATCTCTGCCGATGAGATGAGATGAGATGAGTTGAGTTGAGATAGCGGACCAAAGATACCGGAGAGCAGACCCGACGATTCGCGGAGGAATGGGGTGAAAGCGGACGAGGACGAGAGAGTCAACGAGGAAGAGCGAGAGTCTCAGACAGCCGATTCCCTTCACGCACGAATGGAGGGGATCACCGTTGCCTTCCCTGAAAACGGAGTGGTAGCCAACGACTCCGTCGACCTGTCCATCCGCAGGGGCGAGGTGCACGCAATCGTCGGAGAGAACGGTTCGGGAAAATCGACTCTCATGCACGTCCTCTCCGGGTACGTCCCGAAGGATGCGGGCTCCATCTTTATCGACGGCGAACAGGTGGAAATACAGACGCCGAAACAGGCGCTCGCCCGCGGGATCGGCATGATCCACCAGCACGTACGGCTCGTACGCCTGATGAGGGTGTGGGAAAACGTCGTCCTCGGCGCCGAACCGACCGGCCGTGCGTGGATCGTGAAGAGAGATGCCGCCCTCCGATCCCTCAGGGGTCTTGCTGAAGAGTATCGACTCAACATAGACCCCGAACGCTACGTCGGAGAATTGAGTGCCGAGGGCATGCAGACGGTAGCACTCCTCGGCGCGCTCTATCACGATGCCAGGCTCGTTATTTTGGATGAGCCGACCTCAGCCACGGGAGACGAGTCCGCCTCTCCCGCGGCGATGATCGAGCGGCTCGTAGAGAGGGGAAAGACCGTCGTGCTCATTACGCACAAGCTGAGAGATGCGCTGAAGACGGCCGACAGGATTACCGTGATGCGTGCCGGTCGAGTCATAACGACGGCTCCTTCGGCGGAATTCAGTCTCCCGCGTCTCAGCTCCCTCATGATCGGAGGGGAAGACGCACTCCGAGAGACAGCGGGTGACGGCACAGCGCAGAGCCGCGGGAAGCTCGAAGAGTCGGCCTCCGCCGGCGAGGAGGTTCTCGCTATGGAAGGGGTGAGCTGCAGCGAGCCCGGTTTCCCCCCTCTGCAGCACCTCGATCTGAGCGTCTGCAGCGGGGAGGTGACCGCAGTTACCGGCATACGAGAGAACGGGCTCGAGACCCTCGAACACCTCCTCGCCGGCTTGACGAATCCCGACTCGGGTTCGGTCCGGTACCTCGGCGATGAGATGAGGAGCTTCTCCTCATCGGAGCTGAGAAAGAGAGAAATCGCCTATATTCCGACCGAACGGCTGGTGCGGGGGGCGAGCATGGAGTCTTCGGTCGAGGAGAACATGATCCTCCTGAACTACCGCGATTTTCACTCTTGGGGACGCTTGAAGAAAGACGAGATCGAACACTACACCGGCCGGCTGAGAAGGGAGTACGGCATCAAGGGGAGTCTCAAACAGACTCTGTCGGGCCTCTCGGGAGGCAACATACAGAAAGTGATCATTTCGAGGGAGCTCGAACGGCTGCCGAAGCTCGTCATCTTCTCTGAACCATCCTGGGGGCTCGACACACAGAGCAGAAAGTTCGTCTTCGAGAAGATGGACCTGCTTGCGAGAAGGGGAAGCGCAGTCCTCATCCTGACGAGCGACCTGGACGAGGCGCTCGAGGGGGCAGACACGATCATCCCGCTCTACAGGGGAAGATCCGTCGGCCGCATCTCCGGCGGCGAGGCGACGAGGGCCCGGTTGGGGCGCATGATCCTGGGTGTCGAAAGGGACGGCGTTTCGTGACCGAGAGCAAACGCCCGACGACAACCCTGTTGAGCATCTCGGTGGCGATCTCGGCTGCCGTTCTGCTCATTCTCTCCGCGGTCCTCATTTTCAGCGGAGAGCCGCTTTACACCCTCGTAAGCTTCTTCTCCGGCGCCTTCAAGGGTCGCTACTACTTCGGCAACTTCCTCAACACCGCGGGAATACTGACCATTGCCGGTACAGGCATGGCCGTCGCCTTCAGAGGCGGGGGGTTCAACCTCGGGGGGGGGGGGCAGGGCTACAGCTCGGCGCTCTCGGCGACGCTCTTTCTCCTGTGGGCGGATACCGCGGGCTTCGCCGGCTTCCCCGGAATCGTTCTCGCCCTCGTCACCGCTTCGGTCGTGGGAATCGTCATTGCTTCGATATCGGGTTTTCTGAAGATGCAGTGGGAAACGGATGAGCTCATCTCATCCTTTCTCCTCTCCTCTTCCCTCGTGTACGTGATCGACTATCTGATTACCGGACCACTGCGCGACGAATCGAGCTTTCTCCTCTCGAGTCCGGAAATCGCCGAACGGTTTCGACTCACCCCGCTGCTCGAGCCCTCTCACCTCAACCTGGGTTTTTTCACGGCGATTCTCATCGGCATCGTCGCCTATCGCTTCCTCTTCCATTCATCCGCGGGATACGAGCTGCGCATGTGCGGACTGAACAGGGAGTTCGCCCGCTACGGCGGTATTTCGGTACGCAAGTACGACATCATACCGATGGGCTTGAGCGGAGCTCTCTACGGGCTCGCCGGCGGGTTTTACGTAGTAGGGACACAGTACGCGGCCGTGCAGGGCTTTACCTCGGGAATCGGCTGGGACGGAATCGCCGTGGCTCTCGTTGCCCGCAATCACCCCCTCCTGACGCTGCCGGCGGCCTTGCTCTTCGCCTTTATCGAGACCGGTGCCCGCAACGCCACGGTCGTCGGCGACTTCTCATCGGAGCTCGGCAGCATCATCCGTGCTACCGTGCTCTTTCTCATCACCATCCGGATAGCGAGGAGGAAGCGAGGATGATACAAGCCCTCATCGGCATGGCCACCTCCTATCTCATAGCCGCCCTCGGCGGCCTTTTTACCGAACGCGCAGGAGTGCTCAACATCGCCCTCGAGGGACTCATGCTCATCGGCGCCTTTACCTCCGTCACCGTGGCGGGACAAACAGGCTCCCTCTCGATGGGGCTCATCGCCGGAATTACCGCCTCCACCCTCTCCGCGCTCTTCTTCGCAGAGGTGAGCCTGCGTCTGCGTGCAAACATATTCATCGCCGGGCTGGCGATCAACCTCTTCGCCTCCGGCATTACCGCCCTCATATCGAAGGCGGTGTTCGACACGAAGGGGGTGCTCGAGTTCGACTCGTTCCCCTCTCTTTCGAGTATTTCGATCCCACTGCTGGCTGATATTCCGATTGTAGGGGAAGTCTTTACCGATCAGACGGTGTTTACCTACTTAGGGCTCCTGCTCGTCCCCTTCAGCATATACCTGCTCTACCGCACCCCCTTCGGGATGCGTATTCGTGCGGCGGGACTGGACGAGGCCGCACTCTACGTCCGCGGCGTTTCCCCGCTGAAGACCCGCATCATCGCCCTTACCATCTCAGGTTTTGCCTGCGGCATAGCCGGGGCTTCGGTCGCTATTCCTCTGGGAGCCTACGTGCCCCACATTACCGCCGGAAGAGGATGGATAGCCCTTGTGGCGATATTCCTCGGCTACAAGCGCCCCGTGGGTATTCTCGCCGCCTCCCTCCTCTTCGCCGCCGCCGAGTGGACATCCTACACCGTGCAGGGCTCGGGTTTGGTACCTTCGACGCTGCTGCTCGGGGCGCCGTTCTTCATCACCTTCATCGGCATGGTCTTCTTCTCCGCCGCCACCAACGGAATGAAACGAGGGGGTGGGACGAAGCTTGGGTAAGCAGAGCTTCTTCTCCCCGGCAATTCCGTCTTCTTTTAACGCTTGATTCCCGTGTACCACTACAGTTAGAATGAGGGTCATCATTACCACCGAGAGGTACCGGAGCAATGCCGGAAACTTCACAGCACGAGGAGTTGGAGAAAGAGATCTTCGATCTCAGGCAGCTGCTCGAGATCAGCAAGAGCTTGAGCTCGAATCTCGATTACCTCAGCCTGCTCGACTCCATCCTCTATATCTGTATGGGACAGATGAGGGTAACGCAGGCCGGTCTCTTCAGCCGCGACAACTTAGAGATGTCCGGTTTCCGCCTCATGCGCAATCAGGAGGGCTTCAACCTCGAAAAGAGCAGACACTATATAATTGACGCCGGCAGTCCTCTCGCCCGCTACCTCTTCGGTCACTACAGCACATTTACCATTTCCGAACTCGAGGAGCGGGTTTCCGACGAGGAGAGCATGTCGATGCTCAAGAGCCTCGACCCCAGCCTGCTCGTTCCCCTCAAGGTTAAGGATCAGCTCACCGGCATCCTCATACTCGGCGAACGTATCGGCGACAGCTCCTACTCTCAAAAGGAGAAGAAGTACCTTCTCGACATCGCCCACTTCGCATCGATCGCCATACACAATGCCATCCTCTTCGAAATGTCCACCACCGACATGATGACCCATCTAAAACTACGCCACTACTTCTTCACCATTCTCACCGAAAGGATCTACAACTTCCGAAACGATAAGAGCCATCCCTTCTCGCTCATCATGGGCGACATCGACCACTTCAAACAGGTCAATGACACCTACGGCCACCAGGCCGGAGACGAGGTAATAAAGGCCATTAGCACGATCATTCGCGATAACCTCAGACAAAAGGATGTCGGGTCTCGGTACGGAGGAGAGGAGTTCATCATCCTCCTCCAGAATACGGGAGAGAAGAAGGCATACGAGGTGGCCGAGCGGCTGCGCGGCCGTATCTCTTCCTGTGAGGAAGAGAAGATGGGATGTAAGGAGGAGATCACCGTCTCCTTCGGGGTCGCCGAGTACGATCCCGATGAGGATACCACCGCCGAAGATCTTATCAAGAGAGTCGACAGCGCGCTCTACCACTCCAAGGAGAGCGGACGAAACAGGACCACTTCGGCGAGCAGTATACACATCCCGAAGTAATCGAAAGTTATTCAGGATCCAGGAGAGAAGCGATGGATTTTCCAAGACCCCGCGTCGTGGTCAGCAAGTGCCTCGGATTCGAGGCATGCCGCTACAACGGGCAGAAGATACACGACCAGACCGTCGAATTGATGGAACCCTTCGTCGATTTCGTGCCGGTCTGCCCCGAGGTGGAGATAGGTCTCGGCGTGCCCCGCGATCCCATACGCGTGGTGGATCCCAAAGGATCGGGACCGCTCCTCTACCAGCCTGCGACAGGACGAGATGTCACGAAGAATATGAAGGAGTTCAACGAGCGATTCTTCTCCGGGCTCGGACCGGTCGACGGCTTCGTTCTCAAGTCCCGCTCCCCCTCCTGCGGTCCGTGGAACGTGAAGAGCTACGCGGCAAAGGAGAATCCGGGATCCTCAGGCAAAGGCCGCGGTCTCTTCGGCGGAGCTGCCCTCGACAGATTTCCGGGCCTACCCGTCGAGGACGAGGGACGCCTTCGCAACTTTACCCTGCGGGAGCACTTCTTCACCACCCTCTTTACCCTCGCCAGATTCCGTACGCTAAGAAGAGAAACGCAGGAAATGCGGGCGCTCGTCGAGTTTCACAGCACCGCGAAGCTCCTCTTCATGGCCTACAACCAGAGCGCCATGAGGCGATTGGGCAAGATCACTGCGAACCACGAGAAGCTCCCCGCCGGAGAGGTGTGGCAGCGCTACGAGGATGAGCTCGCGAATCTCTTCGACACCATCCCCAAGTTCACCAACATGATCAACGCCTTTCAGCACGCCTTCGGCGGCATGTCCAAGCAGCTCCAGCCGCAGGAGCGCCGCTTCTTCCTCAACTCCATAGAGGAGTACCGGGACGAGCGGATCCCCGCGAGCACGATCATCCACATCCTCAAGGGCTGGGCGCTGCGCTTCGACAATCAGTATCTCCTCTCACAGCTCCTCCTCGAGCCCTATCCCCAGGGATTGGTCTCCATTACCGATTCGGGCAAGGGGCGCTCCTTTTGAGTCCCGTGGATCACGGAGAAGAGGCGGACACCGGCGAGAGACGGCAGCTGATCGCCCATCTCTCCGGCTTCCTCACCGAGGAGCGGTACGAGAAGATGATCTCGATCCTCGAGAACCGTACCCGCTACCTCACCGTAGTCCTCGAAGACATATATCAACCCCACAACGCCAGCGCGGTCCTGCGCAGCTGCGACGGTTTCGGGGTGCAGGACGTCCACATAATCGAAAACAGGAACAGCTACAAGGTAAATCCCGGCGTAGAGCTCGGCACGAGCAGGTGGCTGAGCCTTACAAAGTACAACAGAAAGGGGTATAACAGCAGTGAGGCGATAGAGAGACTCCGAGGGCAGGGATACCGGATCGTGGCGACGAGCCCCCACGGCAACGATACGCCCCTCGAGGAGTTCGATCTGCAGAGCGGAAAGGCGGCTCTCTTCTTCGGGAACGAGCTCGACGGGCTGACCGACGGAGTGCTCGAGGAGGCGGACGAGTTTCTGCGGATTCCGATGTACGGTTTCGTGGAGAGCTTCAACATTTCCGTCTCCTGCGCGATCACGCTGCACCACCTCGTCTACCGGCTGCGCGGCATGCCGTTCGAGTGGCGGCTCACGGAGGAGGAGCGGGAAGAGCTCCTGCTCGCATGGATGAGGAGAAGCATCAAACGATGGAAGACCATCGAAGGAGAATGGAGGAAGAGTAAGGATGAAGGATGACAAGAGAACCATATGGTCGTGGGCGTTGTACGACTGGGCGAACAGCGCCTTCGCCACCACCGTGATGGCCGGATTCTTTCCGATCTTCTTCAAGGCCTACTGGGCTGATCCGAACAATCTGCAGCAGAGCACCTTCTACCTCGGCGCGGCGAATTCGCTCTCCTCGATCATCGTTGCGGCCCTTGCACCATTCCTCGGTGCAATAGCCGACCGCGGCAGCACGAAAAAGAAGTTTCTCGTCTTCTTCGCCTTCCTCGGCGTCATCAACACGGGAGCCCTCTGGTTCGTGCAGCAGGGATTCTGGCAGCTCGCCGTGGTCTTCTACATCACCGGCCTCCTGGGATTTTCGGGAGGCAACATCTTCTACGATGCCCTCCTGCCGGGAGTGGCCTCTGAGAAGCGGATCGACTTCGTCTCCTCACTCGGTTTTTCGCTCGGCTACATAGGCGGAGGCTTACTCTTTCTGGTGAACGTGATAATGTACCTCAATCCGGAGCTCTTCGGCATACCCGACGGTTCCACGGCCATCCGCATAGCATTCATCAGCGTCGCCCTCTGGTGGGCGCTCTTCAGCATACCCCTCCTGCTCTTCGTACCAGAGCCTCCGGTCCCCTCCCCCCTCCCATTCGGGAAGGCGGTCAGGGCGGGCTGGGCCCAGCTGCGCAACACCATCAGGGACATCAAACACTTCAAGCAGGTCGGGATCTTCCTCATCGCCTACTGGTTCTACATCGACGGGGTGGATACGATCATCAGAATGGCCGTCGACTACGGGGCGAGTCTCGAGTTCCCCTCACAGTCGCTCATCGTGGCGCTGCTGATCGTGCAGTTCGTAGCCTTCCCCTCCGCTCTCGCCTACGGATGGTTCGGCGGAAAGATAGGCGTCAAACGGGCGCTCTACGTCGCAATACTCGCCTACAGTCTCATTACGCTGCTCGGCTTCTTTATGCAGGAGGTCTGGCACTTCTACGCGCTGGCGATGATGGTCGGTCTCTTCCAAGGAGGAATCCAAGCCCTCAGCCGGAGCTACTACACCCGTCTGATCCCCGAGAACAAGTCCGGAGAGTTCTTCGGCTTCTTCAACATGCTCGGCAAGTTCGCCGCAGTCCTCGGCCCCTTCATGATGGGGGCGGTGACCATAGCCACCGGCAGCAACCGCTTCGGCATTCTCTCCATCCTCGTCCTCTTCATCATCGGTGCAATAGTCCTCTCCAAGGTCGACGAGGAGGAAGGAAAGAGAATGGCAAGGGAACACCTGGCAAAACAGCACAAGGAGGAGCTTAGAGGCTGAGCTCCTTCCGCTCCCTCTATGATGCATCGATCCGGGTTACTGATCCTCGGAAGGGAGATCCTTTTTCTTCCCGCGACGTCCTCGGACCTTGGCAGGCGATATCTCCTCGAATTGCATCACCTCGCTGCGGGCCTTCTCCTGCCGATCCTTCTCGCTCCTCTCCTTGGCCGCCCGCTTTTCGGACTTCGGTCCCGCCTTTGCGAAGAGCTCGTCCATCCTGTTGACGTACTCCTTGCGGGTGATGATGACGATGGTGTCGCCCGACTGGATGATGTTGTTTCCGTGGGGAAGGTAATTCTCGTCTCCCCTAGATATAAAGACGATGAGCGAGTGGTAGGGCATCTTGATGTCGCGGATGTAGCGGCCGGCGGCCTTGCTGCCGACCTCGACGGTGAGCTCGATGACCTCCAAGGCCCCACCGCTGACTGCGTGTATGCTGCGGACCTTCCCCTTTCTCACGAGCTTGATGATCGAATTGACCACCGTGTTGTTGAGGCTGACGGTGGTGTCGACGGCAAGCTTGCTCGCGATCCGGAGGAAGTCGTTCTTCCGCACCAAGGCGATGGAGCGCTTGATGCCGAGGCTCTTGGCATAGGTGGAGGTCAGCAGGTTGAGCTCCTGGTTGCCGGTGGTGGTGATGAGGAGGTCGTAGCCGGTGAGGTTGTTCTCTTCGAGGACTCCCTCGTCGGAGATGTCGCCGTTGATGATCAGGGCCTCTTGAAACATCTCGGAGAGCTCCTGGGTCTTGTCGTAATTGTTCTCGATAATCGCCACCGAACGCTTCTGCTTGGGAAAGAAGGAGGCCATTACCCGATTGGCAAAGTGGTCCCGCTTCTGTACGGGTGCCGTCAGATACCGCGCCACATAGCGGCCTATTCGTCCGCCGCCGACGATGACCACCTTCTTGAGCTCGTGCCTCGGCTTTCCCTCGATCTTAAAGGCGGTCTCGAGGTGCTCTTTCTTTCCGATGAGGTAAAGGGTATCACGCTCACGGATGACCGTGTCGCCCTGCGGGATGATGTAGCCGTTGTCGCGGATGACCACCACCACGATGAAGTCGTACTTCACCTCCTCTTTGATATCCTCGAGGCGTTTGTCGCGGAATTTCGACTTCTCGTCGATCACCATCGTCCTCATCTGGAAGGTGGTTCCCTCGAAATTGATGATGTCGCTGATCGCACCGTGCTCAACGGAGCGGAGAATGGCGCGGGCCGCCTCGATCTCCGGATTGACGACGTAGTCTATACCCAAGAAGGGATTCTGTGCGACCTGAGAGTTGGAGTAGTCGAAGTTGCGTACTCGGGCGATCTTGTAGGGCACGTTGAACTCACTCGCCACCAGCCCGCAGGCGATCATGTTCAGCTCGTCATACTCGGTGACGGCGATAAAGAAATCGGCCTCATGTATCTGCGCCCTCTTGAGGGTCTCTATATTGTTCGCCTCGCCGTGCACCACCATGCAGTCGAGCTTACCACCGGCTTGACGCACCCGCTCTAGATTTCTGTCAATGAGGACTACATCGTGTTTCTCCTGAGTGAGCCGCTTTGCCAGCTGTATGCCGACGTTTCCCGCACCGACTATTACCTTTTTCATACGCCTCCCGTTTCTGCGTTCAATTCCGCAGCGCCTTGGAGTATACTACTCAGAGCGCCGAAGCGTGTCAAACCTGTGGCCGAGCCTCCAAACCTTTAGCCGTTTCCCCTTTCTCTAAGGGGTTGTGAGCATTAGCGATCGAGGATACAGGCGGAGTAGTGATCGGGTGCAATCTCGCGCAGCGGGGGGCGACCCTCTTTGCACTCAGCCATGGCGTAGGGGCAGCGGGGATGGAAGTGGCAACCGGCGGGTGGATCGATGGCGCTCGGGATCTCTCCGCGTACCATTGCCTGGATGCGCCGCTTGTCGGGATCCGGGACCGGCACCGCCGCGAGGAGGGCCTCCGTGTAGGGGTGGTGGTAGTGCTTGAAGAGCTCGTCCCTGCTGCCTATCTCCACGATGCGCCCGAGGTACATGATGGCGATGCGGTCGCAGAGGTACTTCGCCGTAGCCAAATCGTGGGTGATGAAGAGGTAGGTCAGGTCGAACTCGGCCTTCAGTCGCTTCATCAGCTCGAGGATGAGGGCACGAACGGAGACGTCCGCCATTGCGATCGGCTCGTCGGCGACGATGAAGTCAGGATTGGTCACGAGCGCGCGGGCAAGCACCACGCGTTGTGCCTGTCCGCCGGAGACCTGGTGAGGGTACTTGCGGTAGAGGAACTCCGCCGGCTGCAGCCCCACCTTCTCCATGATGTCGATGACATGCTCCTTCCGTGCGGAAGGGTTCTTCATGCCGTGTATCAGCAGCGGGTGTCCGATACCCTCTCCGACGGTCATGCGGGGATTGAGGGAGGAGTTCGGGTCCTGGAAGACGATCTGGATCTTCTCGCGCAGGTGCTCCATCTCCGCGCTGCTGTAGGAGAGAATGTTGCGGTTGTTGTAGATCACCTCTCCCCGCGTCGCCTCGAGCAGGCGGAGAATGAGCCTCCCGGTAGTCGACTTGCCCGAACCGCTCTCGCCGGCGAGGCCGAGCACCTCGCCCCTCTTTATAACAAAGGAGATGTCGTCCACCGCATGGACCATCCGCTGTTTGAAGCCGGAGAACATCAGATCCACAAAGGACTTCTGCACGGGAAACTCTTTGGTCAGGTTGTGTACTTGTATCAGCTCTTCCATGGCTGTCCCTTTCCTTCTTCGTATAACCAGCAGGCTGCCCGGTGGCCCTCGCGGTACTCCTTCAGAGACGGTTTCTGCTGTTTGCAGATCTCCATCACATAGGGACACCGGTCTGAGAAGCGGCACGCATCCGGCGGATCGACGAGTGCCGGCGGATTGCCCGGCATGGTCACGAGCTCCTCCTGATCGATGTTGATGTTCGGCACGCAGTTGATGAGCCCGTAGGTGTAGGGATGAAGCATTTCGTGGTAGATGTCGTGGGCCAACCCCTCTTCTATTATCTGCCCGCCGTACATGACCGCCAGACGGTCGACGATCTCGGCCACCATGCCGAGGTTGTGGGTGATGAGGATGATGGAGAGATCGTACTCCTTGCGCAGCCGCTTGAGCATGTCGATGAAGCCGGCCTCCACGATTACGTCGAGGCTGGTCGTCGGTTCGTCGGCGATGATGATGTCGGGGTTCATGATAAGACCGAGGCCGATCATCATCCGCTGCCGCATGCCACCGGAGAGCTGGTGGGGATAGTCGTAGAGGCGATCCTTCTCTATCCCGAGAGAGTCCATGACCTCCTCCGCACGCCGGAGCGCATCGTTCTTGCCCACCCAGGGTTCGTGGCGCTTGATGGTCTCGAGGAACTGCTTGTCCACGCGGAAGAGCGGGTTGAGGGAGGTGAGGGGATTCTGGAAGACCATGGCGATCTCCTGGCCCCGCAACTTGAGGACCTGCCGCTCGCGCATCTTCAATATGTCCCTGCCCTTGAAGATCATCTCGCCGTTGCTGATTACGCCGGGGGGGCGAACCATCCGTAGGATCGAGAGACCGAGTGTAGACTTGCCGCAGCCCGACTCTCCTACGAGGCCGAGGGCCTCACCCTTCTTCAAACTCACGCTGACGTCTTCCACCGCTCTGACCGTACCGATGTTGATTGGGTAATCTATGTTGAGATTCTTTATTTCGAGTAGTGTCTCCGCCACGACTATTTCTCCAGTAGTTTCGGATTGAGGATTTCGGCCAGCGCCTCGCCGAGGAGGGTGAAGCCGGTGGCGAGAATCACTATGGCCAATCCGGGAAAGGTGACCATCCACCAGACACCGGAGGGAAGATACTTCTTTCCCATCGAGAGGTCCATCCCCCAGTCGGGTATGTTCGCCGGCAAGCCGAGCCCCAAGTAGGAGAG
The DNA here is from genome assembly GCA_964346645.1 of uncultured Spirochaetaceae bacterium. GTDB lineage: Bacteria > Spirochaetota > Spirochaetia > DSM-16054 > Sediminispirochaetaceae > CAYFVU01. The sequence continues at coordinate 24,055 of CAYFVU010000014.1, read as the reverse complement.
GGCCGCCTCGAACATGATGCCGTCGACGATGTTCAGTGAGAAGATGACCGCCACGGTGGCGATCACATTCGGGAAGATGTAGCGGCCGAGGATCACATGCTGCTTTGCGCCTATGGCCTTTGCCGCCTCCACGTAGACCTCCTCCTTTATGCTGAGAGTCTGACCACGAACAAGTCTGAAGTACTGCGGGATATAGACGACCGCCACCGCCGTGGTGACGTTGAAGACTCCCGGACCGAGCATCGCCGCAAAGGCGATGGCCAGTATCATCCCGGGGAATGAGTAGATCGAATCCATGACGAGCGAGAGCACCCGGTCGATAAAGCCTCCCACATACCCCGAAAACAGACCGATCGGCACACCTATGAGCATCGAGAGAAGTGCTGCGCTGAAGGCGACCCCGAGAATCGTCCTCGAGCCGAAGATCACGCGAGAGAGAACATCCCTGCGCAGATTGTCGGTGCCGAGGGGATGTTCGGCCGTTGGCGGCGAGAGTTGGGGGCCCGCCTCCTGGTCCAGAGGCCCGTAGGGGGCGAAGAGTCCCGGGAAGAGCGCCACGATTATGATCGATGCAACGATGACCGCTCCAACGGTGAGCATGATCCACTCGGTACCGTATTTCTTGTGTGCTCCGGCGAAGGCTCTAAAGGGTCTTCCCAAGAGTGCCGCCGGTGTCGTGAGTTTATGCTGTTCTCCCATACCGGTCTCCTAATACTTCACCCGCGGGTCGATTAGCGCGTAGACGATATCTACGATCAGAGAAATAAGACTCACCATCAGTGCAATAATAACTATACAGCCCTGCACCGTTGGGTAGTCCCGCAGATAGATCCTGTCGATGAGAAGCCTCGCCATCCCAGGCCACGAGAAGGTGGTTTCGGTAAGCAGCGCGTTGCCTATGAGCAGGGCAAACTGCAGGCCGAGCATGGTGAGGATAGGGATGAATGCGTTCTTGAGCGCGTGGCTGTAGACTACCCTGCGGTCAGATATCCCCCGTGCCCGCGCGGCGAGTACGTAGTCGCTCTTGAGCACATCGAGCATGTTCGCCCGCGTCATGCGGACAAAGACGCCCGACAGCACGATGCCGAGGGTGAGTGCCGGGAGTGCCATGTGGAGGACCACGTCGCCGAAGGCGGCCAAATCTTGGGCCATAAGCGTATCGATCAGATAAAAACCGGTCCTGTCGAAGTCGGAGGGAAAGACGCGGGCTCCCGTTCGTCCCGCAACCGGCAGCCAGCCCAAAAATATACCGAAGATGAGCTGCAGCATGAGCCCCATCCAGTAGACGGGAATACAGAAGACGATGATTCCGTACATGCGAATTCCCATGTCTCCGGAGGTCCTCCTCTTACTCGCCGCAAAGGCTCCCAACGGGATACCGATTATCACCGTAAGGAGCATTCCCACGATAATGAGCTCCAACGTGGCGGGAAGCTTCTCCATTATCGGCTTGCTCACCCGCTGGTCGTATATCATGGACTGCCCCAGATCGAAGCGGACGAGATCGCCTAAATACTCGACATATTGGACGGGGATCGTTTTATCGAGACCCAGCTCCTGACGCTTCTCCTCGATCACATGCGGCGGCGCGTGAGCGCCTAAAACCGACTTCACCGGATCTCCCGGCATCACCCGAAGGATGAAGAAGGCGAGGGTGAGCAGAATAAGCAACATGGGTATTGTGAGCAGAATACGAATTACTGCGTACTTTAAAAGGCGTTTCATTCTTTTAGTGCACTCTCAAAGAGAAGAATACCGGAGATCCGCACTCAGGCGGATCTCCGGTTTACATGCTGTCTTGTTTTACTCGAAATAGAGCGTGTTGTAGTGTAGCACCATATCGGTACCTACGACAACGCCCTTTACGTTCGGTTGGGTAAAGATGTAGAGCTCACCCTGCGCGACGGGCGCGGTAGGAACATCCTCCGTCCACATCTGCTGCAGCTGCTCGAACACCTGCTTTCGCACTTCCCGGTCGGGAGAGCCCTGTTCCTTGGAGAAGAGCTCGTCGTACTCGGGATCGGAGAAGTAGATTCCCATACCCTTAGAGCCGGCGGTTCCGGCAAAGGCTGCGGTGTAGTTATCCGGATCCATGTAGTCGGGATACCAGCCGAGCAGGAATGCGGGCATAGACTTGCTGTCGAAGTTGTCTATGTAGGTGGACCACTCCGCCGATTTGAGCTCGACATTCACCAGCTCGCTCTTCTCGAACTGGGTACGGAGCACCTCGGCCATGTCGACCTCGGTGTCGCCGTAGTGGCTGGGGGTGTACCAGAGCTGGAAGCTGAAGGGATTATCCTCCGAATAGCCTGCCTCTCTTATTAGCTCGTTGGCGAGCTCTATGTTGCCGTCGCCGAGCTCGGACTCGAAGTCGTCGGTGTGGAACTTCATTCCCTTCGGGACCATCGAGTAGAGCGGCTCCATCTGTCCGAGAAACACCTTCTCTATGAGGGGCTCGCGGTCGACCAGCGCCGCAACGGCCCTTCTCAGCTTGACCTCCTGGAAGACGCTCTCGGATGTCTCGAAGCAGATGTAGCGGATATAGCTCGATGGTATCTGATGGCTCGGATACTTGTCGCTCTCGAGCAGATCCTGGTTGTCCGAGGGATTGAGGCTCTTGTAGACGAGGTCGACCTCGCCGTTCTCAAGCGCGAGGCGCATAGTGGTGGCGTCGGCGTAGTAGTTTATGACCACGCGCTTCACGTTCGCCTGCTCGCCATAGTACTCGGGGTTACGCTCGAGCATGACCTCTTCGTCGCGCTTGAAGGAGGTGATCTTGTAGGGACCGAGTCCGGCAAGAGCTCCGCCCTCGAGCTCATCGGGATTGTTTACGAACTTATCCTCGGGGAAGATCTCCGGATTCTGGGGGAAGTAGGGGACAGTCGCCACGAGGGAGGGAAAGAAGCCGACCGGCTGTTTCAGGTTGAAGCGGACGGTGTATTCATCCACCGCCTCGACGCTGTCTACGAAGTCGGTCACCAGCCAGGAGGGGTCTCCCCCGAGATCGATGACGCGCTCGATCGACCAGACCACGTCCTCGGCGGTAAAAGCGGAGCCGTCGCTGAAGTTGATTCCTTCGCGGAGCTCAAAGGTGTAGACGTCGCCGGCCTCGTTTACCGAGTAGTCCTTCGCAAGGCCCGGCTGCAGCTCGGTCGTACCGGGTTTGTACTTGAGCAGTCCCTCGCTGATATTACGGAAGAGCTCCCACGTGTGGAAATCATAGGCGTTCGCCGGATCCATGTCGGTCACTTTCTCGGTAGTGGCGTAGACAAGGGTATCCGATACTTTCTCCTCTTTCTCTTTTTCAGCAGGCTCTTCCTTAGCAGCCTCTTCTTCGGCAGCCTCTTTCTGACAGCCGACGAAAAGCCCGCCGACCGCCATGATAAGGAAGACAACCAGCAGTACGGAGAGATACTTTTTCATCACAACCTCCTAATAAATTATGTAGTCTTTGAAAGATCATGGTACGAGGCTACCGACGAGATGTCAAGAAACTTTTGATATCGCGACGGCTTTTGAGAGTAATGTCTACTATTCATCTCTAGTTCTTATGCGGATCACTCCGGAAAGCGCGATCCCCCCGGCTACGAGGCCCGAGATGATCAGCGGCACCAGCCAGAACTGACTGTAGGCCACCGCAGCTGCTCCATCGGTGGCGGCTGCTGCCTGCACTCCCCCTTCTCCCGCCGTGCTGCCCGAGGCCGCATCGTATACGAAGCCGGCCGTGATGCTGCCGGCGAAGTTGCCCAGACCGATGGACAATACGGTGTAGAGCTGCTGCACCCCCGCGCGAGACTCCGTATCGGTAAAGGAGTTGATGAAGATGAAGGCGGTCGAGAAGAAGAGGGCGAAGGCCGGCCCGTGAAAGAGCACACCCACCACGGCGAAATACTTCCATCCCACGAGGCTGAAGAAGAAGAAGCGTCCGAACTCCATAAGCGCGCCGAGCATCAGTGCCTTCCGGTAGCCGATACGCGCGATAATTCCGCCGAGCAGGGCGAGAAAGAACACCTCGGTGATCTGTCCGATCGTCATTATCGGCATGATCAGTGAGTCGGCGAAGCCGATGTCCTTCAGAAAAGGGGCCATGCCGAAGTAGTAATATTTGTCCACGAGCTGAATGAAGAAACCCGCCACGGCGACCCCTACGACCGCCGGCGTTTTGAAGAGCTTGAGCGCCTCTTTCGGAAAGAGTCTGCTGCGGCGGGGGGCGTTCTTCGGCCCGGAGGGAAGGGTGAAGGCGTAGAAACCGAGCCCGATACTGATGAGGGCCGAGAAGGTGAGCGCATCGGCGATGTCGCCTCCGGCGAAGCGGATCCAGAAGAGGCTGAAGAACCAGCCCGAGATTATCCAGCCCACCGTTCCCCACTTGCGAACAACCCCGAACTGCCGCGTCGCATCGGGTGAGTGATGGAAGACGATTGCGTTGGTAATCGCCACCCCAGGCTGGAAGAGCATCTGGTAGGAGAGATAGAGGACGAACACGGGGATAAATGCCTCCTGCAGTGTCAGGATGAAGAGCAGGATCCCGCTCAGGAACTGTGCGTATGCGAGAAGACGCTCGGAGGAGACGAGCCGGTCGGCCACGAAGGCCCCGAAGAGGGGCGCGGCCACAGCCGACAGGGAGGACATGGAGAGGATTGCGCCCGTCTGCGCCCCGTTGAAGTGGAGCGTCTTGGTCAGGTAGAGACTTATGATCGGTACATTGGCGCCCGCGGCAAGATAGAAGAGCATCATCATCCCGCCTAACCGGCGGGGTGACAGATGTACGGAGTAGTCCTCTTTCTGTTCAGTGTTCAAGGCTTCAGAACTCGCGTATCTCTCGGCAGCAGCTGCACTCGATGCCCCGAATAATGGCGAGGGCCTTTACCTCGAGCCCCTCGAAACTTGTTTGCCCCTGCTTCTTTCCTCTGTCGCTGCTTCTCACGAGCCACCTCCTCTACAATTTTAGCATACGAATTTTTCTCATATACGCACAACACCTGTACCCGTACAACGAGTTGAGCGCTACTCGACCCTGCGCCGGTATTGGAGCACGAGGGCCGGGTAACTGCCGACCAGCTCCTTGAGCTCCTGGATGTGGAAATCTCTCACGTTATCGAGTATCATCTGCGCATACCGTCGCAGCCCCGAAAGCCGATACTCCTCTCCCACACTATAGAGCTTTTCTGCAAAGTGCCCCCACTCTTCGATGAACACGGCGCCGGCAATGCGAAGCCAGCGTTCTTTCAACTCGCCTTCGAGGACCACGAGTGCATTGCGGATGTCCGCAGTTTCTCCGGAGAAATCGAACTCGAATGGAATGTGTTCTTCCGCTCTATACTCAGGCCCCTCGGCCGTTTCCTGGGCTTCGTTCGTTTCCTGGGCCTCGACCTTCTCCCCGCCCTGCATCCCCACTCCGGCGAGACCTTCAGAGGAAGTACTTTCATCTGACCTCTGATCAACGGGCAAAGAGGGAAAATCGACGGTAAAGGTGCTGCCGCCCCCCTCTCTGCTCTCGAGCTGCAGCTCTCCGCCCATCGCCTCGACCAGCCGCTTAGAGATCGCAAGTCCGAGACCCGTGCCGCCGTAACGGGCTGATTGGCCCTCCCTCTGGGTAAAGGCCTCGAAGATCCGCACCTGCTGCTCCTCCGGGATGCCTATGCCCGTGTCCCGGATACTGAACCGGTAGTGGTATCTCCTGTGGGTCCGAGCGTCCCGGTACACGGAGCCCTCATTCTCCTGCGCAGATACCGTTACCCGGACACTTCCCCGTTCGGTGAACTTGAGAGCGTTGCCGATCAAGTTGTAGAGGACCTGCCGTATGCGCATCTCATCGAGTATCACCTTTCTCGGAGTGCCTTTCTCGATATTCATCGAGAGCTCGATCTCCTTCTCCTTCGCCTTCTCGGAGTAGACCGCCGCCGTGTCGTCGAGCAGCGCATGCACGTCCACCACGGTGGGATGCACTTTCAGCTTACCCGCCTCGACGATCGACAGGTCGAGCAGCTCGTTGATGAGGGCGAGGAGCTGACGTCCGCTCCTCTGGATTATCCGGACGAAGGAGACGAGGGCGGGATCCTTCACCTCGTCCTCGATCAGCTGCGTGTAGCCGATGATCGCATTCATCGGGGTCCGTATCTCGTGACTTATGTTGGCGATGAAGTCGCTCTTCGCCCTGTTGGCACGCTCGGCCTCCTCCTTCGCCTCGGCCGTTTCGCGCTGCGCCTTGGTTTTCTCCTTCACCTCCCGTTCGAGTTCGGAGAGTCTGCGCCGTTCGAGCTCCTGCGTCTGCAACACGTACCTGCGCTTCTGTTCCCGATTTATCGACAGCGCGACACCGGCGATAAGGAGCGCCAGGGCCAGTCCATAGCCCGCATACGCCCAACCGGTCCGCCACGGCGGAGGGATCACGCGAAGTTCGAGCGAACGTCCATCCTCGTTCCACACATTGTCGTTGTTCGAGGCCTTCACACGGAAGGTGTAGTTGCCCGGCGGAAGATTGGTATAGCTCGCGAATCTGCGGTTACCCGAATAGACCCACTCCTTGTCGAAGCCCTCGAGCCGGTAGGCATACTCGTTCTTCTCCGGGCTGACGTAGTCGAGAGCGGTGAACTCGAAAGAGATATACCTGTCTTCGTGGGTTATACTCACCGAATCTAACTCGCTGAGGGGTTTCTCCACCTCCATCGCCTTGTCGAATATATTGATGGAGGTGAGGTAGACCGGCGGTACATGCATGTTTTTCCGGAAGTCGCTCGGGACGATGCGGTACACACCCTCCGTAGTACCGAAGTAGAGGCGTCCGTCGCCGTCCCGGGCATGTCCGCGGGTAAACTCCTGCGCCCAGATGCCGTTGTCTTCGTCCACCACCTGAAAATGCTCCTCCTCCGGCGAGAAGATAGTCAGGCTGTCGGTGGAGCTGATCCACAGTCTCCCGCGGTAATCCTCGAGAATTCCATAGACATTGTTGTCGGGCAGCCCCTGCTCCCCCATGTAGTAGTCGAAACCCGCTTCGGACTCTTCGTAGCGGAGCAGGCCGCCGCTGATCGTTCCCACCCACAGAGTCCCTCGCGAATCCTCGTAGAGCTCCCGTATGGTGTTGCTCGTGAGGGAGCTTCTATCGTCCTCTTCATGATAGAACCGTTGAAAGCCGTCTATCTCTTTATCGTAACGGTTGAGGCCGTTGTTCGTTCCCACCCACAGGGTCCCGTCCGAGTCGACGAGCAGATCGTAGACGAGGTTGTCGCTCAGGCTGTGGGGGTCTGCCGGGTCGTAGGAGTAGTGCGCCGCCTCACCCGTCTTCGGGTCGTAGCGGGTGACTCCGGCGCTGTAGGTGCCGATCCAGAGCTGCCCCTCCTCGTCCTCCTCGAGCATATAGACGATGTTGTCCTTCAAGCGAAAAGGGGGCTCTCCCTTATGAAACACGTCGAAACGGTCGCGCTTCCTGTCGTATCGATTGAGCCCGTCGTTCGTAGAGACCCAGAGGGTTCCCGAGCTGTCTTCGAATATATCGGTCACGATGTCGTTGCTCAGAGAGTGGGGGGCGTCTCGATCCGCCTGATAGTGGATCATCCTCTTCTCATCGGCATCGTATCGGTTGAGCCCTCCGTTGTAGGTGCCTATCCAGAGTGTCTCTCTGCTGTCGCGAAGTATGGCGTTTACCTTTCCCTCGCTGAGAGAATCTGGGTTTTCCGGATCGCTGTCGAAATAGGTGAACTCGTTTTCCGGTTCGAGCATCTTGTTGATGCCGCCACCGTTGGTGCCGATCCATAGGATGCCGGAGTCGTCTCGAAAGAGTGAGTATACGATGTTGTGGCTGATGCTGAAGGATTTTTGACTGCTGCGATGCTGCCTCCTGACCTCTCCACTGTGGGTGTCCACTTCGACCAGGCCGTCTCCCCACGTGCCGACGAGCAGCGTACCCTCCTTCTGACTGTTGAGGCTGTAGGACCTGTCGTCCGGCAGGGGGCGGCTGTAGAAGCGCTTCTCATCTATGTCGAAGGAGAATAGCCCTCCCCCGCCCCACGTCCCGATGTGGAGCTCGCCCGCACGGCTCTGATCGATTGCCATGACATAGCTGCTGCTTCTTCCTCCGTTCCGTTCCGGATCTATCTGATAGGCGGTGAACCGGTCGCCTTCTCTATCGTATCTGTTGAGCCCGCCGTAGGTGCCGATCCAGAGCCTTCCCGCCGGATCCTCGTAGATATCGCGGATCGTGCTGTCGCTGATGCTCTCCGGATTATCGGGATCGTGCAAATACCTGGTAAATTCGCCGCTCTCCTCGTCGAGCCTGTTCAGGCCCTCGAGCGTGCCTACCCAGAGATCTCCCCGTTTATCCCGGAGAATCGAGACGACCACGCTGTCGGATAGGGAGGTCGGATCGTCGGGATCGTGGAGATATCGGGTTATCTCACCGGTAAGAGTGTCGAGCCGGTTAAGTCCGTTGTAGGTACCGACCCACAGCACGTGATCCTCGTCCATATAGAGGGTCTGTATGAGGTCGTGGCTGAGCGAGTTCGCATCGAATGGCTTCTTCTTGTAGACCTTGAAGTCGTAGCCGTCGTAACGGTTCAGGCCGCTCTGTGTCCCGAACCAGAGGAAGCCGCGTTCGTCTTGTACGATGCTCGAGACGGAGAGGCTGGAGAGGCCGTTCTCTTTGAGAATATGCTCGAACCTCACGTTTCCCTCGGCGAACACAGGGGCGGCGGAGAAGAGCAAGAACGCGGTAAAAATGAACGCCGTCAACACATAGAGATACATGGGGAGAGGCGCTGTCCTCCGCCATACCCTCCGGCGGCCGGCGGCAACGAGGGAACGATCCATCGGCCTACTCCCCGTCCTTCGTGTATTCGGGATAGAGCTCGCGTAGGCAATCCGGACAGAGTCCGTGGCTGAACTCTATATTGCGGTATTTGCTCATGTAGTACTCGACGTTCTGCCAGTAGCCCGTATCGTCGCGTATCTTCTTGCAGTGCGAACAGATCGGCACGATACGTCTCAGGCTCTGCACCTCCTCGAGGGTGGTACGAAGCTTGTTGATGAGGATATCCTGTCGCTTGCGGGCCATTACCAGCTCGACGTGAGTCTGTACCCGTAAGAGTACCTCCCGGTTGTGAAAAGGTTTGGGGATGTAGTCGATTCCTCCGACGGAGAATCCCTTGATCTTGTCCTCTATGTTCGCCCGGGCGGTAATGAAGATGATGGGGATCTCCTGCTCCGAATATCTCTTTTTCAGCTCCTCGGCAACGGAAAACCCGTCGCCGTCGGGAAGCATCACGTCGAGGAGAATAAGATCGGGAACCTCTCTTCCCACCGCCGTAAAGGTCTCCGCAGCGTTCGTGGCCACCGCAAAGCGGTACTCCTGATCTTTCAAGATACGATAGAGCATCTCCGCATTTTCGGGCACATCGTCGACCAGCAGCACCAACGGAGCCGGGAGCTCGATATCGGTGAGTTGCATATCAGCCATGGACAAATAGTAATTCCTGCGAGAAGAAAAAACAAGGAGTCCGCCGCAGCTGTCCAATCGGGATTTCTCTCTACTCGAGGATGCCCTTCTCCGCTACCCGGGGCACGCCCCGCCGACGGTCTATCGATAGCCCTACGAAGTAGAAGACGAAGACGGCGACAAAGGTGTAGACGGAGCTGAGCGCCAGCCCCGTCACGCTCGCCGCGATGGCGACTCCCCCGCCGCCGACGAGTGTCAGGATGCCGGTAGCCGCCCCGCCGTCTCGCCGGTGGAAGACGCCGAGCAGGAGGGGGAGAAAGACGAGCAGCAGCCGGGAGGAGGCTACCGCGAGCTCGACGATGTAGTCCGGCCGCAGGAGGGCGAAACCGAAGACGAGCACGGTCAGCAGCAACGTCATGATACGCCCCACCAACACGCTCCTCCTCTGTCCGAAGATGTCGCGCGTCACCATCGACGAGAGGGTGAGAATGATGGAGTTCGAGGTAGAGACGGAGGAGAAGATGATGCTGAGCCCGAGGGGCAGGGCCAACCAGCCGCCCATCCTCGACATGAGCTCGACAATGACCGTGTCGCGGTCGGCTATCTGCGGTAGCACGCCGTTCAACGTGCCCGCCTTTGCGGCGAAGCCGATGAAGGTGACGATGACGGTGTAGATCAATCCGAAGACGCCGAAGAGAATCATCATTTTCTTGATGCCGTCGCGCTCCTTGATGATGAAGAACCGCTGCAGCACCTGCGGATTGGTTAGGGCGAAGAAACACCAGGGCAGCGCCAGGTTGAGGAAGAAGATGGGCGTCCAGACCTTATTGGGAAAGCGGGAAAGCTCGAACCCCTGATACTCTCCACCGGTCCAGAGGAGCACACCGACGGCCACGAGCATCATGAAGCCGCCCTGCAACGCATCGGTAATCGCGACGCCGCGCAGACCGCCGAGAAGGGCCCAGACGCAGATGATGACGGCGGCAATCGTTACACCGGTGGTAAAACTTATTCCGTAGGCCTCGAAGACCAGCGCGAGGCCGATCATCTGCACCGAGGTGTAGGGGATGAGTGCGAGAAAGGCCACCGCCGCGCCGAGACCTTCGGTGACCCGGCCGTAGCGGGTGGTAAAGAGCTCCATGGGAGATATGAGGCCGTGGGCGTGTCCGAGCTGCCAGACGCGTTTTCCGTAGTAGCCGATGATCAGGAGAGTCGCCGCCAGGTAGGCAAGCTCGAAGATCATCGCGCCGATGCCCGAGGCGTAGGCGAGGCCGACGAGCCCCACCATCATGAAGGCCGAATAGGTGGTGGCCGCGTAGGTCAGGGCAGTAACGATCCAGCCGATCGTACGGCCGCCGACGAAGTACTCCTCCTGCGACTGCCTTCGCCGCATGACGATGAGTACGATGATGCTGCCGATTACTATGTAGAGGAGGAGAAGTGCTATGAACTGAGACATGGGTACTCTCCTTTTTTTCGGGGCCGTGCGTTTTTCGGAGCTGCGCGCGGATTAGAAGGAGATACCTATCTGCAGTCTCGTCCCCGTGTAGATCCATTTGGGAGCCCCGAAGAGCAGATCCTGCTGCACCTGCATGAAGATACTCATAACCGGGTGAACCTTTACCCGCATGGTGCCGCTCAGATAGGGGCCGACGAGAAAATCCGGATCATTGTTCTCTCCGAATGCGAAGCTCGGGGAAATGCCAGTACCGACTCCGTAGGTAAAAACCTCGTCGCCGAAGGGAAAGTGGAGTCCGAGCTTGGCCGGAACGAGAAAGCTCGCCTCGACCTCTCCGTCCTTTTGCTCGGTATGTATGCCGAAATCAGCTCCGTATACAAGATCCATCTTCTCCCGTACCGGATGCTGGTACATCACTCCCGTGGTAAGGTAGGGTGTCTCGTAGGTAAAGAAGTTCACTCCAAAACTGCCGGTAAACTGCGATTTCGCATAGAGCGGCAGCGCAAGACCTATGAGTATAAGCGCTGCAACGAGAACCTTGGCTTTGTGCATGTATCTCCTCCCATTTTTCGTTAGCTACAATGTAGCAACTATGGAAACCGAATACAAGCGGTAAGGCGCAAACGCCCGGTTGCGTTCGTCCGTCGGACTCCCGATTATATGTGCCTTTTCGTAGTTCTCACGAAGAAGAGAATCCCGAACGAATCTTCTCTTCGAGTACGGAGGTCAGCTGCTTCTTCTCCTCCTCGTCCATCGTCTCGGTGCGTATCGGAGGGTGCACGGTCAAGGTGATGTCGGCGCCCCTTACCCGGCCGGTCTCTTCGAAGGCCTTGAAGGTGTTCTGCACGGTCAGCGGCACGATCACCGCCTTCGACCGGAAGGCGAGCTTCAGGCTGCCCGTTTTGAAAGAGTTCATGGCAGTGCCTCTGCTCCGCGTGCCCTCGGGAAATATCACGAGAGGATGTCCCTCCTCAATGTACTCCACCCCGCGGCGGATGGATTCTATGGCCGCCCGCGTGCTCTTGCGGTCGATAAAGACCGAACCTATGGCCATGGTCCAGAAGTTGAGCAGGGGAACCTTCTTTACCTCAATTTTCGCCACGAAACCGGGCATAGTAGGGAGGTGGCCGAATATGAGGGGAATGTCGAAGTAGCTCTGATGATTGGATATAAAACAGACCTTCTGCGTATCGTTGGGGAGATTCTCGTGCCCCAGGACCCGCACACGGCTGCCGGTGCCCGCCAGTACTAAACGGTGAGTCAGACGCCCCAAGGTGTACATGATGAAATCTGCTGCCCCGTAGAGCCTCAATAGGCGGAGCAGGTAGTAGGGGAGCAGAACGATGATTTGGGAAAGGAGGACTACGAGGAAGAGGTACGGTACATAAAAGTAGCTTCGTATCATAACGCCTCCACTATAGTACGCCCGAAGTAAAAAGGCAATTCCGACGGACACGCAGACGATTGTACGCCCTCGGCTCCTTCCCTTCAACGGTAGAAGCGGAGGACCGTGCGTACGGCACGCCGCCACTCCCGCTTCTTGCGGCGCCGGTACTCATCGTTTCGGCGCGGAGAGAAGAGCTCGTAGGAGAAAGAAAGCGAGAGGAGCTCCTCCTCGCTGCTCCAGAATCCGGAGGAGAGACCGGCTATATAGGCGGCGCCGAGGGCCGTCATATCCACGTGAGCGGATCTCTCCACGGAAAAACCCGAGAGATCGGCGATCGCCTGCAGCAGCACGTCGGAACGGCTGACCCCGCCGTCTACCTTTATCCTGACGATCCGCATACCTGTATCCTTCTGTATTCCCTCGAGTATGTCTACGATGCGGTGGGCGATTCCCTCCAACACCGCCCTCGCCACGTGAGAACGGTGCACCGAGAGCGAGAGACCGAGTATCGTTCCCTTCGCCTTCGGATTGAAGTAGGGAAAGCGTATCCCCGCCGGAGTGGGCACGAATATCACTCCGGCCGTGTCTTCACAGGCCTCGGCAAACTCGTTCAACACCGCAGGGGTGTCGGAAAGTCCAATTCCCTCGCCGAGCCAGTCTATGAGACGGCCTGCCGTTGCCACCGAGCCCTCGAGCATGTAGGTCGCCCTACCCTCGAACGACCATGCCACGAGAGGAAAGAGGCCCCGCCGTGAGCCGCGTCCCCGCGCACCGACGTTTACATCGACGAAAGAGCCGCTGCCGTGGCTTATCTTCACCTCTCCCTTCCGGAAACAACAGTGGCCGAAGAGCGCCGCCATCTGATCTCCCACAACCGAACGGATAGGAATCCGCAGCCCTCCGAAGAGCGAGCCGTCGGTGTGGCCGAAGTCGTCGGCAGTGTCTTTTACCTCCGGCAGCATTCCCATGGGTATCCGGAAGAACCAACAGAAGAGACGATTCCACTTCAGCGAGAAGGGGTTGTAGAGGCTGGTGGCGGCGGCGTTGGAGGTGTCGGTGGCGTGCACTCTTCCTCCGGTCAGCCTGTACACCAGGTAGGTCTCCATTGTACCGAACAAAAGCCGTCCTTTTTCCGCAGCGGCTCTTAGCTCCGGATCTCTCTTGAAGAAGTAGAGCAGCCGGGGAAGCACATGGTCGGTCACGAACTCGAGCTGAGAAACGGCAGTCAGAAAGGTGCTTCCCGTGAAGAGGCTCGCGATGCCGGCGAAGAACTGCAGGATCTTCCACACCCATATACGATTCATCCATCGGGCCTCGTCGGCGGCTCGGGTGTCCGACCAGCTTATGAGATTCGTACGCGGCACGCCGGTTTCGCTATCCCAGAGGCAGAAGGTCGCCCTCTGCACGCCGAGGCCGAGCGCTTCGATCTCCCTGCCGTGCATAGGCAGGTCGGAGATGATCTCATGTACCACGCCGATGACGGAGCGCCACAGCTCCTCCGGATCGTGTTCGAGCGCACCCTCTTCGGGGCTGAGCATCGCCGTAGACACACCGGCCCGTCGTACAGGCTTACCCTCCCGATTGAAAAGGATGGCCCTGGTGAAGGTGCCGCCGATATCGAGTGCCATGATGTAGGCAGCTCTTCCTCTATTAATACTCGCCTCCCACCGTCGGAACGACGGTTTTGCTATACTCCTGTGTGTGATGAATGTGCCGGTTATTCCAGGATCACCTGTGCTTTTGCAGAAAGAAGAGTCCGGTAGGCTTCTTCGTAGTTCTGTTCGAAGGTTGCGGCATAGATCGTCTCTTCGAAATCTCCCCTGCCGTTGTTCTCGAAGCGGAAAATAGGATTCCTCAGCACCTCGGAGATCTCGTGAGACTCGAGGCCTCGCTCGAGGAGATAGCTGTAAAAATGGACATTGGAGAGGGGAATGTGGTTCCCCTCGGCATCGTAGAAGAAGCCCACCGCATCGAGTATCTGTTCGAAGGGTCCCTTCGAAAAGTGGAATACGCGGCTGTAGCCCTTGGAGTTGTCGAGTATACCCTCCTTTCTCAACTCCTCCACAATGTCCATGATCATCCGCTGGAGCTCCTTCGGATCGAAGGAGGTGCGCAGTATCATCACCGCCACATCGGTGACAACGGTGTTCTTGTGGAGTATCCCGGGGATGTCGTAGTTTATGACGAAGACCCTCTTGCCGCAGCGTTTGATGGTCTGTCCGTTCAAATGAAAGATGTCCTTCTTCGGTACCCAGAGATGAAAGAGCTCCTCCCTCGTGTAGCCCAATTTCTTCATCGCTTCGAAGGCTCCGTATATCTCCGCATCATCGAAGGAAACGCCGAAGTAGCGGCTGAACTCCCTTCGCATATAGGGGGTAAAGAGCTGTTTTCCCCTCTTGGTAAAGAGGAGCTTCAGTCGATAGTGCTCCTCGATGATGCGATTCTTTTGAATGAAGTCTCCGGGCAGATTGGCGAGGTAGGCGATGCGTACCCGATCCTTGTACTGGGGCCGCTGTCTGAGCGTCCTCATCATGACGCTCTCTACTCGGATACCGTTCGTCTCGGGCCGCAGGTACACGAACACGTCCTGGCAACGGGAGCTGCGGCATTCGGTTTCGAAGGGGATGACTACTGTGGGCAAACGCACGCTACTCTCTCCCAAGATCAATCTCCTACTATGCATTGTAGTACATCAAATATGCGTTGTCACACAATATCAGTCCAATATTGACTGCGGTGCCGTTCACATAAGCTTTCAGTATCACGCAAAGGACAACGGCAGGAACAGAGTCAAACACTGGAGACGGGAACTCAGATCCGCAGATCAGGAGTAGAACGTGCGGCGGCGGCGCTCCGCCTCCACCTCTTCCCCCTGCTTCAGCTCTCGGTGGATGAGCGCGGCGGTCGGGAATAGGGGCTCTCCGACCCCACGAGAAATGAGGGACATGCCGTCTATCTCGCCGATTGGGATCGCCCCCATGCTCGTGCTGCTGATAAACAGCTCTGCGTACGAGGCCGAACGAAGCTCTTCGGCATCGATCTTCTCGTAGCGGACGGGGATGTCCCGTTTTTCGACGATTTCCAGGATGTGTTTGCGAGTGACTCCGTAGAGTACATCCTCTTCGGCGGTTATGAGCTCGCCGTTACGGACGGCGAAGAGGTTGCTCCTCGTCCCCTCGGTGGCCTTGCCGTGCCGGTCGACCAGCAATGCCTCGAGAGCATCGCGTCGCGAGGCCTCCCGACTCGCCATGTAGTTGAGTAGGAGGCAGTTGCTCTTCGCCCTCGGCATGATCCGCTCACCTGCGTAGGTGATCGCTCGGGCCCCGCGACGGTAGTATTCCTCCGGATATGTCGGCAGGGGCGTTGAGTAGACGATGTAGAGGGGATCGTCTCCGCCGACGACCAACAACTTTATCGTCGCCTCGGCGAGTTCGTCCTGCTCCACCAGCGCATCTATGCTATTCCCGATCTCCTCGCGGGAAAACGGATGAGAGAGTTCGAGGATCTGTGCCGAGTCGAACAGGCGGTCGAGGTGTTCCGAGACGAAGAGAGCGGCACCCTGCAGGACCTTGAGACTCTCGTAGACGCTGAAGTTGAAGAAGACTTCCCGGCGGGTGACCGGAAGAACCGCCTCCTCCTCGGGTATGATCGTGCCGTTTCGAACCGCGTGCTTCATGTTCAGAATCGCCCCAGCTCTATCGGATTACCGGCGGTATCCTGTGCCGAATCGAGGAGATCGACGGCGAGGCAGGAGTGCACCGGTATGATCCCCAGCAGCGACCCTGGCCGAAGGGAGGCGAGCAATTCGGGGCTGCACACGGCTACCCCATGCTCCTGACTCACCATCCGCACGTAGGAGCTCCGGTCAATCGATCCCCAACCGGCACCTTCGGCCCCGTTCTGTTCTCCCCCTCCGTCCGTGAATCCATCCTCGCCGGCAAGCGGCACTACGTAGCCATGCATGCCTCCCCCTTCCGGGTGCTCCTCCCGCTGTGCGGAGAGGTGAACCGCCCCGCCGTAGAGAACGCACTCTCCCCGTTCCGGGTGTACCGACACGACGGGACAGGCAACAGTCGCGGCGATTTCGCTCTCGCCGCAGGAGCCTATGTGGTACTGCTGTGCATCGAAGTAGACGAAATTGCCTGGGCGCAGCTCGTCGACGCCCTCGAAACGTTCGACTGCAGCACTCGTCGGCGTATCGCCGACCGAAAGCTCGCATCGCCTCACGCCGGCAGCGACGATCTCGCCCTTCAGGGAGGCGAGCCGCCGGGCGGTTTGAGCAAAGAGCTCTCGTCTCTCTGACAGCGAATGCGTGTGATAGCTCTGCCCAGCATGGGTGAGGAGACCGCGGAACTCGAGTCTTTCCGCACGATCGACCTTCCGGGCAAGGGCAACGGCGGCCTCGGGATCATTCCAACGGATACCCGTGCGCCCATATCCCGTGTCCACCTTTAACCACACATCGATCCGTCTGCTCAGCCGTTCATTCAGGAGCTCCGCCGTCTCCGCGTCGAGGATGAGGAGATTCAGCCGTATCTCCTCGGAGAGCTCCACGGCCCGTTGCAACTCCCTGGGGTTGAGGGGGAACGCCACGGTGATGTCGGTCCAGCCGTGGCGTGCAAAATAGGCTGCCATGGAGAGGGAGGAGACGGTAATATGGGATGTCCCGTATCGGCGGAACCACTCCGCGATAACTTTGCTCTGATGGGTCTTGAAGTGGGGGCGAAATCTCACATCGGAGATCTGCGCCTTGTCCGACATACGGCGAATGTTTTCCTCTGCCCGTGCTCGGTCTACAATGAGGGTGGGACGCTCGACTCGGCTATAGGGTCTCATACTTCTATCGTTACCACGGAAGGCACTTGTGGTCAACGGAGGCAGGACACCAACAGCCAACAACGGTTTCGGCTGTGCCGGTAGGAATCACCTAGGTGTACAAAAAGCTGACAAAAAAACTCTAATTGCGTGAATTGTTTTTTACGCACACAAAAAAACGACCGATGTTAGTTTAACTCCATTACTGTGTCTTATTTCACATAAAAAAAAATATCAATATTATTTACTATTTTTATTGAGAAAATCTGCACAATATTGTATAGTAATTTAGCAAATAAACTCTGATATAAGGGGGTTATACGACCGTGAGTGACGAAAAAACTTCTGAAGCAACGTCCTCCGGAGGAGGCAGCATTCGCCGCTCTTCCCGCGCCTCGAGAAGCAGCTCGAGGAGCAAAAAGAAGAAGAAGAATCAGCTTCCTATCGGTATAGCATTACTCATTCTCATCATCGCGTTCGGCATCTTCGTCGGCACCTTCGACAAGATGATGCCGTTCTTCTGGATAACCGGACTCGCATTCGGTTATATCTTGCAGAGGGCCCGGTTCTGTTTTACCGCGGCCATGAGGGACCCGTATCTGACGGGCGGAACCGACCTTTCAAAGGCAATTCTCATCGCATTCGCCCTTACCTCCCTCGGATTTTTGGCAATCAAGTACGGCGCGCACGTGCAGGGGCTGCCTATTCCCGGACAGGGCTACGTGGTGCCGATCAGCGGGGCTACCCTCGCGGGCGGTTTCATGTTCGGTATCGGGATGGTTATCTCCGGAGGCTGCGCCAGCGGAACGCTCATGAGAGTAGGCGAAGGTTTTACCATGCAGCTGATCTCGCTATTCTTCTTCGTCGTCGGCTCCCTGTGGGGCGCACACGATTTCGGCTGGTGGAAACTCAACGTCATGCTGAAGGGCAGAGAGGTCTTTCTCCCGGATATCTTCGGCTGGATCGGTGCGGCGGTCATCCAACTCTTGATCATCGCATTCATCTGGATTGCCGCGGACAAGTGGGAAAAGAGAAAGACCGAAGAGGCCGCATCATAGAGCCTGCTTCAAACTGGAAAGAATACTATTCGTATGAAGGAGCATTTATATGGCAGAACCGAAAGAAGTCGAACTTGATTGTTACGGCGAGGCGTGTCCCGTACCCCTCGTAAAGGCACAGAATAAGCTGAAAGAGCTTGAGGTCGGCGATGTGCTCATCGTGCAGATCGACCACAGCTGCGCCATGAAGAACGTTCCCGACTGGGCCCGCAAGGAGGGCCACAACGTCGAGGTCGAGGAAATCGACGACGGCGAGTGGGAAGTTATTATCGAAAAGGCTAAATAAGGAAGAAGGAGTAGACATATGGCAGAACCGAAAGAAGTTGAACTGGATTGTTACGGCGAGGCGTGCCCCGTACCCCTCGTAAAGGCACAGAATAAGCTGAAAGAGCTCGAGGTCGGCGATGTGCTCATCGTGCAGATCGACCACAGCTGTGCCATGAAGAACGTTCCCGACTGGGCCCGCAAGGAGGGCCACAACGTCGAGGTCGAAGAGATCGACGACGGTGAGTGGGAAGTCATCATCGAGAAATCGAAGTAAACGGAGGTACCGTTGTGGCAATAAAAGACAATGAGTACTATAAACAGTGGATAAAGGGTGCATGGCCCTACGTGACGGGCGCGGTGCTCCTCTCTACCTTTCAGATCGTTACCCTCGCCGTCACCGGCAACCCCTGGGGCGTCTCCGGCGTACTCGCCAACTGGGGCGCATGGATATGGGAAGCCGTCGGCGGGAGCGTGGACAAGTGGTACTACTTCTCCAGCGAGGGCGCTCAGCGCACCCTCGAGGGCGGATTTTTCCGCCACGGAGGAAGCATCAGGAACCTCGGTATTATCTTCGGGGCGCTCCTTGCAGTACTGCTCGCATCCGGATTCAAACTGAAGAAATTGAAATCGTCCAAACAGCTCATCGCGGCCGTCCTCGGCGGACTGCTGATGGGGTACGGCGCCAGGATCGGTTTCGGTTGTAACATCGGCGCCTTTTACAGCGGCATCGCCTCCTTTTCTCTCTCCGGCTGGGTATTCGGAATATTCCTGTTCCTCGGAGCCATAGTAGGAAGCAAGCTGCTGGTCAAATACTTTATGTAGAGAGACTCAGGAGGAATCATTCACAATGCGTGAGAAAAAACGTGAAGAATACGATGTAGTAATCATAGGAGGCGGCGCAGCAGGCCTGACCGCCGGTATCTATGCCGGCCGCGCCAGACTCAAGACGCTCATAATCGAGAAGGCCCTGGTAGGGGGCCTCGCGACCTACACGAACGAGATCGAAAACTACCCCGGCTTCGTCGAGGGAGATACCGGACTCGGTCTGATGGAATACTTCAAGAAGCACGCCGAGAAGTTCGGGGCCAAGTTCAAGCTGACCGATGTCAAGAATGTCGACTTTACCGGAGAGACCAAGATCGTCGAGACCTTCCGCAACATCTACGAGGCCAAGGCGGTCATCGTGGCGAGCGGCGGACGGCCGAGAACCACCGGAGCAAAGAACGAGGAGAAGTACCTCTTCGACAAGGGCATCTCCTTCTGCGCCACCTGCGACGCCGCGGCGAACACCGACAAGACCGTCATGGTTATAGGAAGCGGCGATGCGGCAATAGAAGAGGGCATGTTCCTCTCCAAGTTCGCTAAGAAGATCATCGTTTCGGTCATCCACGACGAGGGCAAGATGGACTGCAACGAGATCGCCCGTGACCAGGCTCTGAACAATCCCACGATGGAGTTCAAGTGGAACACCATCGTCGACTCCTTCGAGGGTGAAGACCACCTCGAGAGGGTCGTGCTGAAGAATCTCAAGACCGGCGAACTCGATCCCGTAGAGGTCGAGACCTGCTTCGAGTTCATCGGCTACGAGCCGAACACCGAAATCTTCAAGAACGTGCTCACCCTCAACAAGCAGGGCTACGTGCAGACCGACGAGAACATGGAGACCGGCATAATCGGCGTATTTGCCGCCGGAGATGTACGCGACAAGTACCTCAAGCAGGTCTCTACCGCCGTAGGCGACGGTGCCATTGCCGCCGTTCGCGCAGAGAAGCACATCTCAGAGACCGAGGTCTTCCGCAACCAGATCATGCAGTCCGAGAAGATCGGCCTCATCTACGTCTACTCGGCCATAAACGCACCGAGCCGCGAGCTCTTGCCGACTATGCAGGAAATAGAGGATGAGTACGAAGGCGAGGTCAAGCTCAATGTCATAGACCTCTACAAGGGCAAGACCCTCTGCGACCGCCTCAGCTGCGACGTAGAGCCGATGACCGTCTTCTACACCAAGGACGGCGAGGTCGCGGCGATGAGCACCGACTGCTCCGTCCCCTCGGTCAAGAAGCAGCTAAACGAGCTTATCGAACAGAAGAAGGCCGAGGAGAAGTAGCCGCAGAAGTAGTCTGCCGACTGCAATCCTGTGCTGCACGGGTACGCACATACGCGCAGCCCCATATGCACGGGTACAGACAGCTCAATACGAGAACAAGGTACCAGCCGCCCCACGCAGGGGCGGCTTTTTTTTGTTGACTCGCCCAGCTGCCCGAATTACACTTTTCTCAGCACGTGTTATTACATACTAGAATGGAGAAGTGTATGCGGAAAAAATGTGGCCACACCATCGCATTGATCGGATTGGTATTTTCTATGCTCATACTCGGCGGCTGCGGCTCGCTCGGTGGAGGTGCCGCCGGCGGCAAAGACGGTACCGGCGGTATAGGTTCCTCTCGCTCCGAAACCCTGCTTAGGGAGGGAGACGTATCGGTTTCGGAGAATCAGCATGCTCGCTTCCGCGGCGCCCTCCACCCGGGCCTTGTACTAATCCGTGAGGACTTCTCCGACAGAGAGAAACTGGGTGCAGCCTTCGTTTTCTCGGAAGAGGAAGACGGCGCCGAAAACCGCTACTGCAGACTGAGCTCGAGGAGGTACGAGGAGGTGCTCCTCGCCGACCCCGACGCTCCTCGGGATCCCGACGACATAGACGAGAGAATTGCCGATTTCCGGATACGCATGCGAGTACGATTTCGCTCCGATGAGGAGGGTGCTCTCGAGATAACGGGAAGACAGGATGAGCACGAGGCCTCCCTGGTCATGACGAGACTGAGCTATGACGGCCGCCGCATCGGATACGAACTAGACGAGGAGGAGGATGGTAGAACGCTGAGCTCGACGGAGGATGAGTTACCGGGCGAATTAGCCGGCCGCTGGTTCGAGATCAGTGCGGAATACGTGGGCAACAGACTCGAGCTCCGGATAGACGGAGAGGAGGCAGCGGTACATGAGGAGATCGAACGACAGACCGCCGGCGGCATTTTTCTGGCATACAAAGGCATCCTCGATATTGACGACATCGTGCTCGAATCGCTCGAGTCGCCCTGGGCACTCGACGAGGGAGAGTCGAATGGTGTGGAGAAGTCGGCGGATAACGTCCGAGCACGGGCCCTGCTTATCGAGCAGTTGAGCGACGATTTCTCCGGATCGGGCATACTCCCATGGTGGAAGCCCATCGGCACTGCGTGGGTGCCGAAGAATCCCGAGGAGAAAGGTCTCCGCCTGAGCGCGGGAGACAAGTTCGAAACCGTCATGGGAATACAGAGCCGCCCCCTCTTCTCCGGACGGGGAACGATCGAGCTCCAACTCGATCCGCCGCCCGAAAGAGGTGCCGCGGCACTGTTCTTCGGGAAACCGCGGCTCTCCGACGCCTACGCTCTCCAGATAGCACGGGATCAATTGATGGTGACGAGGTACAGCCGAGGTCCCGGAAAGAAGCTCGTCCACGCTCCGATCGAGCCCGGACTATGGTCCGACGGTGAGCCGCAGGAGCTGACGTGTTACGTCGATGGGAGCGATCTCTACATAGAGTTGAACGGCAGTCCCCTCATTCACTTTGGCCCGGAAAACCACGGACAAGCAGAGTTTGCCGGTACCCTATTCGTCGGCTACATGGGCTACATAGAGGAAGGCGTAGAAAGAATCATACGAAGCGTGCACATCGACGATACATTGCCGAGCGATCTTTCCGGCCGCACTTTTCCGGGACCGGACAGCTCGATAACCGATAATGGAGGCCCCTCCCTCGCAAGCTTTCCGACACCCGATGAGCCCATCATCGACAGCTTCGATGCCCCGATGAGAATTCAAAAGTGGACGGCCGACGCGAACCGCGGGAGCTCTGCAGAGTACCGGCACATCTACGATGCGGAAGATAAGCAGGGTCATCTCGCTCTCGATTTCAGCATGCAGGAGGGTGACGGACTCCACGCAAACGTACTGCGGCAGCTGCACGCCGACCTGAGCGAGTACGGCGGAATCGCCTTCAAAGCCAGAGCCGAGAGAATAGACCGAGCCCACATCACACTGCTCGAAGCCACGAGAGGAGAGCCCGAGGACCGCGTAGATTCCTACTTCTCCGTCGGACCGGATTGGAGAGAGTACCGCATACCCTTCACACCATCACGTTTTCCCATCAGCAGCCACAACATCCTCCTCGGCTCCGACGGCCGCTTCGACTACTCCCACGTAACCGAACTCATGTTCGAGATCTACGGGTACAAAGGAAAGGGGAGTCTTTACATAGACGAGCTGAGACTCCTTCCGAAGGAGGCCTCACACAGACTATCCAACCGCATGATCATCGAGGATTTCGAACACCGCGAGGGTGGAACAAAGCTCCTGCAGTATCAAGAGCTCTACACGGATTCAGAGGCACGCGGCAAGTTCAGCGTCGTCTCGAGCGAGGATTACGGAAAAGAGGGCGACGAACGGGGAAGTGTCCTTGAGAGCGCACGCGGCAGTGCCGCCCACGGCCTAATAGAGGCACGCAAACCGGAATGGGAGTACGTGGATTTACGCATGGACGGCAACGTTCCCGCCGAGGGCTACGACGGCTTCGGCTTCTCCATTCGCAGCGGGGACCTCCCCACCTACAGGATAGAGATGCATGAGCTCGAGCAGGACTCATCTGTGTTCGGCCGGTTGGAGGAGGAGCACCTCTGCCGTGTTCCCCTCACGGATAGATGGGTAGAGTGGCGTTTTCCATTTCATACAGGTGCAATGAACACCCTCCGCTACAACCCGCTCCAGAACGGCAAACCGGACGGATGGATTATTCAAAACATCAGTTTTCTCATTCCACATCATCTCGCGGCGGAAAATGCCCGTATACTGGTGGACGAGCTGCACCTCTTTCGTGATGACCGTTCACGCAAACTCGACATAGGACTCTTCCTCCCTGACGGAGGAGAAAGCCCCGATCCAATGATATCCGACATCGTCCATTCGGTTTTCGACCTCAACCTGCGGAGAGTCGAGAACTACAGTGTCATCTCCGGTTTAGAGGCCGAAAACGTGGAAGAAGCTTACGAACGAGCGGCTGAGGAGAACATAGACTTCTTTCTCCGCCCGGTCTACGAGCAGCGCGACGACGAGCTCACTCTCGAGCTCGAGGTCTGCAACAGCTCAACTCGCAGCGTCAGCAACACCATCACCGACCGCAGCATCGTAGGAATGAACATCTTCGACGATCTCGATGAGGTATCAGAGGAGGCGGTAAACATCATTGCCGACACCAACCTCAGCTTTACTGAGAAACTCGAGGGTAACGAGGAGAGCGAGACTAAGGTGTGGCGCGACGAGCTCTCCTCTTTAGAGGAGTACTGGATTCCCTTCGACCGTGTAACGGCAAAGGCCCAGGAAGGCTCGGGGAACGGTGGCATCGTTCTTTCACCCGGGGACACGGATGATACACAATGGCGTAGGGAGGCCGAACACAGCCCGGACATTCTCAAGACGGGGATGATTCTGACCGACCCCTACTTCGAGGGAATCGAGGAAATTTCCTTCCAGGTGAGGCTTCCCGACAGCCGCGCGGGAAAGGAAGAACCCTCCGCTCTCTTACTGTGGAACTACCGCGCCAGAGACAG
>CAYFVU010000013.1:35043-48049 GCA_964346645.1 uncultured Spirochaetaceae bacterium | reverse complement strand
GCAGCGAACACGGGAGAAGAATCGAGAGGAGAACGCATGAGACAGCACTACAGTTTACGGGTCCGCAGCTACGAGCTCGACATGCACCGGCACGTCAACAACGCCACCTACCTCAATTACTTCGAGGTTGCGCGTATGGAGTTTCTCAACGATATCGGTTTCGACTACAAGAGACTGCTCTCGAGAGGACTGAGCCTCTTCGTCGCGAAGATCAACGTTGCCTACAAGGCTCCGGCTTTCTTGAACGACGATCTTGTAGTGGTCACCGAGGCGGTCAAGAAAAAAAAGATGAGCGGGGTATTCAGACAGACGATCTACCGCGGAGAGAGCGAGCTCTGTGAGGGAGAGATCACCTGGGCCTGCGTGAACTCAGAGGGCAAACCCGTACCGCTTCCCGGTGAGTTCGACCTCCCCGAGCTGCTTCCCGGAAACGAGGAGATATCCGTGTAGCGCGGCACCTGCACGCGCAGTCCTACACGAGCTTGTGCTCCCTGCTCATGGCGAAGAGCTTCGAGTTCCAATAGTTCTCCTTCAGAAATGATCGCCGTTCGGACGGCTCGGTAATGCGGCCGGCGAGCTTCTGCATGTGCTGAAAGGCCTTGCTCAAATAGGTAGCCTTCGTCAGCTCTTCGCTCTTGTCGCTATCGTCGTAGGCAAGGGTACGGAAGAAGTAGTAGAGGTGGCGGTAGGGATCCATCTTGACCCTCTTCTCCGCCTCCAGGATGTCGTCGAACTCGTTGTCCGCCTCTTGATTCCTGCCGATGCGAAAGAGCACGAAGCCTCGTACGGCACGAATGAGCTGATACAGCACGTCGTAGCTCCCGGGTTTCTTCAGAATGATATTCTCGAACGGCTCATAGCCGTCCCGGTGCAGGAGATAGATCGGGCGAATGAAGCTGTCCTTGCCGATGTCCATCGAGAGTGCATCTTCCAGCGCCGCCAATGCCCCCTCGAAATCCCTGTTGAGCAGATGGGCTTCCGCACGGAAGAAGAGGTGTTCGGGAGTCTCTTCTAAATCCGTGAGCCGGTCCAGAGAGACTTCCGTAAATCCCTGATACATCCGGCATCGAGAGAGCCACGCAATGAAGCGCTCCTTCCTCTCGTTTTCGAAATAGAGCCGGTCGAGCAGAAGGAGCGACTGAAATATCTCGGCGGCTTCCCGGTAGCGGCCTATCTCGCAGAGAAGTTTGCCGCGGATCATGCCCAAATAGCGCTCCCATACTCTTCTTCCACGTTCTGCCGCCCTACCCCTTGCGCCGTCTGCATAGGAGAGGGCGAGGGAGTAGTCGCCGAGCATCACGTGCGTCAACACGACGAAGGCCGCACTCTCACATGTCAGTCCGTAGTAGATGTCGGGAAGACTCTTCTGACCCGCATTATGGAAGTACTCTATAGCCTCCTCTACCCTCTGCAGACTCAGCATGATCTTGCCGAGGAGGAGCTGCGCCCTCACCTCCCATTCAGGCAGGGAGAGATCCTGAAACCGTAGGAGCGCTTCCTTGGTGCCGTCTAGAGCCTCCTTGAAATTCCTGCTGCGCCAGAGGTATTCGGATTTGGTGAGCACACGCCGTGCATAGAGCCGCTCCTCGTCGATCCCCTTGGGCTCGAATGTCTCCGAAGGAAGACGGCCGAAGCGGTATTCCGCCTCACTCTCGTCACCCGCGGCAAGGGCTATGTGGAGTCTCAGCTCCTCTACCCGCTCTCGATACCGCGAGACCGGTCCTCGGATCTTCCCTATCAGATCATCGATTTTTTCTCCGAGCTCGCGGAGGAAGGTGTTGTCGTCGAGAAAGAGCAGCTCTCCCGCGTAGCGCAGATACTGCTCGACCGCATCCTCGTACATCTTCATATTCTCGAAGGCTCGGGCTGCGTGCGCAGGCGATACGGACGAAGATGATTCTGCGCCGCGTCGCAGATACTCCGCTGCGGCCTCCCTCATCGAGCGGTCAGTCTCTCTATCTCCCGTGCCCTTTTCGAGAAACAACTTTCGAAAGAGGGGAGTATAGTGGTGCTCGGGGTGCACCAGCCGGTACATGGAGAGGCGGTCCATTCTGCGGCCGATGTCTTCGAGATCCATACCTGTCTTTCCGAGGAGATCCTCGAAGTCGTTCCTCTCCGCCTGCGGCGGAAGAAGAGATATTCCGTAGAGCAGCGCCCGGTCCTCACGATCGAGCGCATCGAGGAGCACATCCGTGGGATCCTCTCCCCGACCGACCCCATTCTCGAAGAGTCTTTCCAGCACCCGCTCGTGGTAGGGGGAAAATAGGGGACATCTTCCGAGCTCCTCCTCCCCTTCTCTCGTTTCTTCCTCGTCTTCCTCGTCTATTTCTTGCCGTACCGCCTCCCTTCTTTTTCTCAGAAGCGGTTCAATTCGACAGGTAATACCCTTCTCGTTTTCGCTGATGAGGCTAATCTCTCGCCCCGCGGTGAGGATCCACAGGGGGCCGTAGCCCGGATATCTTCTCCGGATCAGCCGCTTCAGCAGCTCGAATGAGCGGGGCTGCATGAGGTCGACGTCGAAACAGGAGATGATCGGAGGAAAGAGCATGCTCTCCATGTAGCGCACGTAGGCGCTTATGTAGAGGTCGAGAATGAGCAGGATGTCGTTTTCGACCACCGTCTCTCCGTAAGCCGAGATCAAGGGAGAGAGCTTTCGCCAGATCTTCTCTTCGTGGACTTCTAAATACGAGGGGATCTTATCCGAAAAGTCGCTTTCAACGGCACGGATAAGAGTTTCTCTGCCGCAGCATACCGTGGTCTCGTGTGAGAACTCCATCCACGGAAGATGAAAACTGTCTCCCGAAATCACCGACCTCAGGCTCTGTACGACGCTGCGGCGGCCGGACCCCTCGGGTCCGACTATCTGAAAAGGGCCCTGCATCTCTCCGTTCAACAGGGGGGTAAACTCATCGAGTACCTCCTCGGTGGGGAGATAGTGCTCGAAGAGCTCTCGGAATTCGGCCCTCTCCTTGCCGACTTCGATAGATTCGCTGACATAGAGGTAGAAATCGTCGCATTTTTGCATGCCGTAACCGGAGAAGAGGCCCTTGAGCGCAGCCTCATCGCACCAGAGACCGTCCTCTTCGGGCACATCGAAGACGAAACGGACCGCGTCGGTTATGAGCGGCTCGCTTCCGAGCTGTTGGACATCGTCCTCGCCGCGGACGACAATCGTAAAGCTCTCGACTGTCTCCGGCTGGCTGCGGAGAAACGATTCGGCCCGCTTCAGCTGCTCGGCTATGCTGTCGGACTCCTTGCCGGAGCTCTTTGCGGTAAAGACCTGAACTCCCCCTCGTCTCCCGATGAAGCGGAAGAGGGGCGGCGAAAGAATGTGTCCCAATTGTGATTCGAGTCTCTCCGCCAGATCGGTCTCGATCTTCTCGATCTGAGGCAAGCCGTCGATTTCTACGAGTATGTACCACATGGAGCTTGTATTTTAGCGTAGTTTCTTTTATTTTCATAGGAGAAATCGTTATGACCCGTTACATACAATACGAGAGACGTCGTTACAAAAAACTTACTTTTCGCATCTTTCCCTCTACCGATTTCCAGCAAATTCTCTCGAAACTGAACAACGTCAGCTTCTCCCACAGTGCGCTCACCCCCGAACAGATCATCTACGCGGTCCTCGAGCTCATCAACAACTCTCTACGTGCTCACAGGGAGAAGAAGCACGATTTGCCGATCTACCTCCGCTTCGCCGCAGACACGGATGGATACGAGATCTACCTGCAGGACTGGGGAGGGGGGTTCGACATCACCAACCTACCCTACGATCTGAACGAGAATACCGAGCATATAAACATTCACGACGAGAATTTCGAGCAATACCGACTCCTGCACAACCATCAGCGCTTCGGCCTCGGACTCTATCTAGCCAAGAAGACTTTCACCCATTTCAATCTCTACTTCATAGATGAGGATGGATTAGAGACCACCTGGGAGGCGGGCAACAGCGCCGGCACCGTCATTTACCTGCGCACCTTATCAGCCGCTACCCGAGCCGTATCGGAGGAACAACATGAAAAATCGGCGCCACGCTGACCGCTCATACACCTATGCCAAGGTGGTCATCGTCGAATTCGACGAGATAGGCTACATGCGCGACATGTCGCCGACGGGGGTCCGAATAGAACTCTTTACCGCGGTGGAACTCGAGCCGGAGATGGAGACCATCGCCACGATCATACCCCACCAGGACCTGGACATCCCGCCGTTCAACATGCACGTGCAGGTGCGCTGGATAGGCGAAAACGGACCGACGACCTCGGTTGGGCTGTTGGCAAAGGAGTTTCAGACGAAAGAGGGAAAGGAGTACTACCGGCGGCTCCTCGAGGTGTTCAACAACATAAAGAAGAAAAACACCATATAAGAGAGCTGCCCGCGCCGGACGACTACAGGTCAAGCTTCGGCGGAGCCGCACCCCCCTCCCAGTACTGATCGTCCTGCTCCGTGTAGGGCCTGCCGTAGACGTAATCGAATAGAAACCTGAAGTCCTCCGGTTCCATCTCGAGAAACTGTACTCCGAAGAAGGTGTGTCCCCCTGCCTCGTATTTACGCATGACCCGCGAACCGATCTTGACCTTCCGTTTCTCTATCTGGAAGTAGAGGTCGAGATCTGTGTAGATGCCGATACTCGCGGTGAGCTCGCCCGTTGGGTAGGCGAAGAGCACGCCGGATGCGCTCACGTTCACGATCTCCGGATAGAACTCCTTCTTAGTCTTGCGCTCGTTGGCAAAATACCCGTTCTGTTTGAGCGTGTAGGCGAGAATGTAGGAGAACTCAACGGCGAAATCGAGGGTCTTCAGAGAGAATGGGGGATATTCCTCCGAACGGTTGGCCATGTAGATGTAGCCGACCACATAGTTCCGGTATACGACGGGGCAGTATAATTCGGATATTATGCCCTCCTCGGCCTTTCGCTTGACATGTCGCTGTGCCGACTGTCTGTTCTTCCCGAACAGCAGCTCCTCGCTCTCCGTGGGATCCGGAAACATGTCGACGGTGCAGACGCTGCGGCCCTCCACATCTTCGCCGGAGGGTAAGCCACGGGTGGTCTTCGGTACATAGAGACTCTTTCCCGTTCCCACGATACACTGCTCCTCGAAGGAGCTCGGGGCCTTGCCCCTGAGCATCTTTATGCTGTGGAGCTCCGAGAAATCCCCCGCCTTCTCCCTGAACTGTGCCACGAGGCTCTCGATGGTTCCCTCGTCGAAGTACTCGGAGACGAGCGGTTCATCGACCTCACGGTAATCCTCGGTCTTGGGAAACTCTAGCTCTACTACCACGTCTTCGTACATGAAGCTGAGGCTGAGCCCCTTGGGCGAGGGGATACGCTCGAACTTCCTCTCCAGGTTCTTCACCAGTCCCTGGGGATACTCGAGAATAATGGGATTGGTCACCTCTTTGATTTTCGTCTCAAAGGTCATGGTGTGGCCGAAATAGCCGAAGTAGACCCGTACGTGCTCCTTCTCCCTCAGTTTCTGCACGTCTTCGTCTTTGCACTCGATGGAGAGGGCGGAACCGTCTATGTCTACGAGCACACCGGTGACCTTGCTGGTGGTGCTATGAATGTCTATGCTCAAGCGCTGTTCGCTGAGATTGGTGAGGATGTACTCTTTTTCTATTCTGCCGACCTTTTGACCCATCTGCTCCTCCTATTCTACCACATAATGCGAAAAGTCAAAGATCTTGTAAATCGAGTTGCACCGAGGATATGTACCAATTCTCACCGTTCCACCACAGAAAGAGCTCTCCGTTCGTCCCTCCCTGTCCGGAGAAGAGTCTCAGCGGGACTCTCGCGCTTCGCTCGTCTCCGCTCCGGCTGCGAAGCTCGATCCGGCCATATCTCACCTCTCGTATGGAGGAAGCGGCCTCCATCTCCTCATGAAGCGAGAGCATTACGGCCTCACGCACCTGCTCCTCCAGCAGTTCCGTTGCGATCCGTCCCTCTCCGAGGGCTTCGAGAAATTGCATGGAGCGCTCCATAACCCGCCGCTCTACACCGGAGTAGGCAGGCAGGTCCGTGAGCGCGCCGAGCTCCTCGTCGGCCGGTAAGATGCGGCTGGTGCTCCCGCCGGCAACCGCCCGCAGCTCGGGAGGGTACCTGTGTCCAGCCTGCTCCTTCTCGGGCTCCTGCGAGAACGACGACATGGCAAGAGAGAGGAAGAGCACAAAGATCCCCCAAAACCAAAAAAGGAGGACCGGAGGAGAGGGGCTTCGCAACGCTTCTCTATGACTCATCAGTCACCTCTTCTCCCTTCCTACACAATGGCGGTGGTTTTGTCAAACTGCATTTTTCGAAGTCATGCTACCCCTTTCGAAGCCTGCTGTCCCAACGCGACTGTGGACACGAAATCCGGTGCGAGGTAAGATGTGGCCGATACAGTCAACACACGGAGGCATGAGATGGGAGCATCCCTGACCGAGAAAATACTAAGGGAGCATATCGTCGAAGGTAAGGCCGGCGGCGGCGAGGAAATCGGCATCCGCATCGATCAGACCCTCACCCAAGATGCAACGGGCACCATGGTGTATCTTCAATTCGAGGCGATGGAGATACCGCGGGTACGAACCGAGCTGTCCGTATCCTACGTGGATCACAACATGCAGCAGTCCGACTACCGCAACATGGACGACCACCGCTACCTGCAGAGCGTAGCCCGGAGGTACGGCATCTACTTCTCCCGGCCGGGCAACGGGATTTGCCACCAGGTGCACTTAGAGCGTTTCGGAAGACCGGGAAAGACCCTCCTCGGCTCCGACAGCCACAGCCCGACGGCCGGCGGGCTGGGTATGCTCGCCATCGGCGCCGGCGGCCTGGACGTGGCGGTCGCCATGGCCGGTGGCCCGTTCCACCTCAGCTATCCGAGAATTACCGGTGTGCATTTGACTGGAGCACTGCCCCCCATGTGCAACGCGAAGGACATCATACTCACCCTCCTCTCGCACGAGAGCGTGAAGGGCGGTGTGGGCAAGGTCTATGAGTACTTCGGCCCCGGCGTCCGCAACCTCACGGTGCCGCAGCGCGCCACGATTACCAACATGGGGGCCGAGCTCGGCGCAACGACCTCCATCTTTCCCTCCGACGAGCTGACCAGGGAGTTTCTCACACTGCAGGAGCGGGAATCGGCGTGGACCGAGCTGCAGGCAGACGAAGATGCCTCTTACGACCAGGTCATAGAGCTCGATCTCTCCGCGATAGAGCCGATGGCCGCCTGTCCCCACATGCCGGACAACGTGCTGCCCGTGCGAGAGCTCACCGGCACCAGGGTCGATCAGGTGGCGATCGGAAGCTGCACCAACAGCTCCATCAACGACCTGGGCATTGCCGCCGAAATTCTCGAGGGAAAGACGATCGCTGAGGGCCTTTCGTTGGGAGTCTCTCCCGGCTCCAAGCAGGTACTCGACAGCGCCATGCGCGAGGGCATCATTCCCTCCCTCGTCTCCTCCGGTGCGCGGGTCCTCGAGTCGGCCTGCGGACCCTGTATCGGTATGGGATTCGCACCGAACTCCGGCGGTGTCTCTCTCCGTACCTTCAACCGCAACTTCAAGGGGCGCAGCGGCACGAAGAATGCGCAGCTCTACCTCGTCTCGCCGGAAACCGCCGCGGCATCCGCTCTGCAGGGAACGATCACCGATCCGCGGAAGGTCGGCGAGATAGAGCCGAAGGACTACTCGCAGCACGTGCGAATAGACGACAACCTCATCATTCCTCCGGTTGCTGAGGAGGAAGCCGCGCAGACCGAGGTGCTGAGAGGACCGAACATCAGGCCATGCCCCTCCGGCTCGCCGCTGACCGAGAAGCTGGAGGCCGAGGTGCTGATCGTCACCGGCGACAACATCACCACCGACGACATCATGCCGGCGGGCTCCAAGATTTTGCCGCTCAGATCGAACATTCCCGAGATCTCGAAGCACATCTTCGAATCGATCGACGAGGAGTTCTACTCCCGCGCCATGGCAGCCGACAACGGGGTAATCATAGGCGGAGAGAACTACGGCCAAGGATCCTCCCGAGAGCACGCCGCCCTCGCCCCGATGTACCTCGGAGTCCGCGCAGTCATCGCCAAGAGTTTCGCCCGGATCCACAAGGCAAACCTGGTCAACTTCGGGATCCTTCCTCTCACCTTCTCCAGGCCGGAGGATTACGGGCGGTTCTCGCCGGGGACGAAGGTCTCATTCGATGAGTTGAGAAGCAAGCTGCAGCGAAATGAAAGAGGGGGCATGCGAAAAGTGCAGCTTAACACGAACGGCGGTTCGAAGATCGAGCTCGACTGCGATCTCGATCCGGCCGGCATCGAGATCGTCCTCGCCGGCGGCAAGCTCGCCTACACGAAGGAGAAGTCATAGTCGGCATGCACTCAGCCCACGGAAACACCTTTCTCCACCTCATGCGTGACTACACCGAGCCTATCCGCGATCCGTTGTGGAAGAACATCTACGTCCCGAAGGGGATGAAGAAGCTCATCTCTCTTGCACCGTTTCAGAAGCTCGGAAGAATCAAGCAGCTCGGACCGGCCTTCCACGTCTACCCGGGGGCGGTGCACACCCGGTTGAACCACAGTCTCGGCGTCTTCCACCTCGCCCGCAAGCTGCTGCTCTCCCTCCTCGAAAAGGAGGGGAGCACGGACTCCGTTCGCGGGGAGCTCGCCTTCGTGAGCACCGAGGGGGTCAAGAGCTTCCTCACCGCCGCGCTGTTCCACGACCTCGGCCACTTTCCCTTTGCCCACTCCCTCAAGGAGCTGCCTCTGCGGAGCCACGAGACTCTCGGAGCGGAGGGACTGACGAGTGAGCCGATCGCCTCCACGATTCGCGACGAGCTCCGATGCGATCCCGCCCGGGTGGCGGCTATCATCGACGAGGAGATCGACCCCGACGGCGATGAGGAGGTCATCTTCTTCCGCAGGCTTCTCTCGGGGGTGCTCGACCCGGACAAGCTCGACTACCTGAACCGTGATGCCTACTTCTGCGGGGTGCCGTACGGCATACAGGACACCGAATACGTCTTTCACAAGATCCTTCCCCACAGAGAATGGGGCATGGCGCTCGAGAGGGACGGCCTCACGGCGGTGGAGAACATCCTCTTCTCTAAGTACCTCATGTACTCGAACGTCTACTGGCACCGGGTGGTCCGCATCGCCACGGCGATGATCAAGCGCCCCCTCAACTTGGCGATGGAGGAGGGAAGACTCGAACCGGCGGACCTCTACTGGCTCGACGACGAGGAGTTCTTCGGCCGCTTCTCCGCCGACGTATATCCGCCGTACCAGTTGATCGGCGACGTAAGCTCGCGAAAACTCTACAAGACCGTCTACGAGGCACCCTATTCCGAGGAGCAACACGGCAAATTCCTCCCGCTGCACTCGAGACTCGGCGAGAGTGAGCGGATCGCCGCAGCTCTCTCAGAGCGACTCGGACGGAGCGTGGAGCCCTGGGAGGTGATCATAGACATCCCTGAGCCGATCTCCTTCGAGATAGACCTGCCCATCGTAGACCGTGGAAAGACCCTCCCCTTTGCACAGTCGGGTTCGGTCTTCAGTAAGCCGGTCGTGGAGGGATTTACCAACTCCATGAGGATGCTCCGCATCTTCGCCCCCGAGCGCCGTGCCGAAGAAATAAGAGGAGTGATAGAAGAGCTCGTATGATCTACCCCTCCGACCTCATGGCAGGCAACATTCCGCCGTGGGTACGCCGATTCGTCAAGAAAGCAGGAAAGGCGATCAACCGCTACCTCATGTTCGGCGAGGGGGAGCACGTGCTGATAGGCGTGTCGGGGGGCAAGGACAGCCTGGCACTCTCCCTCGCACTCGCCGTCCGGCTCCGCTGGCTCCCGATCAGTTACCGGCTCACGGCTCTCCACATCGACTGGCGTGAGTATCCCTTACCGGCGGAGAAGATGGAGGGGCTCGAGAGCTTCTTCGAGACCCTGAACATAGAGTTCGTCAGCCTGCAGGCGCAGATGTTCTCCTCCACCTTCGAGGGGGAGTTCAACTGCTACCTCTGCAGCCGCAACCGCCGCCGTATCCTCTTCGAGTACGCCCGCGACCACGACATCTCCGTTATTGCCCTCGGCCATCACCTCGACGACATTGTGGAGACCACACTGATCAACCTCTGTTTCCGCGGGGAGTTCGCATCGATGAGGCCGGTGCAGGAGTTCTTCTCCGGAAAGCTCCACGTGGTGAGACCACTCTGCGAGCTGCGCGAGTCCGTGGTGGACAAGATCGCCCGGGAGGTCGATCTCCCTGTGGCCAAGGCTCCCTGCCCGTACGACCAGACAAACGTGCGGTCGCGTCTGAAACCGATCGTGAAGGAGCTCTCCCACATAGACAAATACACGAGAGAGCACGTATACCAGGCCCTCGACTTTCCTTCCCGCGGCCCCTCTCGAGACTCGGATTGAAGATAACTGCCCAATAAAGGGTTCGGCCGGCGCTTGCAAATACGGGTTTTCTCGCGTATGGTGGGAGTAGGATGATGAATTATTCCAAACTGATGAAAGAACGGATTCGGCGTACCTCGGTCCTCTTCAAGGAGCTCGGCTACGATCTCTACGACGAGGAACGCATAGAGGAGAGCTACAGCTGCGGTTTCTACCATGCGGGCACCGACAAGCAGGGAGTCTTCTTTATCGAGAAGGAGAGTAAATTCCTCGAGATTGCCTACAACTTCACCTTCAGCCCCCAGTTCGCCCCATTTGTTCGCAACAAGATGGGCGATATCCTCGAGTCCGCCTTCGAATACGGCTGCTATCTCAACGTGTTTTCAGACGAAAATGCGGTGAGCTTCTCCGTTTTCTCGAAACTCTACTTTTCCGGCATGAACTACGCGAGCCTGAGAGATACGCTCCAGGACTTCCACACATGCGTCGAATCGATAAAGGAGCTGGTTACTCTGCAGCATAGGTAAAAGGGGAAGCACAGATGGAAATACACAACGTCATGGAAGACCTGGTCATGGAGACCGTTCACGAAATCTTCGACGAGACATCCCTTGAAAAGTTTCCCCTCGCAAACTGTTACCAATGCCGCCTCGACGTGGCCTGCTACGTCCTCAACAGGATAAAACCCGAGTACATCATATCCGGCCGAGGTCTCGTCCACTTCGAGAATGAGTACCAGAACCACCTGCAGAAGAAGGCCGATCTGGTGGCCTTAGTCAACGAGGGCATCCGCAAGATAAACGAGAACCGCCGCCCCTACTACGAGCAACCGATCGAGAGCAGCGACACTCTTCCCGACCCGCCGGTCTTCAATTTCCCGGCCATCGTAGGACGGGTACTCCACGGCAAGACTTTCGAGCCGATGGGCAACATCCACATCACCCTCCGAGAGAACGGAAACGTGGTGCCGATGATCGACTACACCTGGCAGAATCCTCAGCTGATCGTCGAGAGCATCCAGGGCAATTTCAGTTTCCTCCCCCGTCCGGTGAAGGCCGAAAAAGCGGGAGATACGCGCATCTTCCCCTTCGAGCTCTCGATCGAGGAGGAGGGTTTTACCCCGTTGCAGCACTACTTCGAGATCGAGGTGGAGTCGAAGAACGAAATCTGCCGAAGTTTCAACATACACCACACCCACAAGACCGGCGAGCTCTACCTCTTTGCGGAGGACGAGCCGATAGAGAAGAACGAATAGGGCGGCTCAGTAGAACTCCGTGTGGGTGCTGATGTCGTATATCTGACCGGGGACTTCGTCCTCGACGAAGCGGATGATCTTCTGCACGACCTGATCTCCGTACTTCTTGGAGTTGCTCACAAGGGCGGCGCCGACCTGACTGTAGCCGATGGACTCCTGCAAGTCCACCTCAGCGGCCGTGACCTTGTACTTGTTCTGCAATCTTCTAGTCAGGGACTGCACCGTCTGCCGCTTCTCCTTCAAACTCGTGGCATCGGGCATGTGTATGATGAACTGCACTAGACTCACTACCATAGTCAATCATTATGCCCATTTTTCCTCTTCGAGAAAACCCGATAGATCGGAGAGGGAGAGCTCGGACTTCGCCGGTCCCTCCTCCTCGCTCATTCGCTCCTCACGCTTTTTTCCTTTTCTGAAAAAAATCACGTTTACATGATCCGCCCATTACCAGATAATTATAAGGTGTTGCCGAGATACAAAACAATAGCCTGGAGGGTCCTTTTTTCGGTCCCGCTCCAGTGTAGCCTGCTTCTCATTCTTCTCGCGATCCCTCGGGCAACGGCGCAGGAGGTGCCTCTGCCCGAGGAGGAGGCGCCAACTTCATTGATCGAGACGGAGCTCGGCGACGCCGAGGTCGACCTCTTCCTCGAGGGTATGTGGACGAGCAGCCTCTCCGGAGGCCTCGGCTGGAGCTGGGACAACCGGAGCAAGGAGCTGCGACGGAGCACTTTCCCCGGCATGACCGACGGCTACTCGTTTCATCAGGTGCCCGAGCTCACACTCAGCCTCTGGATTCTCGACCGCTACTTCTTCGAGACCAAGATTACCGAGGAGGAGCAGCTCGAGACCTACCTCTTCGGCTACAACGGCAAGGAGGGAGAGTTGGTGCAGCGGGTGCGCATCGGCAACACCGACATCGGCTATGGAAACTTCGGATTCCTCTCGCTGCCGGAGGCCTCCAAGGACTCCTTCGGCGCCTACGCCCTACTCGAAACCGAAAAAACGGAACACCACATGGCCGCCCGATTCGACCCCGCGAAGAAGGAGAAGGTTAGCTACCGCGGCTACAATCTGGTAGAGGAGCTGCGCATCGATCCCGCCGAGATGGTGACCGGCCGCTTCTTCATTCTTCCCGACGACGATATAGACAGCATCACCGTCTACGAGGAGGATGCCGACGGCTCGATCAGCGGAGGCGGCTCGACCTACCGCAAGCTGCAGGACGACGAGGTGACGGTCTCCAAGGAGGAGGGACTCGTCTTTCTGACCGAGCCTGCCGACTCGCGGATCGTCGTGTACTACGAAAAAAACGGTTATCCGGTAGGAGACCCCAACCTCGGTAAGGATGCACTCATCGGAACGGACGG
>CAYFVU010000013.1:0-34943 GCA_964346645.1 uncultured Spirochaetaceae bacterium | reverse complement strand
CGCCCTCCTCCTCTACCGGCCCGGGCAGTGGTCGCCCTTCGAGCTGCGCAGCGTTTACGACCTTTCCGGGGGATCGGCGGCCGGCGGAAACGGCGGCGCCGGTACCGGAAGCGGCGGGTTGCCAAGCTCCGGGAGATCACCCCTCCGACTCGTACCGCAGGGCGGGGCCGACGGCTACGCCCTCCCCTACGTCTCCTTCCGGGACGGGCTCGCGAGAATCACCGGCGGCGGGTCGATCCGCTCCCACGAGAGCCGGTATCCCCTCCTCTCCTATCTCGACGACGATCAGATCCTCTACGGGCCGAATCGCGCACAGTCGCCTGAGCCGGTGGGGAAGGAGCTCCTCTACGAAAGGCTGACGCCGGTCGGCTCCTTCGACCTCGGCGACGGCGTGCTCGAAGGCTCCATCGAGGTATTGCGAAACGGCGTGCCCGAGCACCGCTACAGCTTCAATCCCGATACCGGCGAGCTCAGCTTCTTTGTTCCCGTCGCCCACAGCGAGAGGATCGACATCAGCTACCGCAGCACCGGTGGCGGCTTCTCAGAGGGAGAGCTCATCGCCGCGAGCGCGAACAGCCTTCAGTTCTCCGAGACCTTCGGGAGCAACATCAACCTCGGGCTGAGGTGGAACGTCACCGACGCCTCCTTTACCGAGGAGCGGGACGAGGCCACCGGCTCTGTCCTCGTCAGCGGCGGCTCGAAGTGGGAGCGGGACGAGAACCTCCGCCTCGAGGTCGACGGCGGGGTGAGCGTCGAGAGCCCGAATACCACCGGCCTGCGCCGCTTTTTGGGGATGAACGGCGGCGGGGTGCCGGTGGCCTTTACCTCCGAGACTATGTATCCCGGGGCGCCGGGTGCCTACAGCGCCGCCTCACCCACTTCCGGCCCCGATGTTTCGCACCCCGGCGGCCGCGGTAAGCTCCTCTACAAGGACATGTACGACCGCAGCCTCGCCGGCGAGTACATCCTCAAGAAGTACGACTGGGACCCGCCCTCCGATCAGGTCTACAATTATGGCGATCGGGTCGGCCCCTACCCCGCCTCCACCGGCTCGCAGACCGAGGGCGATGCGATGGTCCTCGAGTACGAGATAGACACCGACGAGTGGGTCGGCGGGCTCGTCCCCCTCATCCACCGGGAGGAGCCCCTCGACCTCAGCCGCATGGAGGCGATCACCTTCTCGATGAAGCACATCGGCCGCAGCGGCACCACTCCCTCCGGTTCGGTGGACATCTACGTCGTGTTCGGCCGGCTGCCCGAGGACCTGGACGACGACGGAGATCTCGACGAGGAGAGTTCGAAGTACAGCGACGGCTTCGCCTTCAACCACTCGCCCTACGGGACCATGCCCGTTGCCCCCCGCATCCCCTGGGCGCCGCACCGCAGCATGATCAACGGCGAGGACCTCGACGGCAACGACATTCTCGACCACTACGCCGTGGGCGACTACACGGTGGTCAAGAGCGCGCCGGCAAGTGGCGTAGGCGACTTCGACGTCTCCGGCACCGGCTGGAACGACGTTACCCTCAACCTGAGCCCCGAGGAGCGGGCGAAGCTGAGCTCGGTCTCGGCGGTGCAGGTCCTCGTGGTGGAAGAGAGCGGCAGCGGGACAGCCTCCGGAAGGCTGCTGGTCAGCGAGCTCTCCTTCCTCGGCAGCAGCTTCTCCGGCTCGGGAGAGTCGGGACACGCTCTCGAAATCTACGAGACCTACCTCCAGGAGGACACCGGCGACTACGATTCGCTCACCGGCAACGACGAGGCGGGCCTCTTCAACGAGGCCGACTCCGGCCGTGCACGGGTCTCGGTCTTTTCCTGGAATGACCATGCAGGCACGTGGAACGCCCGCGCCTACGGCAAGCCGGTGGACCTGCGCGACTACCGCAAGATATCCTTCTTCATGAAGAGCGACCCTACGGTTGGGGAGATCACCCTCTCGGTGCGGAATCCCGACGGCGAGGGACTCTCGGTCAGCTTCGAGCCGCAGAGGAGCGGGAAGTGGAACAAGTACACATGGAAGCTCGATTCCCCCGGCGCCGACGAGGTGACCGAGGAGGGGGAGGAGATCCCCTCCTCCCGCGGCGACTACGGCGGGTCGAACTCCGGGCTGAAGAAGCGGCGCAACGCCGAAGGGGTGAACAGGGTCGACATCAGCACGGAGACCACGACCGGATCGGACGGCTCGCTCTATCTCGACGAGCTCTTCTTCCACGACCCGCAGCTCGAAGTCGGCGGCGCAGGCCGTTCACGCCTCTACTACCACCGTCCGGGCGTGGTCGTCGGATCGGAGAAGCATCCCCTCGTCCACGACCTGACCTACGAGAACCAGGTGCAGGTGCAGAGCAAAAACTTCGCCTCGGGCTTTCTCGAACCGGCGGCAGGCGAGGTGAGCTTTGCCAACGACCTCGGCTTCGGTGCCTACGAAGGGGACGTCGCCCTCAGCTACAACGGCTTCTTCGACGAGGAGAAGTTCTACCCCTCCGGCGGCTACGACATCACCGCACCGCTCTTCGCCTCACTCCTGACCCTTGCGGATGCCTACCGGGAACACCACAGCTACCACACGATAGAGGTCGACCACTCGAGCTCTGCAAAGCTCGGCCGCGAGGGAGCGGGCTCCCTCGAGATCGCTGCGGAGCTCTCCCGCAACAGCCTCGTGCTGGCGCGCAGTTGGAGCGGCGACGGCCGTCTCGCCGCACTTCCCGCTTCCGAGCTCACGATCTCGACCGAGTACGGCGTGGAGAACGACGAGGACCTGCTGCCGTCCGAGAGCTTCGGCGAGCGCTACGGCTCCTCTTTCTCCCTCTACCTGCCGAGCCACACCACCGGGCCCCTCACCCGAACCACCGCGCACGATGCGCAGTTCCGCCTCACTCTCTACTCAACGACCTTCCGGGTCTTCGCCGACCTGAGCACCGCGACGGATTCTAACGAGGAGGAGTTCTCCCTCAGCGAATCACACAGCCTCGGCGTGGGAACTTCGACCCTCCTCGCCCCGGAGAGCAGCGCCAACCCCAGCCTCTCCTTTACCTATACCAGGAATCTGGAGACCGGCGATGCGCACGACGAATCCACGGGCTTCGGCGGAGACCTGGGAGAGGCGGCCGAGAGAAGCGGAGAGCAGCTCTACTTCTGGAGGTCCGAACCCTTCGGAGAGCTGTGGATCCGCGATACGCGCAAAGAGTTCTCCGAGGAGAGCCTCTCCCTCGCATCAGCCGGTTATCGCCCCTCCTTCCTCACCGAGTTCTCGCTCACCCCCGGCTCGAGGCTCTACCACCTCATCGCCCCCTCGAACCTCTCGGTCGAGCTCGGCCGAAGGCTCTCTCGCTCCTACGACAGCCGGACCGACATCTTTACCCTCGACAGCACCTACAGGGCCACTGCTCTCAACCTCTTCGGCAGACTCGGCCGCTACTCGATCTTCGACTGGTATCGCACCGAGGAGATCAGTCACTCCGCCGGTCTCAGCTCCACCTACCCCCTCTCCTCGCGCATGAGCGGCACAGGAGATAATCACACCATCAACATCGGTCAGTTCCTCGAATTCCAGTTAAACCG
This sequence comes from uncultured Spirochaetaceae bacterium, assembly GCA_964346645.1. Lineage (GTDB taxonomy): Bacteria > Spirochaetota > Spirochaetia > DSM-16054 > Sediminispirochaetaceae > CAYFVU01. The sequence continues at coordinate 31,388 of CAYFVU010000013.1, read as the reverse complement.
GGGCAACACCGTGACGACCGACACCTCGTACCTGCTCGAGCTCCCCGACCACAGTAAGACGCTGGAGGTAAAGACCTCCTGGATGCGCAGGAGCCCCTTCGAGCGGGACTTCCCCTTCAAGAAGCGCCTCGACCCGAAAGAGACGCCTTCGCTCGTGCACGAGGAGATCTTCGACGTGCGCTGGTCCCTAGAACCGGCAAACAACAGCGAAAACACCCGCTACCTCCTATCCCACATCACCGCCATAGACATAGGGGAGACCGGCGAGGCGAAGGCCTTCGCGAGAATCGGCTACGAGCGTTCGAGCGTGGAAGACGAATCCGGAACCTTCGTCCTCCACAACCTCGGCGGAGAAGTCGGGATCGAGGTGGAGCTCGCCTTCTAGTCGAATCGGACTGTGCTGCGGGAATGCGTCTTCGCCTAAAAGCGAAATACAGGGGCATTTCTTGCATAATGGCAATTTCGGAAGAATCTCACTATGGGGTCGCCGGCACATCGGTACATGTATGTTTTTTCCACCCACATGCTTTATATTGGATGAATAGAGAGTTCGTGTAAGGAGTGTCGCGATGAACGTAATGAAAACCGTGCCCGCGATCTGCCTCGGGTTAGTACTGCTTCTTCCTCTCGCCGCGCAGGAAGAGTCTGCGGACGAGGAAGCGGGGGAAGACCTAAAGACAGAGGAGAGCGCCGAAGCGAGCGAGGAGGAGTCGAAGGGTGTTTTCTCCATGGTCATCGAATTGGGTGCACAGACCTTCAACGAGGACGACGGAGAGCAAGTCACCTACCAGAGACTCGGATTGTATCCCGAGTTTTCGTACGGCAAGGTGGGTATCGGCCTCGGTATAGACCTCAACTACCGTTTCGTAGACGACGACGGAGACAGCGGTTTCCAGGTGCGCGAAGAGGACTGGATCCCCGACAGCGACAGAAGCTTTCTCGATCTCTACCTGCCGATTTTCCGTTACGTGCGTTACGGCGAGAAGGGCGACCCGCTCTACGGGAAGATCGGCTCGATAGAGGACGGCACCCTCGGCAACGGCTTCCTCATGGGCGGCTATGCGAACACCCTCCTGCTTCCGGAGAAGCGCTACGTCGGGCTCGCGCTCGATGTGGACGGCAGTCTCTTCGAGTTCCCCTACGTGGGGGTAGAGACATTCGTGGGCAACCTCGCCCGCTTCGACATACTCGGTACACGACTCTACACCCGTCCACTCGTGCAGCACGACAATCCGCTGCTCTCGGAGCTGCAGATCGGCGCCACCGCGGCCGCCGATACACAACCGGATGCCATCGACGACTTCATAGATGATCCGAAGACCGGCTCGAAGTACTCTCCCGACTCGGTGCAGATGTTCAGTCTCGACTTCTTTCAGCCGGTGGTCGCCACCCCCGTCTTTTCCGGCGCCTTCTACGGAGATGCGGCACTGCAGCCCAGTGAAGAAGATACCCACACCGGCGGACTAGTCGGATTCGGGGGCAAGATGGTCGAGTTCATCAACTACAGCGTGAACACGCTGCTCCTCGGCGACAACTTCGTGCCCTTCTACTTCGATGCAACCTACGACCTCTACAGGCAGCAGAAATACGAAATCTACTCGGAGAGAGTAAAGGTTCCCGGATACGCGGGATGGCTCGCGAGCCTCGGATTCGGTCTTTTCGACGACTCGGTGGTCTTCAACACGAGTGTGGACAGCGCCTTCGTCCCGCAATCGGGGAAGGAATCCACCTTTCCCCATCTGCGCAGCACCTTCTCGGTGGGAGAGGGAGTACTTCCGGGCATATACTTCGACCTCACCTACGATAAAAAGTACATCGAAGAATTTGCCGATTTCGGAGAACCGGAGAACTCTCTGATCGGAGCGAATATCTACTACAAGGCCGGGCCCGCCGTTATCAATCTCGGATACAGCCTCCGTTATGTGCCCGCGCAGGAGGATTGGGAGACCACGGCAAGACTCTCGACCTCCATCAGCCTGTAAAGGGAGGAGAAGACATGAAGCCGTTAGTGAACATATGGATACAGCTGCTTTCAATCTGCATGATGCTCATCCTCGGTACAGCGGGGCTCTTTGCCCAGAGCGAGGATCCCGCAGCACTGCTGGTCTACTACGAGGATCCGGCGGAAATCGAAGTACGGAGCAGGGAGGACTCTCCCATCGCGCTGAGTACGGGCATGGAGCTCAGGGCGGGAGACACGGTACGGACCGGCGCCACCGTCGCGGAGCTGCAGTTAGAGCCGAACGGGACGATCATCAAGCTCGCCCGAGAGACCACATTCACCGTGGAGCAGTTGCAGCGCTCACAGGATACGGCGAACGAGTTCAGTCTGGTAAAGGGAAAGCTGCGTGCGATCGCGGCGCGCTCCGGCGTCGGCGCGAAGTACCGGGTATCGACCCCGTCGGCGGTCTGCGGAGTGCGGGGAACGGACTTCGGCCTCATTTCCCTACCGGGCGAAGAGGAGACCGCCTTCGTGGCCCAGGGAACCGTAGAGTACCGGAAGCTCGCCACTAACGAGTCCCTCACCCTCACTTCTGGAATGAAGGCGAATGCCCTCGCCGAAACCTTCGAGGCGATACGCATGAGCAGGGAACAGCTCAACGACATCCTCAGAGACGTACAGTTCGAGAAGCTCGCCCCGAAAAACGTCCCGGGACACAGCCCCGCAGAGCCCGAGGCGGACGAGGAGAAATCTGCCGAAGAGGATGAAGAGGAGGAGCAAAAGGATCAGGCCGATCAGGAAGAGGCCCGGATCGGTGAGAAGGGAACCGGGGACGAGGGAAGCGGTTTGACTCCCGGCCTGGCCATGACCGCCGGAGAGGCCCGAGCCGCCGATGCGGGAGGAGCCGCAGGCGAGGGCGCACTCTCACGGTATCTCGGCAACTACCTCGGTTTCGAGATAGGCACGGTCACCATGGAGGGAGAGACCTACTCCAAGGCGGTGATAAAACCGCACTACGAAGGGGAAAAGCTCCGATTCGCCCTCTTTCTTCCGATCATCTACACCGACGACCTCCTCGACAGGAACGAGTGGTACGAGCCGGAGGGCAACGACGAGTGGTCCTTCGGCAGTGACGAGGACTGGGACGACGCGCCGCAGAAGGCGAGCCGTGACCTGCTGCGGGATCTCGCATTGAAGCTGCACTACCTCGAGTGGGGCGACCGCAGGGATCCCTTCTTCCTCAAGCTGGGCAACCTCGACAACATGAGCCTCGGTCACGGATCGATCATGAAGAACTACGCGAACGACGCGGACTTTCCCGCCGTGCGCCTCCTCGGCCTCAACCTCGGCATCCGCGGCGCCCGGGGCGGCTTCGAGACCGTGCTCAACGATGTGGCGGATCCGGAGATATTCGGCGGCAGACTCTTCGTGACGCCCGTCGGCGCCCTTACCTTCGGCGCTTCGGCGGTCACCGACATAGATCCGCTCTCTGCGGCGGATCAGACGGCGATGGAGCTCGAGGCGATCGACCGCATGAGCTTCAACAGCTTCGGGCTCGATGTGGAGCTGCCGATCGTGGAGGGGGACCTTCTCTCCATCGTTCCCTATGCCGATGCGGCGGTCTTCGTCCCCGAGCGGGACGGGGAGTTCTACCACGACACCGTTTACACTAGCTCAGACGAGTTCGAACCGGAGAGTTTTCACAACTACGGCCTTTCGGCGGGCTTTCTCGGCAATATTACCGCCGTAGAGTACAGCCTCGAGTACCGCTACTCCGAGGGGCTCTTCCACCACTCCTTCTTCGGACCGAGTTACGAGCGCATCCGCGGCATGAGGGCCGCTGAGGTGAACGCCTACCTCGATGCCCACGAAACGGACTCGAAGAATCCCTACAACGAAGTGACGATGGGAATCTATGGCGATGCCGCAGCGGAACTCTTTGATGCGGTGGCCTTCTCCGCGGGCTACATGTGGCCGTGGAAGAAGATAGACGATGACTACCCCGATAATTTCGGCGACGAGTTCAGCATGGCCGTGCGTCTTCTGCCCGACGTCATTCCGGTGGTCGGTGTCCACGGCTCTATCTCCTACTCCCGCACGAACTTCGCCCCTATGTTCACCGACAAGGATCTGTACTTCTTCGACGCCTACGCAAATTTCCGGGGAGAGATCGTTTTCCCGCTCGCGCCGACGGTAGACCTGGCGGGGATTTTCAGCACCGCGGTGCTGCACGACGAGGAAGGCAACATCGTCTACCGCAACGGAAGGCCGAAGATGGTGCCGAACATCACCATTGAAACGCGGGTCAGCTTTTAGTACCTTTTCTGCATGAACTATACACCGCCGCCCCGGAGGGTGCAGATACTCCGGGACTCCGTTGCGCAGAAGATCGCCGCCGGCGAGGTGATCGACCGCCCCTACTCGGTCGTCCGCGAGTTGATCGACAACTCAATCGACGCCGGCGCCTCCTCCATAGACCTCTCCATCGAGAAGGGAGGTCTGAAGAAGATCCGGGTGGCCGACGACGGCTGCGGCATGAGCGGCGAGGATCTCGAGCTCTGTTTTCAGCCCCACGCCACGAGCAAGATCGAGGATTCAGAGGACATCTACCACCTGACGACCCTCGGCTTCCGCGGCGAAGCGCTCGCGAGCATCGCCGCCTGTACCCGTTTGACGGTCACCAGCGCAGCCGAAAACGGCGACGGACACCGCCTCGAGGTACGCGATGGACGACAGCAACGCATGAGCCCCGCACCGGCGAAACGGGGCAGCGTCGTAGAGGCACTCGACATCTTCTACGGCATGCCCGGCCGTCGCAAGTTCCTCAAGAGCGCCGGCGCGGAGACCTCGGCCTGCAAGAGAACCTTCGTGGAGAAGGCGCTTCCCTACCCCGAACTCGATTTCCGCTTCGTGAAGGACGGCGCAGTGGACCTCCATCTCGGTCCCGCCGGCTATGCGCAGCGAGTTGCCGATGCCCATCCGGGGCTCTTTCAGCCGGAGTTCCTCTACGAGATCGAGGACGAGGCGGGAGACTTCTCCTTTACCGCCGTCCTCTCCTCGCCATCGATCGTCCGCAGTGATCGGCGCTACATCCACATCTACGTCAACGGCCGGCGGATTCAGGAGTACTCCCTCATCCAGGCGGTCGAATACGCCTATCGGGCGGTCCTGCCCGGCGGCAGTTTTCCGGCGGCCTTCCTCTTCCTTCGAATCGAACCGGACCTCGTCGACTTCAACATCCACCCGGCAAAACGGGAGGCGAAGATCAAGAACCTGCCGCAGATCCACCACGAGGTGGTCGAGCGGATCGGAGAGTTCCTCAAGAGGTACGAGTCCGAGCACGACTTCCGGAGCGACTTCCGGCACCAAAATGAGGCAGGGACCTCTGAGCCGGCCTACGGCTTCGACTACGAAGCCGGCGCCGGACGCCTCTCCGATCGGCGCGGGGCCGGGCACATCAGGCCCTACGAACCCGGTTCTTCCCCACAGGGTGCCCCTTCAGGCTCGATAGACATATCCCGGCTCCGCCGGGTAGGTGAGCAGTCGCCGCACTACTCGGATGAAGAACCGGGCAGACCTCGTGAAGACGAGCCTCCCCCTGCCTCACAGGGGGAGCCGGAGGAGTTCGTCTACCACGGCCAGGCCCTCGGATTCTTCCTCATCGTCGAGAGGCGCGGGGAGCTGCTTTTGATCGACCAACACGCGGCCCATGAGCGGATCATCTACAACGAGTTGCTCGAGTCCCCTGGACGGTCTCAGCCCCTGCTTGTGGGGCACAGGTTCGAGATAGAGGAGGATGAGGAGCGGCTCCTCCTCGAGCGTCTCGACGAGTACCGCGAGATCAACATATCGGTGGAACAGGAGAGGGAGGGCGTGTGGTATCTCAACGCCGTTCCCGAGAAGTGCACCGGTATGGAGGCGGAGATCATCGACTTCCTCCTCTCGCCCCACGACTCGGTCTCCTCAATACGCACCGCCCTGTACGCCGACATCGCCTGCAAACGGGCGGTAAAGGAGGGGGAGCGACTCGATGAGACGAGCGCGGTCGAATTGATACGGAAGAGCCTCTCGCTGCCGGAACCGCGCTGCCCGCACGGCCGGCCGGTATGGCTGCGCCTCACCGAGGCCGAGCTCTATCGCCTCATCGGACGTACCTGAGTCATCAGGCAGAGAGCATGTTCTCCACCTCTTCCCTCTTCTCGTAGTTAGGATTCTTCTCCAACAGCTTCTGCAGGATCTGACGCGCCGCCTCGTTCTGTCCCTTCGCGATGAGAAGCTCTCCGAGCTTGTAGTAGGCATCCCAGTACTGCGGATCGATCTTGATAAGCTCCGAGAGTACGTCCTGAGCCTTGTCCCTGTTGTCCGTCTCGATGTAGGCAATGGCGAGGTGATACCGCATCAGCGTGGCCCCCGGTTTCTTCTCGATGGCCTTCCGGTAGTGAGTAATGGCCTTCTGGAAGATCTCCGAATGGAGATACACATTGCCCAGGTTGTTGTTGACCGCGAGGGAGTCGGGCTGCAGCTCGTAGGCCTTCAGCAGGTAGTTCAGCGCCTTGTCGTACTTCTCCTGCTCGTCGTAGATGGAGCCGAGGTTCACGAGGGCGGAGATGTAGTCGGAGTCGATCTGCAGCGCCTTCTCGTATGCGCTTATCGCCTGAGAGCTGTTGTCCGTGGCCTCGCTCGCCTTTCCCAGCATGTAGAGGTTCTCCGCCGACTTAGAGTCGAGCTGCACCGCCTTTACCGCGTGGCTGAGGGCATCCGATCCACTGTCCATGTCCAGAAGCACCTTGGCGAGGTTGTAGTGTGTATTCGCGTCCTCCGGATCCTTTTCTATCGAGCTGCGATAGGCCTGTGCGGCATTCTCGTAGTCCTTCTGCCGGTAGTAGAGATTGCCGAGCTTGCTGTGGTAGAGGGCCTTGTCGGGGGCAAGGGACGAGGCTTTCTTGAGGTTCTCGATAGCTCCCGATAAGTTGCCGCGTATTCGCTTGAGCTCGGACATCTGATAGAAGGCGAGCTCGTTCTCGGGATCTACTTCCGCCGCCTCGGCAAATGCCCGGTGCGCCGCCTCGTTACTTCCGAGCTGCCTGAGCGTGAAGCCGAGGTTGAGGTAGGCCTTCACGAAGTCTCGATCGTTGTGTATCGCCGCCTCGAAGGACTGGCGCGCCTGATCGAACTTGGAGACGCGGTACTGCGCCTTGCCCAGCTCGTAGAGGGCTTGCGCATTCTCCGGATTGAGTCTGGCGGCCTGCTTGAAGGAGTCTATCGCATTCTCCCACTGCCGCTGCTTGGCATAGATCTTCCCCTTCGTGTTGTGGGGTATCCACAGATTCGCATTCTTTTCGATGGCCTTGTTGGCGAACTCGAGGGCCTTGCGAATGTTCGACTGGCTGTCCTCGTCCTCCTGAAAGTAGGTCTCACCCTTCTCCGCAAGGGCCTCGGCGGAATTTGGCTTTATATCGATCGCCTCGTCGAAGTAGCCGCGGGCCTCGATGAAGTCCTTCTTCTTCATCGAATCCCGTCCCTGAGCGATGAGCTCTCGGACCTTCTCCTCCTTCTCACGCTCCTCCTTGGCCATCTGCTCGAGCTCCTCTTTCTTCTTACGCTCCCGCTCTTCGGCCTCACGTTTCTGCTGCTCTAAACGCTCTTGCTCCTCCTGCCGGCGCTTGTCGAGCTCCTCCTTCGAAACTTTCTGGTCCTTGAGCGAGCTGCCGAGCTCCGAGAGGGTGTCCACCAGCTCATCCTGTTTCTCGTCTGCGAGCTGCTCATCCTTCTCGGCCGCCTGCTGTTTTCGCCGCTCCTCCTCTTTCCGGGCAGCGATCACCTCATCTCGCAGATCCTTCGCCTCCTCGTCATCGGCGTTCTTGATAAGGAGCTCGTCGAGCAGATCGAGGGCACGCTGATACTCCCCCTGGTCGTAGTAGTCGCGGGCGAGCTTCAAGGTATTCTCGCGGGCCGTCTCTCCCTTGTCCTCCTGAGCGGCGGGGGGAGTCTCCCCTCCTTTTCCGCCGAACAGCATGAAGCCTCCGCCGATGAGCGCTGCAAGCAGCACCACTCCGCCTATTGTAAACAGTACTCTTCTATTCATAACTTTTAACCCGTCCTCGCTTTACTCTACGATATCGAAATCTTCCTCGTACTCCTTCACTTCGCCGGTTCCCGCCTGCAGATTTTTCGTCTCTCCGGAGGACTCCTCGAGCGAATTGAGCACCTGATCGAGGAGCTCTTTTTGACGCTGCTCCTCCTCCTTCTTGCGCCGCTCCTCCTCTCTCCGCTTCTTTTCGGTGATTCTCAGCTTCTCCGAAAGGAGGTCGATCATTTTTTCTATGTTCTGCTTCTGCGGAGTATCCGGTTCGAGAGAGAGGTATACGCGGTAGTCTGCAACCGCCTTCTGATAACTCTCTGTCCTCACCCGCAGATTGGCACGGTTCAGATAGGCGGCGGGCATCCCATCGCCGGCCTCTATGGCCGAGCTGTAGGCCTCTATGGCCTTCTCGTGCTCCCCGAGGCGTACGTAGTTGTTGCCGATGTTGAAGTAGAATGTCGCTCTGTCATTTCCAACCGATAGCCCCTCCTGATACGCCTCTACGGCGGCGTCCCACTCCTCGAGCTGTTCATGGGCGATGCCCAGATACATGTAGAGCTTCTCGTTTTTCGGTTCCTGCTCCAACGCGGTTTGGAGCAATGGAATCGCCTCTTTCGGTTTGTTCGCCATAAAGGCATCGGTCGCCTCCTCTACCACATCAGAATATATGGAGACGGCGGAGAGAAGAAAGAGCGCTGCTGCGCATATAGCCATATGAAAAATGCCGTTCTTTTTCATAGTTTCCCCATTGCCTTTTCTCTTGTCATGTTTGACATTAGCCCATTTTCTCATTAATCTACCTTAAGGGGAAGGATATGCCAATAATAATCGTCCTTATAGTTATTCTCGGCATTGCCATCGGTGTTTTTGCATATTTTCTCATACGATCCATTATAGCACCGAAACAGATGCAAACCCTGTTCAAGCAGATGGAACAGGGCAAGGCCGGGGCGGTTACGCGAACAGCGAAACAGATCCTCACAAAACAGCCTCGCAACGTAGATGCCCACTTTCTGCTGGGCAAGGCATATCTCGCGCAGGATAAGCCGGAGCTCGCCCTCATGGAGCTGAAGACGGTAAACGAAATCGGCATTTTCGAGGGGTACACGAAGGAGGCCGAGTTCCGCAAGCTCATCGCAAGTCTCTACGAACGCTTCAAGCAAAACGACGAGGCCCTCAAAGAGTACCTTCTCCTCATCAAGCTCGAGCAGTCCGTGGCAGAGCACTACTTCAAGGCGGCTGTGCTCTTCGAGGAGCGCAGCAACTCGGACAAGGCGGCAAACTACTACCGCAAGGCCCTCGAGCTCGCCCCCAAGCACTCGATGGCCCACTACCGTTTGGGATATCTGCTCTACCGAAGCAAGAAGAGCTTGGAGGCAAAACAGCAGCTAGAGCAGGCCCTGCAGTCGGACCCCTCGAACTACAAGGCCCATTTCTACATGGGAAAGATCCTCAAGGAGAATCACGATCACGTCGCGGCTCTGCTCTCCTTCGAGAAGGCGCAGAGGGATCCGGAACTCAAGACCCGCGCACTCATAGAACGCGGCAGCTGTTACATGAACATGAAGGATTTCGAAAAGGCGGCTGTAGAACTCGAACGGGCTATCAAACTCGCCGACGACAGCAGCAGCCAGGAGATACTCTACGCCCGCTACTTCCTCAGCCTCGCCTACGAGCAGACCCGCAACTACGACGAGGCGATAAAACAGTGGGAGGTCATCTACAAGAAGAAACCCTCATTCAAAGACGTGGCTGAAAAATTGAGTCAGTATCAGGAGCTGCGCACCGACGACCACATAAAGGACTTCCTCACCGCAGGCCCCTCGGAGTTCTACGATATAGCGAAGGCAATTACGACTCAGTCTTTGGAGCTGCAGATCAGCGACACCTCCGACATCCGGAACGGTTGCCAAATAGTCGCCGTGGAGAGCAATACGAAGTGGCGAAATGCGAAGAAACAGCCAAAGCTGATATGGTATCTGCGGGTCCCCGAAGTGCTCACCGACTCCACGGTCAGATCCATGCACGAGAACATGAAAAAACTCAACGTCACGAGGGGGGTAATCGCGAGTTCCTCCGGTTTTACCCGCAAGGCGCTCGACTACGCGGAGAGCAGGCCCATAGACCTCATCGACAAGGAGAAGCTGCAGAAGCTTCTCTCTACAATAGACTTTTCCAAGCTCGATTCTCCTTAGGGGCCCAGGCAATGCGCACCTTCAAGATCCTCTGCGTCTCAGATCATGTAGATCCCCTCGTTTACTCGAACAGCATAAAGGAGCGCTTCGATGACATAGACATGGTCTTAGGTGCGGGCGATCTGGATTTGCCCTACTACGGCTTCATCGTGAGTACGCTGAACAAACCCCTCGCCTTCGTATTCGGCAATCACAACCTCAAACGTATCTCCTACTACCGCAAGGAGTACCAAATCGGTATGATCACCGCGCAACAGGACGATGAGTTCGTAGAGAAGAGCTTCGGTTCAACCTACGTGGGAGACAAGGTGATCAACTTCCACGGGATTCTCATCGCCGGATTGGGGGGCAGCCGCAAATACAACCGGGGCCACAACCAGTTCAGCGAACTGCAGATGTTCTTCAAGATGCTCAAATGTCTGCCCGGCTTACTTCTCAACCGCATACTCTACGACCGATGGATAGACATCCTGCTCACCCATGCCCCTCCGATGGATATTCACGACCGTAAAGACCGTTGTCACCGAGGTTTCCGTACATTTCTCTGGTTTATGAAGTTTTTCAAACCTCGCTATCTTGTACACGGACACGTGCATCTGTACGATCTAAACGAGACGAGAAGAACGCAGTACCTGCAGACGATGGTGGTAAATGCCTATGAACACACGACAATCGAAATAGAGGTGGACTAAAATTATGCAGCAAGACACATTTAACGTAAAGTATCAGGCGAGAGAGGATTTCAACAAGGCGAGATCCAAGGCGACCATATCTTCTCTTCTCAACGCCCTCACTCCGGATAGGCAACGCCTCCTCTCTCTCGAAGATGTAAAGAACCTCCTCCGTCCCTCGAACGAGAGTTACAAGGGGATGCAGGTAGTTCCCATCGATAAGATAGTGGGCAGCGAAGGTCGGTACAGGGACTTCAACAGCACATTTCTCCCGAAGCACGACTTCATACGCGGTAAGTGGGAGAGCGTGGACAGGGCACATCTGACCGATGTCATTCTTCCCCCTATCAAGCTCTACGAGATCGGCGGAGTCTACTTCGTTCGTGACGGCAACAACCGTGTCTCGGTTGCGAAAATGCAGGGGACTCAACAGATAGACGCGGAAGTCATCGAGCTCGACTCCGAGTTAGCCATCGAGCCGGGAATGACCACGTCTGATCTCAAGAAAAAAGTCATAGAGTACGAGAAGCGTGAGGTCTTCGAAAATACGGGGCTCGGGCAGATAATTCCGCCCGAGGAGGTAATCTTTACCGAGCCCGGACGCTACGTCGAGATGCTCAGACACATACAGGGCCACAAGTACTTCCTCAATCAGGATATTAAAGCCGAGATACCGCTGCTGCAGGCAGCCTCTTCCTGGTACAGCAACCTCTACAAGCCGATCGTGCGGATAATCCAACAGGAGGGGATTCTCTCACGCTTCCCGGGAAGAACGAAGGCGGACCTCTACATCTGGATCGTCAAACATTGGGACATGCTCAAGAAGGAGCACGGAGAGGACTTTCCTCTCGAGAGGGCGGTCATGGACTACTCCAATCGATACGGCGAGAGTCTCAAGCGGCAGCTGCGCAATTTCTTCTCAGCCCTACTCGACCGCATTCTCGGACGCTGAGCTCCTCTCGGGTGCCGACGGCTTATCGGGCGTCGTGACCGGGGGAAGGGGGTAGGGTCCGCTCTTGAGGCCTATCCCCAACTCCTCATGAAATGCGCCGATAACGAGCTCCTCTCCTCCCGCATTTCGCCACTCTTCGAGCTTGCCGGCCGGGAACAGCGCTTTCGACGATTCCGAGAGCTCTACGATCTCTCCGCGGGCATCTACAACAGTTATGCTGTGGTGCTCATAGGAAGACGAGAGGAGGGCCCTGCCGTTCTCGAATCGGAGCCGCGGAAAGAGCTCGACCTCGAGATCACCACTGGTCAGACCGATGAGATCTGCGGGAATGATAAAGGAGGTCTCTCCCTGCTCGCCCGCCCTGTCTGCGATGTGCAGTAGGTACTCTCCCCTCGGAAGCGGGGCATCGAAGGGCATGGCGAAGGAGTTGCTCCCTGTCCAGGTATCCTCTCCGCTGCCGACTCTCCTGAGCTCCTCGACATCTCTCTCCCAGACCAGCTCCTCCTCCGGCATACGAAGCCTCCAGACATCCAAATCCTCGCCCCCATCCATGTCCCGGACGACGGCAAAGACCGAAAGTCTCTCGTACTGTGCGCCGTTTTCCGGAGTGCGGTACACGTCCAACTGCCAGAATAACCGTTGGAGATCCGGTCTGTGCCCCATGCAGGATACCGCGCAAGACAAGAGGATGATCACAGAGAGAATCGCCGTAACCCGGAGGATCTTCCTATCCATCGTTCTTGCGGGTGAGATGCATCTTGTTTATGACGGGATTTGCATACGACTCCAAGAGGACCTGCTTTACCTGGTCGGAAAGGCGCCGAAACCGCAGGAAGAAGCGCTGCCTTTCGAACTGGGAGTAGCTCTGCGCGAAGAGGTCGGTGTTGTACACCTCGTCGTAGGCGATGAAATTGGTGGCCCAGAGCTTGTAACCGGATTGGATCTTTCGATCGATAGCCTCGGCCAACTGCTTCTCGTTCTCGAACTCCCCTTTCAGAGGTTCGTGAAAGTTGTAGTGCACTCTTCCCTTGAAGCCCTTGAGGCCGGTGAGTATGCTGACGAGATCTTCGTACTTCCGTTTGTTGTGCGTGCCGTGGGTACGTTTACGGTAGACCTCCCAGGCTTTCAGACGGTCACAGGGGTCGTACTCGTAGGAGATAGATACCGGCACGATATTTACGCTGTTGACGAAGTCCTTGAAGGGAGTCTTCTCGACCCTATGAGCAAAGTGGAGCATTTTGAGGACGACCGGGCTGGTTTCGTCGATGCCGTCCTTCGACCTCCCCGATTTCTGGGCGATCCAGACAGAGTCACCACTGGTGATCACGTGCCGGATGTATCTGGAGAGATGAAGACTCTCCTCGAACTGCTGTCGCAGCGGCAGATCGCGCTTCACAATAAAGGCTCTGTTCAGTCTGATGATGTCTTCTACGACCTCGTTGACAAGCAGGTTATCGCCGATCGCGATTTGAGCTATGGGAAAGTTGTTCTCGAATAGGATGTAGTTGAGGAGTGCGGGATCGAGGACGATGTCCCGGTGGTTGGAAATGAATATGTAGGGGCTATTATGGTCCAGATGCTCGAGTCCCCGGTAACTGAGGCCGCTTATGGTTTTTTGCACCAGTATGTGGAGAAGTGTGTCCACACTGACCTTCTTCTGAAACAGATAGACATTGTTGATGTTCTTCAGCTTCATGTGGAGGTACCATTTGAGAATCCTGTCGACGACCGGGGCGAGCACGCGAGGGATCCGCGGAAAGAATACATTGCGCAGACCGGACATGAGCCACCGGTTCTGCCCTAGTCGATGAAGAACCTCCGCAACCTCTTCGTCTCTGTATGGCCGGATATCGTCGAAATTCTCTTCTTGTTCCATAATCGTCCGTCTTTACAGAATAGCGTAATCCGCCGTAAAAAGTAAAGCAGTGTGGATATTTTCCTCAGCCGTCGGTCGGTACATTATGCCTCACGAATAGTACATGCAATTTAAATCCGATTTTAATATTTCATCTGTACTGGTGGTATTAATACATGTATACTACAGACACATAACAAGTTTTTTTAGGAGGATAGTTTGATGAAGATGAAGAAAGCTCTTCTTGTGCTCCTCTTCTCGATTCTCGCTCTTTCGGTAGTGTTCGTAGGATGCCAGAAGGAGGAGAAGGCAGCCGAGGGAGAGAAACAGGAGAAGGAAGCAAAGGATGAAGGACCCTCACTCGGTTCCGAGGATAATCCGATAATCTGGTCCTTCGTACCTTCCGGCGAGATGGAGCGCGTTGCCTCCGGAGCCGAAGCGGTAGCCGACCTTCTCCACGAGGAGACCGGGTACTACTTCAAGACCAATGTGGCCACCGAGTACGTAGGAGTCGTCGAGGCTCTCTCGAGCGATCCCCCGAAGGCTCACATGGCCTCGCTCGCCACCTTCGCCTACATCATGGCGGCCGACCGCGGTGTAGCGGAAGCGGAGCTCGTCTCGGTCCGCTACGGAAGCCCCACGTACAACGGGCAGATCATCGTCCACAAGGACAGCGGCGTCAGCGAGACAGCCGACCTGGAGGGAAAGACCTTTGCCCGCCCCGACCCGCTCTCCACCAGCGGTTGGATCATCCCGATGGTCACCATGAAGGCGGAGGGAATCAATCCTGAGCAGGACCTCGAGAATATCGTCGACGCAGGAAGCCACGACGCCGTCGTCTCCGCCGTGTACAACCGCGATGCCGACGCAGGCGCCAGCTACGTGGACGCCCGAAGCACCCTCGAGGACGACCATCCCGACGTAATGGACGTGGTCCAGGTCATCAAGATCACCGAGGACATTCCCAACGATGGGGTGCAGTTCCACCCCTCCATCTCGGAGGAGATGCGCAGCAAAATCGTCGAGGCCCTGTTAAAGATCTCCGAGACCGAAGAGGGTAAAGAGGCGCTGAAGACCGCCTACTCCTGGAACGGTCTCGAGAAGCACGGCGACCAGTTCTACGACCCCTTCCGCCAGGTTCTTCAGGCCGCCGGAATGAGCGTAGAGGATCTCATGGAGTAAGTCCACTGGAGAGACGCAGATAAACTATCAGGAGGGGGACATCCGTCCCCCTCTTATCGTATCAAGGTGTATATATGCTGGAAATCAAGAATCTCACCAAAGTCTACCCGGACGGTACTTTGGCACTGAAAGACGTGAGCTTCACGGTGGAGGACGGAGACTTCCTCGTAATTATCGGCCTGAGCGGTTCCGGTAAATCCACCCTGCTGCGCTGCATCAACCGACTGATCGAACCGACCGAAGGACAGGTGCTCTGGGACGGACGCGACGTCACCGCCGCCGAAGCCACCGAGCTGCGGCGCTTTCGGCGAAAGATCGGCATGATTTTTCAACACTTCAACCTGGTCGACAGATCTGCGGTTATGACGAATGTTCTGTCGGGTAGACTCGGCTACCTCCCGCCGTGGGAGAGTCTCTTCCACCGCTTTCCGTCCAAAGCAAAAGAGGACGCAGTAAAGGCGATGAAGAAGGTGGGGATAGAGGATCTGGCGAAGAAGAGGGCCGATGAGCTCTCCGGAGGCCAACGACAACGGGTCGGCATCGCCAGGGCACTCATGCAGGATCCGAGCATGATTCTCGCGGACGAGCCGGTGGCGAGTCTCGACCCCGTGCTCGCCCACACCATTCTCGGCTATCTAGAGGCCCTCAATACGCAGTCCCATATCTCCGTCCTCTGCAGTCTCCACTATCTCGACCTCGTACAGAGATACGCAACGAGGGTCATAGGCCTGAAGGACGGCGAGGTGGTCTACCGCGGCTCCCAGGAAGACATCCGCAAGATGACCGATGAGGAGTTCAAAGAGATCTACGGTGAAGAGGCGAGCCGAGTGAACGCCGGAACCCTCATGCAGGAGGATGCGTAATGTCACAGAGAATCGAACAAGTAGTACCAAGCCCGCTGGTCACCTCGCCGGTGGCGGCACTCCTCTCGCTCGTAATACCCGGATTAGGACAGATGTTCTCCACCCACGTAAGGCGCGGACTCCTGCTCCTCGCCTCGCTGGCGAGTATTATCGGACTGCTGATATGGAGAGTAAGCCTCCTCGGCAGGCTCGTAGACGGTTTCTTCCCGACGCTCGCAAAAGCGGTGGACAAGGCGCCGTTCTTTACGCTCTTCAGCATTCTCGCAACTGCCGCCATCTGGATCTGGATCATCTACGATGCGTACCGGCTCGGTAAACCGAGCAAGAAGACTAACAACACGATCTTCGTTCTCGTACTGGCCGTTTTCTTCTCATTCGGATGGCAGATCAGCGAGATCGATCTGATCAAGTTGACCGCCGACGCCGACGAGGCATGGGTACCGCTCTCGAAGATCCTGTGGCCATGGGAGAACGCCACGACCCGTGCCACCGATACGGTCGAGGCCTCGGCGAAGATCATGATCGCCTCCTCCTCCGAAGAGGAGCCGCCGGCACCGCCGGAGAAGAAAAAAGACGAGCCATGGATCCGTGCCGAACCGAACTACGGCGAGCTCTCCAAGCTCGACGAGGAGAACGAGATCGTTCCCGGGACTAAGATAATTCTCCACGGTGAGAACTTCGAGCCGAACACCAAGACCCAGATCTGGTGGAGCGACGCCATAGGCAACGAGTTTCGCCCGCGCTACGAGGGCGAGTATGTGACGGTCACCACCGACGAGGAGGGCTCCTTTACCAAGGAGATGGTCATGCCCTATCGGCTGGTTCCTCCCAGCGCCAAGGGCAAGCAGCTCCACAATGTCATGGCTCGGCAAGTCAGTGAGACGGGACCGCTCCTTCCGAGCAAGCCCCTCGTTCTCACGATAGAGCTGATCATAGAGACGATATTCATGGGGATGATGGCCACCCTATTCGGCATCGTCTTCGCCATTCCCATCAGCTTCCTCGCGGCGAAGAATCTTATGTCGACCTCCGCCCTCACCCTCGGCTTCTACTACCTGACGAGGACGGTGCTCAACATCGTCCGCGCCATCGAGCCGCTCATTTGGGCGCTCATCGCGGTGGTGTGGGTAGGACTCGGCCCGTTCGCAGGCATCGTGGCACTGACGATCCACTCGATAGCAGCACTCGGTAAGCTCTACTCGGAGGCGATCGAGGGAATCAATCCGGGTCCTATCGAGGCGATTCAGGCCACCGGCGCGAACAAGCTGCAGACGATCGTATTCGCGGTCATCCCGCAGATGATTCCGCCCTTCGTCTCCTTCTCGATCTATCGCTGGGACATCAACGTGAGGATGTCCACGGTCATCGGTATGGTCGGGGGCGGCGGCATCGGCTTCCTGCTCGTGCAGTACATTCGCCTTATGGAGTACAAGTCGGCAGGTATTGCGGTATGGTTCATCGCCATTACGGTGGCGATCCTCGACTATGTGAGTGCCGAGATACGACAGCGGTTCGTATAGAGAGATGCCATGTGCGATGAGTCCGGGTTCAGGGAGCTCAGTCGATACCCACGATCGACTTGATGTACTGCGAGCGCTCGTATACCTCCGGGTTCTCGAGGTTTTCCTGGCTCATTCTTCCCTTGAACTCGTCGATGGAGCTGAATCCCTTGCGGCTCATCCACTCCTCGATCTCCGTGAGAAAATCCCCCACCTTCTCGATGCCGTTCTGCATGAAGGCCGAACAGACCTCCACCGCATCGGCACCCGCGAGCAGCTGCCGCACCACGTCCTTTCCGGAATACACACCGGTATTCGCGGCGAGGTCCGCATCGACCTTGCCGGAGAGTATTGCGACCCACTGCAGCGTCAAGGCCATCTCCTCGGGCGCGCTGTAGATGTGCGCCGGTTTGATCGACATGTTCTCGATGTCGATCTCGGGTTTGTAGAAGCGATTGAAGAGCACCAAACCGTCGGCTCCCTGAGAGGCGAGCTCGCTCATGACCTGGGCCATGCCCGAGAAATGGCTGCCGAGCTTGAGGGAGACGGGGATGGAGACCCTCTTCTTGACCTTTTTGAGAATCGAGAAGTAGGCGGCCTCTATCGTCTCGCTCTTGGTCTTCGGATCGGTGGGAATGATGAAGATATTCAGCTCGAGCGCGTCTGCACCGACCTTCTCGAAGCGCTCGGCGTACTCGATCCACTCGCCGTCGCTGACACAGTTTATGCTGGCTATGATGGGAATGGAGACCTGTTTTTTCGCCTCCTCGACGAGACCGAGGTAGTCGTTTAGATAGTAGTCCTTGCTCGAGACACGCAGATAGTCGTATGCCTCGGTGTATGCATCGAAATTCATGTCGCCGACCATACGTTCGGTCTCGTGCACGATCTGTTCTTCGAAGAGGGATTTCAGCACCACCGCACCTGCTCCTGCGACTTCGCACTGCTTCACCTTCTCGAGATCGTAGCTCAATCTGGAACTGGACACGATGATCGGATTCTTAAGCCGTAGCCCCATATACGTGCTAGATAAATCGCTCATACTCTTCTCCTTATCCTCTTCTCCGCGCTACTACGCCTCTTGGAGAAAAACGCTGTAACACACATCATAGGGATTGTCCATACGCTATGGAACCTACGTGCTCTTGTAGAAAGGTGTCTTTACCATTACGGCCCGCTTCCGCTTCTTGTTTATCTCGATCTCGACCTCGTGACCGATCTTGAGGCCGATACCCCGCTTGACGAGCACGAGTCCACAGAATTTATCGAGCATGGGCGATTTCGAACCGCTCGTTACGTAGCCGATCTCCTCTCCCTCGGTGGAAAACACCTTGTAGCCGGCTCTAGGAACGCCCTTGTCGATCATCTCGCAGCCTCGTAGAGATCTCGGCACTCCGCCCTCCTTCTGCTTGACGAGGGCCTGCTTGCCGCAAAAGTCTGCACCCTCGAGATTCACGAAGACGGAGAGATTCGCCTCGAGCGGGGTGATCTCGTCGGTCAGCTCATGGCCGTAGAGCGGAAGCTTGGACTCGAACCTCAGAGTATCCCGTGCACCCAACCCGCAGGGGAGGACACCCCGATTTTTCGTATGGTCGAACACCGCATTCCACACATCGGCGGCGGCGTTGCTGTCCATGTAGATCTCGAAACCATCCTCGCCGGTGTAGCCGGTCCTGGAGACGAGGCAGGAGTGGCCGGCAATCTCGAGCCCGTCCTTGAAGCGGAAGAATTTGATATCGTCTACCACATCGCCGAGCATCTCCTTGAGATAGTCATTGGCCTTCGGTCCCTGGAGGGCGATCTGCCCCCAAGAGTTCGAGACATTGGTGATCTCGGGGACGTCGCTGTTGTGCTTTACCCAGTCGTTTTCCTTGGAGATCCACGCGAAATCCTTATCGGTATTCGCCGCGTTTACCACCAGTAGGAATCGGTCATCCGCATACTTGTAGATCATCAGGTCGTCGACAGTACCCCCGTGCGGATAGCACATCGGACTGTAGAGACACTGGTAGTTGTCCATCGAGCGCACATCGTTCGTCACCAGCCAATCGATGAACTCTAGACTCTTCGGCCCCTCGATCGTGATCTCACCCATGTGGGAGACATCGAAGAGCCCGGCGTTTTTCCTCACCACCATGTGCTCGGCTATAATACCATCCTTGAAGTTGACGGGCAGTTCCCAACCGCCGAAGTCTATGAGCTTCGCACCCTCGTAATCCTTATACACATCGTATAAGGGTGTTCTTTTTAACATGTGCACCTCCTCCTATACATTTTCTACAAAATATAGGGCACACGCAAGTTGTGCCCTTGATATACCACAAACGTCTCTATCTCGCGGATCTCTCCGACCTTCGAGAGCTCCTCGGTAAAGAACTCGAGAAGTCCGAAGCCCTCGCTTTCGTTGAGCATGACCTGCACGATGAGGTCGTACCTGCCTGTTACCACGCTCACCGAGACCACGCCCCGGAGCGTAGTGAACTCCTTTCCCTTACGTACCAGCTCCACGGTGGTGAGCTTGACGCCGATGATGATCATGCGGTGACCGGGGAGCGATTCGGGATCGACGAGTCCGGCAATCTCCAAGATCCCCTCCTCTACGAGCTTGTTGACTCGAGAGCGGACGGTGTTCTCCGTGATGTAGAGCGCCTCCGCAATGGCGCTGAAAGATTTTCGCCCATCGCGGAGGTGTTTGATGATTTCTATGTTCGTATCATCTATCTTCATTATAGCATGCTACCGGCTCAACCGTTTTTCTCGGCAAACTCTTTCATGAAGTCCACCAGAGACTGAACCATCTCCTCCGGCAGGCTGTTGTAGATGGATGCTCTGCACCCTCCTACACTGCGGTGTCCCTTGAGTCCGAGCATGCCGGCCTCTTCCGCCTCGGAGATAAACTTCTTCTCGAGCTCCTCGGAGGGCAGACGGAAGACGACATTCATTGTAGAGCGGTACTTCGGATCGACCGGGCTGCGGTAGAAACCGCCGCTCTCCTCGATGGCGCTGTAGAGGAGGTTCGACTTCTTCTCTGCGCGCCTGGCCATGGCCTCTGCGCCGCCCATCTTCTTGACCCATTCGAGGACGAGTTTGATGCCCCAGATGGAGAAGACCGGAGGCGTGTTGTAGAGTCCCTCCTTGTCGACATGTGTCTTGTAGCCGAGATAGGCGGGCAGATCCGCAGGAGCATTCTCCACCAGGTCGTCTCTCACGATAACTATGGTAGCGCCGGCGGGACCGAGATTCTTCTGCGCACCTGCGTAGATGAGGCCGAACTTCTCGACCGGTACCGGCCTGCTGAGGATGTCGCTCGACATGTCGGCCACGAGGGGTACGTCGCCGGTATCCGGCCAGTCCTTCCACTGAATGCCACCGATCGTTTCGTTGGAGGTGATGTGTACGTAGGCCGAATCGGAGGAGGGTTTTATCTCGGCGGGATCCGGCAGCGTGCGGTAATTGTCCTTCGAGCCGTCGAAGAGCATGTTCACGTTACCGATCTTCTTCGCATCCTTTATGGCCTTGCTCGCCCACGCGCCGCTGTCCACGATGTCGGCGGTTTGTCCCTTGCCGAGCAGGTTGTATGGCACCATGGCGAACTGCAGGGTTGCTCCGCCGCCGAGAAAGAGCACCGAGTAGTTATCGGGTATATTCAACTGCTCTTTCAGGAGCGCAACCGCCTCCTTGTGCAGATCGTCGTAGACTTTTCCGCGGTGACTCGCCTCGATGATCGAGTAGCCGTTTCCGTGGTAGTCGTCGATGTGTTTCTTCATCTCCTCGAGCACCTCTACGGGCAGTGTAGAGGGGCCGGCATAAAAATTCAGTTTTCTGTTCATATTACACCTTCCTTTTGTGCGTTCTCGAGTACTTCGACTGCCTCGTCTCCGATCCTCAGCAGGTTCTCCTGGGTGCTCGCGCCGATGTGAGGAGCCATGAGGGTATTGGGAGCCGAGAGGATCGGGTAATCCTTTTCGGGGGGGTCGTTCGGCCAGACGTCGGTGGCATATGCCCGCACGCTGCCGTTCTCGAGGGCCGCCTTCATGTCGTCGGCATCTACACAGGGTCCTCTGCCGGCATTGACGAAGATCGCCGGCTTGTCGCAGGCGGCGAAGACCTTCTTGTTTATGATGCCACGGGTCTTGTCGTTCAGGGGCAGGTGGAGAGTGACGTAATCAGCCTCCTTCACAGCCTCCTCGAGCGACGATTTGAGCTCTGCGACTTCGCTCGACTGTACGAAGGGATCGTAGGCGACGACCTTCATGCCGAAGGCGAAGGCCCGTTTACCGACCTCCGTGCCGATATTGCCCAAACCGACGATACAGAGCGTCTTGCCGTAGAGCTCGGTCCGCTTGAGCTCCTTCTTATTCCACTCGCCGGCGGCCATGCTGTTGTGCGCCTCGACAATGCGGGCGGGTATTGCGATCATCATCGCTAAGGTGAGCTCTGAAACCGCGATAGAAGAGGATTTCGGCGTGTTTCGCACCGCGATACCCTTCTTTTTCGCGTACTCCTTGTCGATGTTGTCGGTTCCCACACCGCCTCTCACGATGAGCTTGAGATTCGGCGCGGAGTCCATATACTCTTTTGTACATTTGGTCTTACTTCGTACGAGGACTACATCCGCTTCCGAGAGACGATCGGTATCGGTGGTGACCTCGCCGAATCGGCTCAATTTGTCCGGAAGAGAAGAGTCGAAAGCATCTGAGATAAGAATGAGCATGTGCCCTCCTAGAAATTGGTATTCTTTAATTTTACTTCATATTTCGGAAACTGTCAAACAAATAACCGTTTATTGATATTTTCATAAATATTATCCTTTTTTACTTAGCCTGTCACAGGAAAAATGAAACTGCGCCTGTCGGCGCACAAAAAAACGCGGATCTTCCCGCATTCTGCAGGAGATCCGCGCCCTTGCTTTCGTTACCGTTCGACGTGGAGTCACATCGTTCGGCGCGCTAGTAGTTCTTCATCGCCTGGAGTTTCCGCAGCTTCTTCTGCTGCTTCCGCTCGAGCGCCTTGCGCTTTCTATTCTTGATGGTCGAAGGCTTCTCGAAGTACTCGCGTTTCTTCCACTCGCGAATGATCCCCTCTTTTTCGACCATTCGCTTGAACCGTTTCAATGCCTTCTCGAGCGGTTCGTTTTCGTCTATTCGTACGTAGGCTATAGTAATCACCCCCCTTCTTCTGCGGAAGTCTCTTGCGACTTCCTATCTCGTGTTATAATCTCAAATAAGCCCTTTTTGGTCAACACCCACGGATCTATCGCCACACCATGGACCCGCACCTCCCAGTGCAGGTGAGGGCCGGTTGCAAGACCGGTCATCCCTACTGTGCCGATAGTATCCCCTCGGTCTACACGCGCTCCCTTCGCCACCGACAGGCTGTCGAGGTGGAAGTAGATGCTGTAGAGCCCGGGCAGATGCTCGATGACTACGGTATAGCCGGATATGATCCGCTCCTTCGCCATCTTCACCATGCCGCCTCCGGGAGCGACCACCGGCGTACCCGTCGATGCGGCGAAGTCCACTCCGCTGTGTATCGCCCGCGCCGTGGCCCCGTCTTGATACTCGTACTTCCTCCTGTCGCCGAATCTGCTGGTAATGTATTTGTAGTCGACGGGAACTATCCAGCTCTCGGTGTCGAATACCGACTCCGGTTCGAAGCTCGCATAGAGGCGCTGTATCTCGCGTGCCTCCTCTGCCTTACGGGGGTCGGGACTCCTCCGCAGGGTGGTCAGCGATTTTCTCAGGGGTATTACATCCTCCTCGAAGCGGCGCGCAATCACCTCTATCTCGTCCTCGAGGTAGAGCTCCCGCCCGCCTTGCGCCTCGCCGACCGGATGCTCACGGAAGAGCCTCAGCACATACATCCCCGGAGAGAGGGTGCTCGGCACACCTAGCAGGATGAAGCGACTGCGGAGGCCCCCCTTCGCGGAGCTCGCCGTATTTGTCTCGAAACTCCTCCCCTTCGTCACCGGCTCGCCCTCTCCGTCGAGCAGTTCTGCGGAGAAGCGGGCCTCCCCCTCTTTTTCGGGCTCATTCTGTTCGCCGCCGCCTATGCCGATGGCGAGCAGGGAACCGGGGACGACGGATGAGGGATACTCGACCTCGGGGCCGGTCTCCGCCTGCGGACTTCCCGGGAAGAGAGTGAGCGGCTGGAGGAGGAGAAGAGTCGCACACAGAATGAAGTATAGTCTGCACATGATGTTACCCGTACCTCTTGATGCACGCGTGCGGCGAATCTGCACCTGCATTATGCACGTGCAATGTCTAATATGGTCAGCTGAGAGGTCTCCGTATATTGAAAATAGTTTCTTCCGAGCCTGAACACAACCTCGACCCGATCTCCGAGGCCGAAATCCTTATTCACACGGTCGCCGGCCCTCCAGAAGATGGCGGGCCACTTGTACTTTCCGGAATTGAGCAGCATCTTTACGTGGAGCTGCTCTCCCTTGCCCACCAGGTCGAGGGACTCTATCATGAGTCCTCTGGTGAGAAAGATGAGGGGTGGATTCTCCTCGCCGTAGGGCTCGAGCCGCTCGACGATATTGTGCAAATCGGGGGTGAGGTATTCCGGCGGCAGCTCAGCATCCACCTCTATGGGAGCCTCCACGCTCTCTCGCCGTTCGAGAGAACGCACCTCCTCCGAAAAACGCTGCTGAAAGGTCTCGTAGTTGTCGTAGGGAAGGCTGAAGCCGGCGGCGAAGTCGTGTCCGCCGTAGTCGAGAAAGAGGTCTTCGAATTTGCCGAGGAACTCCTTCACCTCGAAACCGTTGGTGCTGCGCATCGATCCTACGAGGTGGTCCTTCAGATGGGCGACCACCGCGGCGGGCACCCCGAAGTACTGCACCAGACGGGCAGCGATGATCCCCGTCACGCCCCGGTGAATGCCGGAGTCGGAGACGAGGACCATCCGTTCATCAAGGGACTCGAAACTCTTCTGAGCCTGGGGCAGAACCGTATTCCAGGCGGAGTCGCCGAGCTTCTTCCTCTCCTTGTTGAGACCGATGACTTCGGTGACGAGTCGACGCCTCTGCGATGGGTCTTCGGTGATGAAGATCTCGGCGGCCTTCTCCGGCACCCCGAGCCGTCCGGTGGCGTTGATAACCGGCGAGATCTGCCAGCCGATGTCGGTGGTACCGAGCTGCTTACCGAGGAGGTTCTGCTGCAGGAGGAGCTCGTGAATCGCCTCGCGTTCGACGCTGTTGATCCGCTCTATGCCCCGTTTCACCAGCACACGGTTCTCGTCTACCAGCGGCATCAGATCCGCCAGCGTACCGAGCGCGACGAGGTCGAGCTTTTTCTCGAACTCTGAGGAGAGACCCGGGTACTTCCGCATGATGTAAGAGGAAAAGAGGTTTACGAAGGTCTCTATCTCCCCGGCGGCCCCGTTCATATAACGGTTGGATCTGCTCTTGTCCCTGATTTTGAGGAGGCTCTTGCCTTCGAGAGAGGGAAAGAGGCGCCAGATCTCAGGGGCCACGTCGTAGAGGTTCACCTCCGTCTCCTCGCCGAAGACCTTCTTGAGCAGCCGCCGGTTGAGCTGCTCGTCGTAGACGAGTATCTGCGTGTTTATGAGAAAGGCCTCGAGACGGGTCTGGTCTAGCCGCACCATTCCCGGCACCAGGTTCTCGGTAATCCGGTCGGTCTCTACGAGGTTGACCAGCTTTACCGCCTCGAGGATGACCGTGCCGTTACCCGGCCGAGTGTTGAGCAGCACGAGCTCCTCATTGTAGAAGTCCGTCCTGCTGAACTCCAGCGCCCAGACCAGCTTGGCGGTCACCCCGCAGCCCGAGAGATCGCGGAACGGATAGCCCGAATCGGAGAGTTTGGGATCGATTATCGCCACCGCCGGCGGCAGCGTCTCCTGGGGAAGGTGGTGATCGACGACGATAGTGTCTATACCCAGTTCCCGCGCCTCCAGAATCTCCTTGCTGTTCGAGACGCCGCAGTCCACGGTGATTATGAGGGTGCCGCTGCGTTCTGCAAAATCTCTGACCGCCTCGACGGTCAGGCCATAGGGGTCGTCCCCTGTCGGCAGGGCCCACTCCGCCTCTATTCCCATCTCCAGCAGAAACTCGCGCAGGAGTACGGTGGAGGTAATGCCGTCTACATCCCGGTCGCCGAAGATCAGCACCTTCTCTTCTTCCTCCACGGCGCTGCGTATTCGCTCGACCGCCTCTTCCATTTCTTCGAAGAGGTAGGGGTTGTGGGTAAAGATGATGTCGCGCTCGAGATAGAACTTGATCGACTCGGCACTCTCCATTCCCCTCCTGACGAGGATTGCCGCAGTGAGGAGGTCGAGGCTATAGCGCTCAGCCAGCGCCCGCACGGCATCCTTATCTATTTCCGCCTTGTTCCATGTCATCTCTTACAGTTCTCTCTTCGCCCGGCTGTTTCCGCTCCCGGCCGCCTGTGATTCTGCTCGTGTTCCGCTCATGTAGCGCCGGACAATTCTACCGTTTTCAGCCGTTCGTATCGAGCCCCCCTCGGGTCCAGATGCGAACGGTAGAGTACCAGGCTGCTCTGCTCGAAGCCGAAGGAAAGCCCCTCACCATCCTTTTGCGGGTCCGGAGTATCCTGCTGCCCCTTAACGCGGGCGATCGTGAGATGGGGTTTGAACTTCTTCCGGTCCCTCTTTCCGAGATCCCCGAGTGCCTTTACGAGGCTCCGCTGGAGCATGCGGGTAGAATCCTCTCCCTTCGTAACGGGAAGGTACAGAACCCGCGGCGTGCCACTCTTGGGGAAGGCACCCATTCCTTCGAGCTCCATGCCGTATGCGACGGTCTCCCCTGCGGCCTGTTTCATGGCCTCGTGAATAAAATCGACGCGCTCCTCCTCTACCTCCCCGAGAAATGAGAGGGTGAGGTGCAGCGCATCCTGCCGGACCCACTTGAGCTTCGGATATCTTCCACGCAGTATCGCCGTCTCGGCGACGATACTCTCCTGCACATTCTCCGGTATCGGCAATGCGATAAACAGTCTCATACCAACCCCTGTGACAAAGTGTTGAGGGGGCTCTCCACCACCTCCTGCACGAGCCGCAGTATCGACAGCTTCAACCTCCTCGTCTCAACCTCCGCGCTCTCCCCCTCGGATTCGAGAAAGCGCGCCAACTCCGCAAAACTCCGGTGCGCCGAACGATGCAGGAACTCTCTCCCCCAAGAGTTGAGACGGATACCTCCCTCGATCCCTTCACTCAGCCTTGCCTCTTCGTTCGGCTCATCACTCGCAGGCCCTTCATTCCCCGCTAAACTGCTGATATCGGGGCGAAATCCGATGAGCTCGAGGTAGCGCCAGATGAAGTGAATGGTGACCGCATCGTAGTGCTCAGTCCGCTCGAGGGTCGAAAATGCGGCCTTCAGCAGTGTGTATAGGGCGGCGAATTCCCCTCCCCCCGCAAAGGATTTTATCACGATTTCCACCCAAAATGAAGCGATGTAGAATCGTCTGAGTTCGCCCCGCAGACCGTCGTGAGTATCCGTCGGGTCGACCTCGGAGAGTTTGATGCGGTCCTTCACCGGATCGTGGTAAAGGTACATCTCTCCCTCGGTAAAGGGCTCGGTCACCCCCGCCAGCCTGCTCTTACCCTTGACCGCTCCATAGGCGGTTGCCCGGAAGAGCCCTTCCTCGGGCGAGAGGATCATCAAAGACTTGTGGTACTCGCCGAACCGCCGGCTCGTGAGAATGATACCTGGGGTACGTCTGTTTCGAGCCATTGTCTCACTATACGACGTAGCGGGGGACGTCGACAATATAGCGAGGCAAAGTTGAAACTCACCTGCTTTATGATTATTTTCTACCCATACTCACGAGAAAAGAACTATACCGAATATCATACAGGGGGACAGAATGTCTGATCGCCAAATAGTACCGGCAGATCAAATACTACCACAGAAACTCTTCGTCGTTCCGTTGACCGGACGGCCGATATTCCCCGGGATCTTCACTCCGATCATGATCCAGTCCGGGGAGGATATAGATGCCGTCGAGAAGGCGGTTGCCAATGACAGCATGATAGGTCTCGTGCTGACCAAGAACAGCGAGGAGAACGGCGAGAGCGAGGAGGATACGACCGACTTCTATCAGGTGGGCACGGTCGCTAAGATCGTAAAAAAGATCAACCTTCCCGACGGCGGATACAACATATTCGTATCCACCCTCAAGCGCTTCGAGATAAAAAAATTCCTCTCCGAAGAGTCTCCGTACTCGGTCGCCGTCGAGTACCTCGACGACAGCAACGACTCCTCCGACGAGGTGAAGGCGCTCACACGCTCGCTGCTCTCGGAAATGAAGCAACTCTCGGAAAACAACCCGCTCTTCTCCGAGGAGATGCGCCTCAACATGGTCAACATCGACCATCCGGGAAAGATCGCCGACTTCATCACCAGCATGCTCAACATCAACAAGGAGGAGCAGCAGAAGATCCTCGAGTCCCTCGACGTACATGAGCGTATGGAAAACGTGCTTATGCACATCAAGAAGGAGCAGGAACTCCTCAAGATCCAGAAGAAGATCCAGAAGGAGATCAACGAGAAGATAGAGAAGAGTCAGCGCGAGTACTTCCTCAAGGAGGAGCTGAAGGCGATAAAAGAGGAGCTCGGCATGCCTACCGACTCCAAGAGCAGCGAGTACAAGCGCTTTCGGGAGGCCATCGAGAAACTCGAGCTCGAGGGAGAGGCGAAGAAGCAGGTGGAGCAGGAGCTGAACAAGTTCTCCTTGATGGACCCGAACTCCTCGGAGTTCATCGTCACGAGAAACTACCTCGACACCATCATATCCCTCCCCTGGACGGAGCCGAAGCCGGAGGACTTCGAGATGGGGGCGGCCCAGAAGATCCTCGACGAGGACCACTACGGCCTCGAAGATGTAAAGAACCGCATCCTCGAGTACCTGGCGGTGAGGAAGATGAAGCAGGACACCAAGGGCTCGATCCTCTGCCTCGTCGGCGCCCCCGGCGTCGGCAAGACCTCGGTGGGGAAATCCATCGCCCGGGCTCTTGGCAAAGAGTTTTTCCGCTTTTCCGTCGGCGGTATGCGCGACGAGGCGGAGATCAAGGGCCACCGGCGTACCTACGTGGGGGCGATGCCCGGAAAGATCATGCAGGGGCTGAAGATCGTCGGAGAGAAGGATCCGGTGTTCATGATAGACGAGATCGACAAGATGGGAGCGAGTTTTCAGGGCGACCCCTCTTCGGCGCTGCTCGAGGTCCTCGACCCCGAGCAGAACGTCTCGTTTCGCGACCACTACCTCGACCTCCCCTTCGACATCAGCAACATCCTCTTTATCACGACGGCGAACACACTCGATACCATCCCGCGGCCGCTGCTCGACCGGATGGAGGTGATCCACCTCTCCGGCTATGTGGAGGAGGAGAAGATCGCCATCGCGAAGAAGTACCTCATTCCCAAGTCCCTCTCGAAGGCGGGACTGCTGAAGAAGCACGTGAGGTACAACAAGACGGCCCTCTCGAGCATAGCCGGCGACTACGCCCGGGAGGCGGGGGTCCGCACCTACGAGAAGATGCTCGACAAGATCCACCGCAAAATTGCTCGGAAGATGGTCCTCGGCGAGGCCGAGCCGCCCTTCGCCGTGAAAAACGAGAACCTCAAGGACTACCTCGGCCAGCCCCCCTTCCGCCGCGACGACATCAAGAAGGCGACGGTTCCGGGAATGGCCATCGGCCTCGCGTGGACCAACCTCGGCGGCGACACCCTCGTTATCGAGGCGGTGAGCAATCCCGGCAAGGAGGGTTTCCGGCTGACCGGTCAGATGGGCAACATCATGCAGGAGTCTGCGAACATCGCCTACACCTTTGTACGGCATGTGGCGGGCAAATTCGAGATCTCGAGCAAGTTCTTCGAGAACAACCAGATCCACCTCCACATTCCGGAGGGAGCAACCCCGAAGGACGGCCCGTCCGCCGGTATTACCATGGCCACATCGCTCCTCTCTCTGGCGAGGGAGAAGAAGATAAAGAAGAACCTCGCGATGACCGGAGAGCTCTCCCTCGTCGGGAAGGTGCTCCCTATCGGCGGCCTAAAGGAGAAGACGATAGCCGCGCGGCGCAACAAGATAAAGACGATCATCATACCGAAGGCGAACATGCGCGATGTCGAGGAGATTCCCGACCACGTGAAGAGCGGAATCGAATTCAAGCCGGTCGAAAACATGGAGGAGGTCATCGACCTTGCCTTCTGAGGGAATTGAGCTGCTATCTCCCGCCGGGAACGAGGAGAAGCTCGCCTACGCCTACCGCTACGGAGCCGACGCCGCGTACATCGGCCTCGGCTCCTTCAGCCTCCGGGCCCGGGCGGACAACTTCTCCTTCGAGCCGGCCTCCTCCCCCTCCGCCGAATCCCCGGCTGGGGGGGAGGCTTCGGTTGAGAGCCTCGCAGACCGGCTGCGGAGGATCAAGGGAGAGAAGAAGCTCTACGGCGCCTTCAACATCTACTACCGCAACGAAGATATCGCCCGCCTCGAGGGGGAGATCGATGCGATCGCCGAACTGCCTATAGACGCCTTTATCGTCAGCGATCTCGGTGCCTTCTCCCTCCTCAAGCGCCGCCTGCCGGAGGCCCGTTTTCACCTCTCGACCCAGGCGAACTGCCTCAACGCCGAGGCTGCACGAGCCTACCGCGACCTCGGCTTCTCCCGGATCATCCTCGGCCGTGAGGCCAGGCTCGAAGAGATAAGAGAGATCCGGCGGGCCGTACCCGATGTGGAGCTCGAAGCCTTCGTCCACGGGGCCATGTGTCTCGCCTTCAGCGGACGCTGTTACCTCAGCAGCTACATGACCGGGCGCAGCGCCAACCGGGGCGACTGCACCCACTCCTGCCGCTGGCACTACCGCCTTCTCGAGGAGAAACAGCGCCCTGGGGAGCACTTTCCCGTCATCGAGGAGGACGGCTACACCACCATACTCTCGTCGAAGGATCTGAATATGTTCGACCACCTCGAAGCCCTTCGAAATGCCGGAGTGGATTCACTCAAGATCGAAGGGAGGATGAAGAGCCTCTACTACACCGCCGTAGCGACCCGGGCCTATCGCAGGGCCATAGACAAGCTCGAGCCCGATGCGTGCCGAAGGGAAGGTCGCCTCCCTCCCGAGACGAAGGAGCTCGAGGCGCATCGCGAGGAGTTGGAGAATGTGAGCCATCGGGAGTACTCTACCGGCTTCTACTTCGCCAGGGGGGATGCCGATGAGACGACGGAGGGATCCTACCGGCGCCGCTACGAGTTTCTCGGCCTCATAGGAGAGGAGGAGCCGACGATTGGCGAAGGACGCCGGCGCCTCGAGCTGCGCAACAGCATACGGGAGGGCGAGCGCCTCGAGTACATCGGACCCGCCGTCCTCGGTCTCTACGATACGGCCTACCGTCTCTACGACCGGGAGGGAAATCGAGTAGAAAAAGCCAACCGGGCCCCCTACCCCTACTACATCGAGACCTCGGTTCCCGTCGAGCCCGGCTACATCATTCGAAAAAAACGGGAGAGCGAGAACCCGTAGGCTCCCCCCTCCCCTATATAGCCCCTCGGCTCCTCACCTGTCGGCAGCTTTTATGCCGAAAAGTGCTTCTGCAGGAACTCGAGGTCGAGCTCGGGATAGACCGGATAGTTGTTTAGGAGCTCGGCAACCCGTCTCTTGGCGGTCTCTACCACCTGAGGATCGATATCGTACTTCGCCTTGCTCGGCTTGCCCGCGTTCTTGCCTTTGGTGAGGATCTTCGGCTTGGTGTTGGAGAGCACGTGCTTGATAATTGCAGCGATCTCCTTCATCTGCTCGGGCCCCATACCGAGGGTGGTGACGCCGGGCGTGCCGATGCGCAGTCCGCTGGTGTACCAGGGGCCGTTGGGATCGGCGGGCAGAGCATTTCTGTTGAGGGTGATGCCGCACTCGCGGACCACGCTCTCGGCCTGTCGTCCGTTTATACCGAATCCGGTAACGTCGAGCATGATCAGGTGGTTGTCGGTGCCCTCGGAGCTGAGCTTCATGCCCTCCTGCCGACAGGCCTCTGCGAGGGCGCGGCTGTTTTCTACGATCTTAGATGCGTACTCTCTGAACTCGGGAGTATTCGCCTCTCGAAGGGCGACGGCCTTTGATGCGATTACATGGGGAAGGGGGCCGCCTATTACCATGGGACAGCCCTTGTC
>CAYFVU010000012.1:48537-49967 GCA_964346645.1 uncultured Spirochaetaceae bacterium | reverse complement strand
TTGAGTACCGGAGGGATGGGGTGAGCCGTTTACACGAGTCTCTATTTTACATACAATATACGACAATTGTTTCCAAGGCACAGAAGAGATTATGAGCAAACTGCAGTACGAAGATCTGTCCGCTAAAGTCTACCGTGTCCTCAAGGAGATGATCCTCAAGGGAGAGCTGAAGAGCGGACAGAAACTCCAACAGGAACAGATAGCGGAGCAGCTGGGCGTTTCGCGCACCCCGTTGCTGACCGCATTTTCCAAACTCGAACGGGAGATGCTGATCGAGATCCGTCCCCGCCGCGGAGCCTTCGTGCGCCACTTCAGCAACGAGGAGATGATGGACATCTACGACCTCCGCCTCCGCCTCGAGCCCCTCGGTGCCTTCGAGGCGGCCGCACGCGGGACCGATGCCGACATCGAGGTGCTGAGGAATTGTATCGACGAGTTCAGGAATGCAGCGGAGTCGGGCGAAGTGGGTAGGCTCATGGAAACCGACTACAACATCCACATGGAAATAATGAAGATGAGTCAAAATGCCTTTCTCTACCAGATGACCTCATCCTTCAACATCATCGTCATTGCCAACATCGAGGGCTTCCCCAAGAATCCTCCGGTCAGCATCAACGAACACGAGGAGATGTACGCAGCCATTGCGGCGCACGAGGCGGAGAAGGCCGAACGCATCATGCACGAGCACATAAGCAGCTCGCGCGAGCTCATAAAGCACCGGGTACTGAGCAGAAACGAGGTTTCGGAGTACCCCCCGGCAGGAGAGTGACACCAGATTATGATCGAGAACCGTATACTCACCGACCATGTGTATGAACGCATTCGGGACATGATCTTGAACGGAGAGCTCGCTCCCCGCACGAAGATCAACAAGAACCAGCTCGCCGAGATGCTCGACGTGAGCCTCACCCCGATCAATTCGGCGATAAGCCGTTTGACCGGAGAAAAGCTCATCGAACAGCGCAACCGCTTCGGCTTCTTCGTCAAGGCCTTTACCTGTAAGGAGTTGAAGGAACTCTTCTCCGTACGCGCCGGCCTCGAGGGGATCGCGCTGCGCATGTGCATAGAATCAGGCTGCGAAGAACATCTACAGGAGCTCGCCGGCTTCTTTGCCTCCTACGAGCTTCCCCTTACGGAGGAGGAGAAGCACAGATATGAACAGGAAGACATACGCTTTCACAGCAAGATCATCGAGTACTCGAACAATCAGATGATAAACGACATGAACCACAGCTTTGCCTACATAAAGCGCAGTTACCAGAAAGGTCTCATTCGTCCTCCGGAAGAGACGCTGGAGGAGCACAGACGAATCGTCGACGCCATAAAACGCAGGGACGGTTTCGAGGCACAGGAGATGATCATTCAACACCACCTCACCTCGAGAAGCAGCCTGGACCAGCGTTGCAGGGATGTTGATCCCGAAGCCGAGC
>CAYFVU010000012.1:44013-48437 GCA_964346645.1 uncultured Spirochaetaceae bacterium | reverse complement strand
ATGCGGTCCACGAAGCGATGTGTCCACACCCACCGGTTATGAGTACTGCCATATATTCCTCCTTCATCTCCGAGCATAACATGAACTCAAAATATTGTATACACGAAAGAAGTCAAAAAAGAGGCGGGAGAAAACTCTCAACCCAAGCTATTCTCCCGCCCGGCGTGGTAGGATTACTTTACACCCTCATCACACGCGCCGTCCTCGTCTTCGAAGCGCGCACTCTCCGCGTTGTGCGGCTTGCTGCAGTCCTCTATCGAGATCTCGTGCATGGAACTTCCGCAACACTCGGGTACCGGCTCTCCTTCGTCGACGATAGTTTCAGATCCGCAACCCGGACATCTATACGCTTTTCTCGCCATACCTTCCTCCTTCAAGATAATTTCTTCAGTTTACTAGCAGTATAATACTGCGCCGGGGATGAAGCAAATTCATTGCCTGCACCTAAGCAAATTCATCCTTCAGCGCGAACTTGACCCCCTCCCGTCTAACCGCGTAAAATAGAAACGTATGGAGTGTGAATCATTCACACTGTAAGGAGGAGTTTTTATGGCAAAGGGATTTACCCTGGCTGTGTTGCCGTGGGTCTACATCGCCAAACACGGAGAGGACGGCGAATGGCGCGGCGACTATATCGAAAAACCGCACAAGAGTCCCGAAGAAGAGGCTTCCATGAGCGAAGAGGAGAGGTCGAAGCTGCAGGAGCAGCGAAACTCCTTTCCCGAGCTCCCTTTGGTGAACTACACCACCCAATACGGCATGGGCTGCTTCGAGGGAATGAAGGCCTTCCCGCAGAAAGACGGAAGCCTCAAGCTCTTTCGTCCCGACCGTAATGGGCAGAGGATGCACGACAGTCTCATCGGACTGAAGAGTCCCGCTTTCCCTGTCGACATGTTCGTCGAAGGCGCAAAGGGCATGGTAAAACGGAACAAAGACCTCGGTTTCGCCCCGAGGTACGATCCCTCATGGGAAGAGGACGATTTCCAATCCGGTGAATCCATCTACATCCGTCCGTTCAGCTACTCCGAGCCGGCTATCGGACTCGGTGTCAGCAAGCATCCGTGGATCGTATTCGCGTCTACCGAAGTCGGCGCCTACTTCAAGCCAGGCAGCCACGCCGCGCGCGTAACAGACAAGATCCGCGCCTTCAAGGGCGGTACCGGCTGGATCAAGTGCGACGCCAACTACGTGGTTCCGATACTCGCAAAGAAAGAGGCGGAAGCCGACGGCTATATGGAGGCAATCTTCCTCGACGCCGAGGAACACACCTACCTCGAAGAGGGTTCCTCATCCAACATCTTCGTACTGCTGAAGGACGGCACCCTCGTTACCCCCGAGCTCGGCGACACCATTCTTCCCGGCATCACCCGCAGCAGTCTGCTGACGCTCGCACAGGACATGGGGGTAAAGACCGAAGAGAGGAAGATAAGCATCGACGAGGCGATGGAAGACGGCAAGGAGTGTTTCGTCTCCGGAACCGCCGCCGGCCTCTCCTACATCGAGTCGATCACCCACAAAGGCAAGACCGTCGAGTTCAACAACAGGAAGATGGGAGAACTCTCCCAGAATCTGCTCGACACGCTCAAGGGTATCCAGTACGGAAAGGTTGAGGACAGCCACGGCTGGATGTTCGACATAGAGTAAGCACACAAGACAGCGTGCAGCTATAACGGGACCGTCCGGAACACTCCAGGCGGTCCCTTCTTTATGACCTACTGCAGCCGCTCGATCTCCATATCCATTGGGATGTCGGGATAGATCTGGAGATCATACTCGTTCTCCAGGGGAAACATGACCGCCCTCTGGTTCAGGTAGCCGAGGTTCGAGAGACCCGCCCGCTCAAGAGTCTGAGGATTACGGGTGAGCCGGTCGAAGTATTCACTGGAGTCGGAGAACTGTACCATGGCCTCAGAAGTGTATTCGGTTCGGCCGGTCTTCTCGTGTAGCCGGTACAGCGCCACTCCGAGGTTGTTGGAGGTTCGCATCATGTTGAAGATGAGTTCCCGGTGATCGCGGCGAACCTCCGGCTCGAGCGGCCGTTCCCGGCGCAGCGTCCGCTTCTGCATGTCCAGCAGGTGACGGTAGTAGCCGTCGGCGCTGTGATAATTCTTTCTCCGGTAGAGGGTGTTCGCCGTCGAGTAGATGAGGTTGGGATTATTTGAGAAGCTGCCTGCCGCACGTTGGAACTCGAGGAGCGCCTCGCGGTAGTTCTTGCGGTCGTAGTTTATGTAGCCCTTCTTGTACTTGAGATCCGGCGGCGAAAAGGAGTTCCTCTCGGCCTCCTGGAACATCTCCATTGCCTGGTCCATGTTCCCGCCGATGTAGTAATGGAGATCACCCATATCCTTGTAGAGTTTCCCGAATTGCTCTCTCCGCTCGAGAATATTCCGCTGGAGGGAATCCTCGAAAACACGTTTACCCTCGTTGAACTGGACACGGGCCTTAAGGTATTCCTCGTCGGCGTAGTAGCGTTCTCCGAGGAGCCGGTGGGTATCGATTTTCATCGCCAGCCGATCCGAGGAGAGAGGTGTCATGTTCTTCAGATATCCGAGCGTGGTGTTGAGGGCCCGTTTCTCGTCACCATACTCCTCCATTTTTCTGAAGTAGCGGGCAAGATGGTAGTGGATCTCCGGCAGATAGGGATCTACCTCTTTGGCGCGGAGCAGGATGTTCTGCACATCCTCTATCTTCCCCTTGTCGAGTAAGTATCCGCCGAGCTCCGCATAGGCTTCCGAATCGACTTCCACTCCCGGCTGGGCTTCGAACCGGTTCTTGAGCGCCGTTACCTCCTTGTAGTCGTCGGTCCGGATAAAATACTTCAGCATACGAAAGAGGAGCTCGTTCTTTACCCCGTAGAGGTCCATCAGCCTCGCGTATTGGTAGCGCGCCTCCTCATACTTCTCCGGATCCTCCTTTCCCCACTCGAGGTAGGTGTCGCCGAGCAGCAGGGTTGCCTCGTAGTCTTCGGGCTCGATCCTCAAGAACGAGTTCAACACCTCACTGGCCTTCTCGTAGTCGGCGAGCTTCTCCAGCTCCATCCGTGCAAAGTCGAGGTAGGCCTTCTTCTCCCCGGGGAAATCACGGATGAGCAGCTCGTATTTCTCCTCCGCCAGGAGCCACTGCTCCTGCTCCCTGTAGCCCTCGGCGTAACGAAAGTACTGCCCTTTCATCTTCCAATGGTCTCGAGCGCGGGAGAAATAGGTGTTCGCCTCCTGATAATCCCGGTCCTCGAGCTGTTCATATCCCTTGTCGTAGAGGTAGTATGCGTAGACCGGTTGGTAGACGTAGCGATAGGAGAGGAAAATCAGGAGTGCCAATGCGGCTCCGGCGAGGACCGCCGTTCTGACGATCGGAAGGACCGTGTACCGGAGCACGTAAGCAAGGGTCCCCTTCTCCTCTTCGAAGGCCGCTCCGGTCCGTTTGGTATACTGACTCGGTATCTCTACCCGTTGTCCGGTGATTTTGCTCACCAGATTCGCGATCTCTTTTGGACTCTTTCCGTCGGCGAGGGCGCGGGTGAGGGCCTGCAGGTTCTTGCCGGTGAGCCCTTTCTCTCCGATGAGCTCCTCGACCATCAGCTTGAGATTGAGGGGAAGCGTCAGCAGCGTGTTTCGCAGTGCAAAGAAGTCGTCATCGGAGAGCTCGAACGGAGCGGCTTCCTCCTCTTCTTCGGCCGCCTCGATCTCCTCCGCCCCCTCTTCTGGGCGTTCTTCGAAGGGAGAGCCTTCCTCGGGTTCCTCCAGGACGCCGAAATCCTGTCCGAGCTCATCGATGCTGAACTCATCGACTTCGAACTCCTCTTCGCCGAACTCCTCTTCGGGCAGCTCGAGCTCTTCCTCGGTGGGAGCCTCTTCCTCTTCCCCGGCTTCTTCTTCGAATTCCCCGAAATCCTCGGGCAGCTCGAACTCTTCGCCGAACTCCTCACTCTCCTCTTCTGCCGAGACCTCTTCAGGAGCGGCCTCCTCTTCTTCCGCCGTACCGGCCTCTTCTGCTTCCTCCGGTTCTTCTGCTGCCTCAGAGCCCCCCTCTTCCTCGAATTCCTCCCCGAAATCCGGCACCTCGAACTCCTCTTCGTCTTCGCCGAATTCGGGGAGACCTTCGAACTCCTCCGGTCCTCCCTCTTCCTCTTCTAAGCTGAACTCCTCCGGAAGCGAGAAATCCTCGTCGAAGTCCTCCTCCGGGAGCTCCTCTTCTTCCGCCTCCTCGGCCTCTTCACCGCCGGGCGCCGCTCCCGGCTCTTCCGCCTCCGTTTCGCCGAACACATCCTCCCCGAATTCTTCCGGCTGCTCGAACTCCTCTCCGAGCTCCTCGACCTCTTCTTCCTCGGGTGCTTCTTCCTCGGCGGGAAGGGCTTCTTCGGCTTCCTCAGCTTCCTCGGCCTCTTCCGCAGGCACCTCTTCCTCGGCGAGAGGGGCTTCTTCGGC
>CAYFVU010000012.1:0-43913 GCA_964346645.1 uncultured Spirochaetaceae bacterium | reverse complement strand
CTTCCTCGGCCTCTTCCGCAGGCACCTCTTCCTCGGCGAGAGGGGCTTCTTCGGCACCGGCCTCTTCTTCACCGAGCCCCTCGGAGAGCTCTTGCTCGAGGAAGCTGTCGAGATCCTCAGGGACTTCGAGCTCTTCCTCCGGCGCAGACTCCTCGAAGGCTTCCTCTCCGGCGGGAGCTTCTTCCGCTCCCCCCTCGGCAGCTTCTTCCTCCGCCTCTCCTGCGGGCGGAGCTTCCTCGGGGCCGACCTCCTCCTCTAAAGCGCCCGGTTCCTCCTCTTCGGGTTCTTCCGCTGCTCCGGGCTCTTCAGCTTCTTCTTCCTCCGCCGCCTCTTCGGGGCCGGCAGCCTCGGGCTCTACTTCCTCGGACTCTTCGGGCTCCGAGAGACCCTCGGGAGCCTCCTCTTCCTCTTCGAAACCGGTGTCGAAATCCTCGAGGAGCTGTGAGAGGTCGTCTTCTTCACCTTCGGGCGGCGAAATGTCGGGAACCTGCATACCCCGCTGGCTGAGGACGGAAGGCTCGTTCCCCTGAGAGATGAGTTCGGATTTAATCTGTTCTATATCCTGAAGATCGGGCATAGAATTACCTATTACCAATTTCGGACGCCCCGCATGGAAAGGTTAGCCCATTCATCACATCATTACAGATGTTTTCTTTCGGGCTCCCTTTATCTTCGCTGCCTTATTTCCGATGATGTCTGTAGGAAACGGTTATGAGACGTCTATATTCACTCCTTTGTATCACAATACTCGCAACACTGTGTATCCCGCAAGGGTGGGGACAGGAGAACTATCAACCGAGCCTTCATATCGACATGAAATTGCTCGAGCATGCGATTCCACCCGAGCAACGGGGCGAATATGTACTCTTCACCTACTCCTCCGACCGTCCGGTGCTGAGGGTGGGGATCGCCTTCCGTCACGAAGACTACCGCACGATCCACACCTTCAGACGCAATCCCAACGATGTATTCATCCTCCCCTACGATCCGCCGGAGGGGGTGGAGAAGCTGTATTACCGGCTGGTGGTCGACGGTACATGGATGGCCGACCCGCAAAACCCCAAATCCATAGCGACTCGTCAGGATGTGGAGCTCTCCTACTTCGAATTGCCCGAGACGAAAGAGAAGACCCGTATCAAGCGGGTGCAGAAGCCCGGTAAGGTTACCTTTACCTACCGCAGCGAGACTGCCCAGCGCGTGAGCATCGCCGGCAGTTTCAACAGATGGGATCCCTACATGTACCGGTTGCGCCCCGTTTCAGGAGAGGACGGTCTCTTCTACATCACCCTTCCGTTGCCCGAGGGGACCCACTACTACTACTTCGTAGTGGACGGCCGCAGAAGAGTCGACCCGAGCAATCCCGACCGGGTGGTCAGCTCGACCGGCGACACCCTCTCGGTCATCGAAATCTCCAGCTGAGCTACCGTCGGAATTCAATTACCCGAGAGTCGCAATTCGGCGACGATTACTTCGAGTGTATCTGCAGTCGCCGCCCTCTTTACATAGCTCCAGCCGCCGGCATCACCTCCGCTCTGTGCGCTGCCGGCCTCATGCCGTATGATGGAAGAGGGGCCCTCCCAAAACAGGTCGAGGAACTCGCCGTTCAGACAGGCGGTCAATCCGTAGGGCACTTCCGTCTC
Source organism: uncultured Spirochaetaceae bacterium (assembly GCA_964346645.1). Classification (GTDB taxonomy): domain Bacteria; phylum Spirochaetota; class Spirochaetia; order DSM-16054; family Sediminispirochaetaceae; genus CAYFVU01. Next base: position 42,273 of record CAYFVU010000012.1, on the reverse strand, counting down.
CCCGATCCGTTCCGGCAGCGCCCTTTCGAAGAGCGCAGGCGTCTGCTCGCCGTACTCCTCGCCGTTCGCCTTTATGTCGACCCAGAGATCCGCCTCATCGAACAGCTCGTTCCACTCGTCGAAGAAGGAGTCCCTGCAGATGGTGAGGGCGCAGGTCCAGCCGTCGATGTCGAAGGTCCCCGCATCCTCTATCTTCCCCGCAGAGAGTCTCAGACGGGTCTTTTCGAACGGGGTGAGGTACACCTTGTCTTGTTCGTAGATGACCTTCCCTTCTGGTCCGTAGACTATCGCTCGGTTGTAGAGTCCATCTTCATTCTCCCCGTCTGCCTCCCCGCCCGAGGCGAAGTAGCTCCCCGCAACAATCCACAGCGAGTAGCGTTCGGCGAGAGCTCCCCATATGCTGTTCATATTACTCCTGACCACTCCGGAGCGTCGCAGCAGGAGGTCATGAAGTTCCCCCCCGAGGCTTCTTCGGCTGCTCCCGCTCTCTCCGGCGGAGCTCGTCCCGAAGCTCCCGGAGAATGCCAGGAAGACGTTGATGTATTCGGGAAACACGACGAGACGGGCTCCCCTTTTCGCCGCTTCCGCCACCAGGGGCTCCATCTCGGAGGCGAATCTTTCTGCAGACCGGTAGTCGGCGAGCTCTACCTCGTACTGCACTGCGGAGACGGTTAGATGCCTGGTCTCCACCTCCGCAGCTGAGGAGGGTTCTAAAAAACCCGCTATAAAGAGGAGCAAAACGATTAACGGCGGTGCTGCCTCGGAAAATTTCCTCATCATCCTATCATTATGCCTTCAAATCTATAATAGTGGAAATAGGGACGGTCGTGAACCGGCCCCTCACATGTCTATCTTGGAGGAAAAGTAATGGACAGCAGAGAATTCATTTCTACCCTCGACGGGGTAATTAACGATGTAAAGACCGGCCTCCTCGCCACGGTGGGGAGAGACGGGAGTCCGCACATGCGCTGGATGACTCCAACGCTGTTGGACGAGCGTCCGGGTGCCGTGTACGCGATCACGAGCAAGAACTTTGCAAAGAGGGAGCAGCTCGACGAGAATCCGAAGGTGCAGTGGATGTTTCAGACGCGGAGCCTCGACACCATCATGTATGTCAACGGGAGGACCAACCTCGTGGACAACAAGTCGCTGCTCAGCGAGGTTCTCGAGATCCTCGCCCCACGGCTTCGTACCTTCTGGAACGTGAACACCGACGAGACGAGCCTCCTCGTGCTCGAGACGATCATGGAGTCGGGACGCTACTTCCTTCCCGTGAAGGGGATAAAAGAGGACGTGACGTTCGGAGAAGATTCGTAGGAGAATAGTATGGCGAAAAAATCATTGGTCGAAAAACTCGGAAAGAAGAAGAACAAAGAGATCCTCTATCAGCTCCTGCTCATACGACGCTTCGAGGAGAAGGCGGCGCAGATGTACGGTCTGCGCAAGATCGGCGGTTTCTGCCACCTCTACATAGGGCAGGAGGCGGTGGCTACGGGGGCGATCTCAGCCCTCGATCTCGCCCGAGATTACGTAGTAGGTGCCTACAGAGATCACGGCCACGCCCTCGCCTGCGGCATGGATCCTAAAGGGGTAATGGCCGAGCTCTACGGCAAGGAGGGCGGTTGCTCCCGGGGAAAGGGCGGCTCCATGCACATGTTCGACAAGGAGAAGCACATGTACGGCGGCAACGGCATCGTCGGCGGACAGATACCCGTGGCCACCGGAGTCGGCCTCAAGATCCGCTACAAGGAGGAGGACGGTGTCGTGCTCTGCTTCTTCGGCGACGGGGCCATCCACCAGGGAAGCTTCCACGAGAGCCTCAATCTCGCGAAGATCTACAACCTCCCGGTCATCTACATAGTGGAGAACAACCACTACGGCATGGGCACCGATTTTCGACGAGTCTCCTCGGTAGAGGACTTCACCAAGATGGCCGTAGGGTACGACATCGAGGGGCGTCAAATAGACGGTATGAACGTCCTCACCGTCTACGACGAGGTCTCCAAGGCGGTGGAAGAGACGCGAAAGTCGAGCACACCGATGCTCCTCGAGATCCTCACCTACCGTTACAAGGGCCACTCCATGAGCGATCCGGCGAAATACCGGTCGAAGGAGGAGCTCCAGTCCTACAAGGAGCAGGATCCTGTCGTTATCATGCAGAAGGCGATGACCGAGGCGGGCCAGCTCGACGAGAAGCAGTTCGACGAGATGGACAAAGAGATAAAGGGCATCTGCGACGAGGCGGTGAAGTTCGCCGACGAGAGTCCGGAACCGGAGCTCACTTCGCTCTGGGAAGATGTGCTCGTGGACTGAGGTCCCTGGTGGAATTAGGAGGATAGAATGGCGACGATAGCATTTCGCGAAGCGATAAAACAGGCAATAGACGAAGAGATGGAGAGAGACGAGAATGTCGTCCTCTTCGGCGAGGAGGTGGCCCAGTACAACGGCGCCTACAAGGCTACCCAGGGTCTCCTCGACAAGTACGGAGAGAAGCGGGTCTTCGACACCCCCATATCGGAGGAGGGATTCACCGGCATGGGAATTGGCGCGGCGATGGCCGGTCTTCGGCCGGTGGTAGAGTGGATGACCTTCAACTTCTCGCTCATGGCGATAGACCAGGTGATCAACAATGCGGCGAAGAACCTCTACATGTCCGGCGGGCAGTTCAACACACCGATGGTCTTCCGAGGTCCCAATGGTCCCGCGGAGTACCTTGCCAGCCAGCACTCCCAGGCGCTGCAGAGCATATTTGCACACATCCCCGGACTCAAGGTGGTTGCCGCATCAAATCCCTACGATGCAAAGGGGCTGCTGAAGAGCGCCATACGCGACAACAATCCGGTGGTTTTTATGGAGGCCGAGATGTTGTACGGGATGAAGGGCGAGGTCCCCGAAGAGGAGTACCTTATCCCGATCGGCAAAGCGGACATCAAGCGCGAAGGTGCCGATGTGAGCCTCATCTGCTACCACAAGCCGACCAACATGGTGCTCGAGGCCGCGAAGAAACTCACCCAAGAGGGAGTCGAAGCCGAGGTTGTGGACCTTCGCTCGCTGAGGCCCCTCGACGAGCAGGCCATCTACACCTCGGTGAGGAAAACAAACCGCTGTGTCGTGATCGACGAATCATGGCCATTCGCCTCGGTGGGAGGCCACGTAGCTTGGCTCGTGTCGAACAACTGCTTCGACTTCCTCGATGCGCCGGTGGAGCTCGTCTCCGGCGAGGACGTACCGATGCCCTACAATCACAGCCTCGAGCTCGCCGCACAGCCTTCGGTCGAGAAGGTGGTGAATGCAGCGAAGTCGGTACTCTACATGGATTAACAGAAAAGGAGATCATTATATGGCAGAGAAAGTACTCATGCTGGCCCTCTCGCCGACTATGGAAGACGGTACCATCGTCTCCTGGCACAAAGGCGAAGGAGATACGGTAAGCAACGGAGAGGTCCTCTGCGAGGTCGAGACGGACAAGGCGACGATGGACTACGAGTCCATGCAGGAGGGAACGCTTCTCAAGATCCTCGTCGGAGAAGGAGAGACCGCAAAGGTCGAGCAGCCCATCGCCGTCATAGGCGAGGAGGGCGAAAACATCGACGGCCTGCTCGAGGAGATAGAGGCCGAGTCCGCCGGCGGAGGAGCCGGAGGCGAAGAAAGCGCCGGTACAGGCGGAGGAGAAGAATCGTCCGAGGCCGGCGAGACAGCCGGAACAACCGAGACTGTCGAAGCCGGCGAGACAGCCGGGACAGCCGGAACAGGCGCGGCCGGAGAATCCGGCGAAGCTGCCGCCGAAGAAGCTGCATCCGTACCGGCAGCGGGCACGTCTCCCACTGCAGCCGAGGACGAGAGCGGCAGGACCAAGGCCTCGCCCCTCGCCCGCAATCTTGCACGACAGGCCGGTCTCGACATCTCTCTCATTCAGGGAAGCGGTCCCGGAGGCCGCGTCGTCCAGCGAGACATCGAGAAGGCCATCGAGGGCGGCGCACAGAAACCGCAGCTCTCCCCCGAGCTCGCGAAAAAGGCCGCGGCGGCGGCCGGTACAGGCGCCGCCGGAGCGGGTGCGTCCGCAACGGCCGGAACGAGCGGTATAGCGGAGCAGCGACTGCCGGTCTCCCGCAAACGGGCTATCATCGCCCAGAGACTCTCCGAGTCGAAATTCTCGGCACCCCACTACTACCTGAGCCTCTCGATTGCAGTGGATTTGCTGACCGAGAGCAGGAAGGCGATCAACACCCGCAGACAGAAGAGCGGTGAAGAGAAACTCTCCCTCAATGCCTTTCTGATCAAGATCGCCGCCGAGGCCATCAAACGCTTTCCCATCGTCAACTCGAGCTGGGAGCAGGAGGAGATCCACATCCACGGCAGCATCGACATCGGTCTCGCCGTAGCGCAGGAAGACGGGCTGATTACTCCGGTGCTGCGCAACTGCGGAGGAAAGGGCATCGCACAGATAGATGCGGAGCTGAAGGACCTCGTTGAACGTGCTCGGCAAAACGGGCTCGCCCCCGAGGAGTACACGGGCGCGACATTCTCCATCAGCAACCTCGGCTCCTACGGAATCGAAGAGTTCACAGCGGTAATTAATCCGCCGGGTTCGGCGATTCTCGCCGTCGGAGCGGTCACCGAGCAGCCGAAGAGGCTTGAAGACGGATCGATTTCGTTTGATAATAGGATGAAGGTTACCCTCTCCTGCGACCATCGGGTCATAGACGGCGCGGTGGGTGCGGATTTTTTACGCACCCTCAAGGAGATAGCCGAAGATCCGTTCGCCTCCCTCGTGTAGGGGGCGTCGCCGGGGGTTCCTCCCTACGGGGATATTAGATCAGCAAAGAGGAGCGAAAAGAAGAGATGAGTTACGATTACGACCTTGTGGTACTCGGTTCCGGACCCGGCGGCTACGTCGGAGCAATCCGTGCAAGCCAGCTCGGATTAAAGACATGTGTAATAGAGAAGGACAAAATCGGGGGCGTCTGCCTCAATATAGGCTGTATCCCCTCCAAATCCCTCATCCACCAGGCGGAGGTCTTCAGAGGAAGCGAAGAGCTCAAGGAGATGGGCGTCTCCGTAGACAGCTCCAGTCTCGACTACTCCAAGGTACAGGCCAAGTCCCGAAAGGCCGCCGACACCCTCTCCAAAGGAGTGCAGTACCTCCTGAAGAAGAACAAGATTGAGGTCATCGAGGGCGAAGGAGTAATAGTCGGAGAGAACGAGGTAAAGGTGAGTGGATCCGACGGTGAACGCACGGTATCGGCGACGAACATCATGATCGCCTCCGGCTCGAGTCCCAAGCAGATACCCGGTTTCGACTACGACGGCGAGGCGATACTCAACAGCAACGACGCCCTCATGATGACCGAGCTCCCCGAGAGCATGATCATTCTCGGCGCGGGTGCGATCGGCTGCGAGTTCGCCCACATCATGAACAGCTTCGGCGTGCAGATAACCATGGTCGAGATGCTCGATCAGATCCTGCCCAACGAAGATGCCGAGGCGGCTCAGGTGCTCGCGCGCTCATTCAAGAAGCGGAAGATCAAGATGCACACCTCCGCGAAGGCCTCCAATCCTCGCAAGGAGGAGGGCAAGGTAAAGATCGATGTGGAGACGAAGAAGGGCAGCCAGACCATAGAGGCGGACAAACTGCTCGTGGTCGTCGGACGTGGTCCGAACACCGAGGGCATCGGTCTCGAGTCGGTCGGTATTAGTCCCGAGAAGGGGGGCTTCATCCCCGTCGGAGATTACTACCACACGGGAGTCGGCTCTATCTATGCGGTCGGCGACGTGGTCGCATCGCCCCTGCTCGCCCACGTGGCGATGAAGGAGGCGGAGATAGCAGTAGAGCACATGGCCGGCGAAGCGCACGAGAAGAAGGTGGATCCGGCATCCATACCCACCGCCGTCTACACGGAGCCTGAGGTCGCCGGATTCGGTCTCACTCAGGAGGATGCGGTAAAGCAGGGCCACGAGGTCAGCAGCGCCTCCTTCCCCTATCGCGGAGCCGGTAAGTCGGTTGCCATAGAGAAGACCGACGGCACGGTAAAGATCATTTTCGACACGAAGACACAAGAGATACTCGGCGGGCGCATCGTGGGCAGCGAGGCGACCGATCTCATCCACGAGTTGCTGCTTGCCCGCAACGCCGAGCTGCAGACGAAGGACATCTCTACGATGATCCACGCCCACCCGACTCTGTCGGAGGCGATCATGGAAGCCGCCAGAGCGGCGGAAGGGTGGGTCATACACGCATAGGAGGTTGTGTATGCAGGAAAGACAAGAAACCAAGATGGGGGGCAACGATATTACCCTCGTCGGTCCCTCTCTCAAGGTCGGCGAGAAGGCGCCGGATTTTACGGCGCTCGACACCGATCTGCTCCCTAAGACCCTCCAGGATTACGAGGGAAAGGTAAAGCTCATAAGCGTGGTGCCGTCTCTGGACACCGGAGTCTGTGACATGCAGACTCGAAAGTTCAACGAGCTGGCCACCGATTTTTCGGACGACGTAGTGGTGCTCACTGTCAGCATGGACCTTCCCTTCGCGCAGAAGCGATGGTGCGGCGCCGCCGGCGTCGATCGGGTAGAGACGCTCTCCGACCACAGGTGGGCCGACTTCGGCGAGAAGTACGGTGTACTCATAAAAGAGTTGCGACTCCTGAACCGCAGCATCTTCCTCGTCGACAAAGAGGGGACTATCCGCTATGTGGAGTTAGTCGAGGAGAACCACAACCATCCCGACTACGACTCTGCGATCGAGGCGCTAAAGAAGGTATGAAAAACTCATAAGAAAGTTACGCGCATGAAAAAGGGGCTCCGCAAAGGGCCCCTTTTTTGTCTGTGCGCTGCGCACGAATTACTTTCGATCCTCTGCCTCCGTAGCGGTACCTTTTTCTCTGTTCCACTGCACGAGTCCGAATACAATAACTCCTACCGTAGCAAAGAAAATTACCGCATGCGCAATCGACACAAGAGTATCTGATGGACTCACCGTACAACTCCTCTCTTTTACCTGTGAACTTGTAGATGCATTCTATCATACTCTTCGTCACGTTGGAAGGAAATATGAATGCAATTCCCACGGCAATTTCCTATTATTTTTCGTTAAGCATCGGTTTCATTCTCTCCCAGGTTACCAATCTCCACTCCTCCGGCTCCTTACCGACCGAGCTCCAACCGGGATAGCTGTTTATCTCCAGTCCATCCGAACGTACATGGGTAAAGTGGCCTCCATAATCCGCGATCACACTGTATGAGGGGAGCGTACCGGAAGCGTCCGCCGAACGCAAGAGGGATTCCTGCAGCGCTTCGAGTGTCTCGTACCTCCGTTCCCTCGCAACGATAGATACAGCCAGCTCATCGGCGAGAATTCTCGTAAACTCTCCCTTGTCTCCCACGTATCCGGTCGAGGGATCGAAGTGTGCTCCCCAGTCGGCTCTCCTAAAAGCCGCTGTGAGCCTATCCCAATCCACCGAAGCTGCCCCGTGCACATAACCGAAGCCGTAGGACTCTGCGAGGCAGTAGCCGTTGCCCTGCGATGCTTCGAGAGCCCCGCCGGTAACCGCCTCCTCCAGCCGCTGCTGGGAATAGTGCCGCAGATCGGCCCGTTCGGTTATACCGGGAAACGAGCTACGCCCTCCCAGGCCCGCACTATGGACAAAGGTCTCGTAGTCACTCAGCATCCGGTCTCGAGCATCCAACAACGAGGTCCACCGCCTATCGCCATTGCCTCCGGTTACAGAAAGAGGCACAGACTCACTCTCTTCGCCGCCGCTGCAGAGCGAAGGGTATTCCCGCGCGTACTGCTGCTGTCTCAACTCCCACGCATAAGCGGCCCGTGGTGAGGTTCCGTTTCCGCCGGAGCTGCCGGAGCTCGAACCTCCGCCGCCCCCGAACCGTCCGTACTTCTTCATCATTTCATAAGATGCAATCAACTCTTCCGATGCCGGTATACCCGCCCCATCTCCCAAGTCCCTATAGGTCCCCGCTTCGGGACTCCAGCGGAGGCCCGCCTGTTCCATGAGCTCGAGCGCCTCCTCCCGACTTATTCCGAGATAATCGGCTATGTCGCGGCTGAAGGAACCCCGTTCGTGCACCGCCATGAGCCTACCGTCGGCGCCCCAGAGGTGGTGGGAACCATCCCACTGCAGATATCCATCCTCACTCAAGCGCCAATAATCCGCGCTGTCGTCGTAGAGAGAGGAGAGCCTCGACAGAGATGTTTTCCCTCCTCCGCCCCCCACTGCGGCCATGTCGAGCAAAAGGGCAGGGTTGCGAGAGATGAAGTCGATCGAATACCTCGGATCCGCCGATATGAGCGCCGCCATACGGGTGTGGGCAAACACCGCACGTTCGAGCTCCTCCGACCAACCGGAGCTTGAATGGGCATCTCCGCTCTTCCCAGCCTCGCCCGGGATACCGTCCCGGTGAGCCTCATGCTGCATCACCAGTGCGAGCAGAGCCGCCTCGTCAGCAGCCGCTTTCCCCGAATCGTAGGGACTCCGCCCGAAACCTTGCCTCCCCCCGGCATACAGTGCAAAGCTCCGGCCTCCGCGGGGGTTCATCCGCGTCTCTCCCCACAATCCAGACTCGCCGGGTGCGGCACCGAGCGAGAGCCCGCCTCGGCCGTTGAGGAGCTCACGCAGAGCCTCACGTGCCGCCGGATCTCCGAAGGAGTGTTGAAAACGCATGAGCATCTCCGCCAAGGCGGCATCATCCCGCCCGCCGGTTATGCTGCGTATCTTCCGTTGCCTCATCATGGTCTCCGTGCCGCGCAGCGTGTGCGCCAACCTTCTTCCGGAAAGATCGATACCGGAGTTGCCGAACGCAAACTCGTACCCCCCGGAGAGATCGGAGCCGAGAGTCAGCCGAATCAGCCCGCTGTTCCGCCCCTCCCCGAATATTTCATCGGTTCCGAGAATATTGATGCTCACCTCGCCCTCGAGTTCGTAGAGCGCAACTGCCGTTGCCAGGTCTATGCCGACCTCACCCGCCTCTCTCATGGCGAGGGTATCCTGTGTGGAGAAGCCGTAACTCGCCGTATCCTGCAGGAATGCGTTGTGCAGGGCGTTGCGGCCGATGGTTCCTAAGACTCCCTCCCCCACCGATACGAGAGAGGAGGCACTGAAGAGGTTTTCCCTTACCGTGTCGGTCCGGTAGCGCAGACCGGACTCCTCCGTGTAGGTGATCCCGGACAGGCCCGATCGCAATCCTGTTGCGGTTAGCGCACTGCCCGTGGCGCTGAGGACGTTCTCGAACAAACCGCGGGAGGCCCCGGCCACTGCCGGCGCCGCAGCCCCGCTCCACAGGGCCGAGCTCCCCATCGAGGCAATCGAGAATGCGGCATTCTTGCCGATATCGAAGCCCGCCTCGCCATGGCTCCTGTGTCCCGTCTGCACATCCGCCGCCGCAAAGATCAGGTCGTCGACCACAGTGGAGGCTACCTGCCCCAAGCCCGGGGGGAGGAGCATCGAGTAGAGCGCCGTCGAACCGATGTCCACCGCCTGGCGGGTGGTCGGTGCGGTAAACCACCCGTCACTCTTCCCGTCGTTGTTTTTGTCGTCGTCCCACAGCTTTCGATCCCACGCTGCGAGATCGAGCATTGCCAGACCCCGTCGTGAGTCGGCTTCTTGCCGAAAAAAACTCGTGTAGATCCTGCCGAGCTCTCCATAACCGGACCGGTCGACCTTCCCGGGCTTCTTTCCGCTCATGACCGGCGCATAACCGACGTGGTAGAAGAAGAGTCCCTCCCGCTTACGCTGCTCATCTCCTTCGGCAGCACGATAGGCGCCTCGAACCGAGGCAAATCGCTCGGCCGTCTTTTCGCTCACCCTCGAGAAGAGTGACGAGCCGTCCCCCTCATACTCGCCGAAGAGGAGCGCGCGTCTGCCCGAGATTTCTGCAAGGGCTCGTTCGTATTCATCCTCCGCCTCCTCGTACGATCCGTTCTCAACGAGCATTCTCTCCAAACGCTCGTTCCACTGCAACTCCGGCTCACGGTAGTAGGAGTATCCCTTCACCCTTTGCCGCTCGATCTCCCTCCCGGAATAGCGCACGTCGACTATCGCGCGGCGAGAGTAGTGCTCGGCCCCCTTGCGATATCCGGCCCCGCACAGACTCGTGTCGATTCCTCTCACCACCGATTCGTTCGCCCGACGCAGCGACTCCTCGAGCATCTTCGTCTCCTTCTCCAAGGCCTCCTGCAGTCCGTCGACCATCACCGTCAGCTCGGCCCGCTCTCTTCCCGTCCTGATCTTCTCGTAGAGGCGGGGCAGGTCCCCCAGATAGCTGCGGTACGCCTCCTCCATAGCCGAATGGTAATGTGAGAAGCCCGTAGCCGCCTCCAGTGCTCCTCCGGCCTCCTCTCTCGGAAGGAGTGTCTCGAGTTTCGCATCGTTTTCGAGCACGGCCCGCGTCTCTGCATCCGGACGAGGCGGCTCCGGTCGGGAAGAGAGAGAGGGGGTAGGAGAGGAGGAGAGGAGAAAACTCATCCGCGCCCCCGCGGAACGAAGCGCCCGGATACGGTTGTCCCGCAGCGAGTCCGAGGACTCCTCGAACAGCACTCTTCTTCCCTGCCTACTCAACTCGCCGTGCCTACGGTTCCAGAGCCTTTCACTCGTCTCATAGCCTCTTCTAAAATTTCGTTCCCACTCCTCCGTTGCACATTCCGTAGCCTCCTCTGCGCTGTCCCAATAGCCTCTCCCCTCGTTCTCCACCGTCCGCAGTGATACCTCCCAACGCGCATGGCGCCGTTGCAGTTCCGCCTCTCTGCGGGATTCCTCGTCCGCGAAAGCCCGCCTCTCTCTGTCGGCCCGGAGGAGGAACAGCTCCCGGGCCTTTTCGGCGTCCCTGCCCGTTTCAGTCCGGAGAAGCGAATAACGCAGAAGCTCGCTCCTCTCCTCCCACGTCCCGGAGACGTAGGAACTGCTCCAGAGTTCTCGGCGCCGCTTTGCGGCCCTCTCCGCATACAGGGCCGACGCCCCCTGAGCTGCTTTCAAGAAGACCGAGGCCGTGACCTTCGGCTCGAAATCGTCCGCTTCGCGGGAAAAGCCCTCTCCGTGTGGCCCGTCACCGATTGCCTCCTGCAATTCGGCGCGTACGGCATCCTCGAAATAGACGCCGGCATAGTCGAAGACGCCCGTTCCCGCCCTCCAGTCTGAGAGCCACTGCTCGATACCCCTCTCCTCTTCGGTGAGAAGCCGAAGCTCCGACTCGAGACCGCAGAGGGCCTCCTCGGTACGGCTGTACCCGGAGAGCAGACGAGAGAAGGTCCGACGTTCATTTTTGCCGCTCATTCCGCTCTTGCGGAGGTTCTTTCTCAGAGCCTTGATGTCGCCGGCTTTGGCGGCCATATCATCGGCGGAGAGTTTTGCCACGGCCGCTGCGGCACCGAGCGCGGCGGCGGCGGAGAAGTTGAAGGAAGCGGCCTTCGCCGCCGCTGCGACGGCTAAAGCCTTAGCCCGCTTTTTATACTTCTTCTTCTTCCTCTTGTACTTCTCGAATTTCTTCTCAGCTGCCCTGTCTGCTCCCTCGAACAGGACCTCGCCGAGATCCTCTACCGCCGCCCTCCACAAAAGGGAGCCTTCGGATGCCTCGTCCCTGCATTCGAGATAATCCCTGTAAAACTCATAGAGGACCCGCTTCTTCTCGTCTTTGTAGACGCTGCCGTAGGCCTTCCTCTGCCGAGCCTCGAGAAAGCGCTCTCCGGAATCGCCGACTTTGCGGCTGAGTGTCCGGTAGGCTGCGTTCTGCGAACTGTATCCCGGCTCCAGTTCGTCGCGCTCATGATTATAGGCGAGGGCAAACTCCCTCAGCAGACTTTTTACTTTCCACTCGGAGCTCTCGAGCGCGTTGAGCCAGAGCTCTGCGCTCTGCAGGAAGTAGCCGTCTTCGCTGCGGTAGCGGTCCGGATCCCTTCTTTCCGAGAGCTGTTCTATCGCAGCAGACGGCGCCGTCCTGCTTCCATTCTCCGCGGTAGCGGGTACGAGGAAGAGGTCGTAGAGAATCGAGGCGTTTTCCATGGCATTCTTCTCATACTCGTCTCCCCTCGTTTCGATTTTCGCAGCGAGGAACTCGCCGGCGCGTGTGCATGATTCATGCAGCGCCGCGAGCCTGTGTTCCCGCTCGAAGACTCTCCGCAGCTCCTCCCCTACGGGGGACGCCGATTCATCTCGGGCCCTCAGTCGGTTTACTGCATCGAGGGCTGCGTCCCTGCGCCTCTCGGCTCTTTGCAGCTCGTCCCCGAGCCGCTGCGTCAACGCAGCCTCCTTTTCGAGGTCGAGCAGAGAAGCCAGGGCAGCCTCCGTCCCGCCCTCCAATTCGGAACGATCGATCTCGCCCGAAGCATAGGAGCAGAGACGTGAGAGTCGCGCCGCATCCGCTTCGGCGAAATCGAGCCTCTTCTCCGCCTCCCGCAGAAGCAGCTCCTCTTTCGAGAGGATCTTTTCGGACTCCTCTCTTACGAGCCTCTCGTACTCCTCCTCGCTCTGCTCGAGGTAGCTCGCGAACTCGTTCCGTATACGATTCCAGTAGGAGGCGTCTCCCCCTCGGTAGAGCTCCAACTCGGCCTTTCGAAGCATGTCCCGGGCCTCGTTCCGAATTCTCAGACTGTCCTCCACCGATGCAACGTAGGGCTGCAGATGGGTGCCGTTCCAGCTCCGCATAGCCTCACCCTGTCTACGCCGGCTCTCCTCTATCTCCCCGAAAAGACCCGCCCACAGCTCGGTTCCCGACCATGTTGCCTCCTCCAATTCTCCGGTCCAGACCTCACGCTCTTCCAGTGTTCCCAGGTACTCCCTTCGATAGCTGTACAGACGATCCCGGTACTCCTCATCTCTACGTCGCTCCCACGCCAGTCGCTCTTCGACCAGCCGCCTCTCACGCTCCAGCAATCGGCTCAGCAGCTCTTCCCCCCTATCCACTCCGTCTCTCGAAGAGCCGGCGGACTCGAGCGTAAGAGCCGTTCCATACTCCTCTCCAAAGAGACTCTTCTCCTTTTGCTCACGCTGCAGAGCCCGCTGCTCCCTCCTCACGTACTGACGTATGTACAGCTCAGAGAGGTCGAGCAATCTCCGCCGCCGCTGCCCTTCATCGATCGAGGTGTCGGGCCACGTGTCGCCGGAGCTCAAACGGGCTCGAGCCCCGAGGATCTCGTCCACCTTCCGCTGGGCCGCCTCCCTCAGCTCCGCGCCGATTTCGGCACTGCCGAATTCCCGGAAAGAGTGTCTCTCCCTCTTCTCTGAGAGAAAAGATATGAGATCTCCCGCCGTCTCCCCTCTTTTCGTCGACGGCAGCTCGAACGTAGATAGGGGCGCCGGAGAGAGCCGGCAGATACAGATGATCGCCGTGACCACGGCTATGGCTCCTCTTTTCATGTTTACCTCCTCATGCGCTACTATGGCCGTTCTGCTCCGTCTGCTTTTTCTCTCACAAAAAAAAAGCAGAAATGTTCGCTTCCGCCTATTTAGAGGAGAAAGGAGAAGGGAACGAATGCAACCATGCAGAGAGAAGAGAAGCGCGCTCTGCCTCGCCTTGGTCCTCATTGCCGCAGAGGCCGGTGTCGCTGAACAGGCGAAGTTGGGCTTCAGACGTGCAGTGCGTGCGGCCCTGTCCCGCTCGCCGGAGATCGATTACCACGAGGCCCTCGTGAGGATCCTCTCCGAGCAACTCTCTCCGATGATAAGCGAAAGGATTCCGGTCCTCAGCCTCTCGTACTCGGGAAACAGCGAATACACCGAGGGAGAGCCCCTCACCCCTCTGCATCGCATCGATGTAGGAGCGGAGATCGAACTCTTCGACGGTGGCCGCACCTCCCTGCGGACACGACTACAAGAACAACAGGCGCAGAAACAGGAGTCTCGGCTTAAAGAGATGAGGGCAGAACTGAAGGCGCACATCGTCGAGCTCTATCTCGGGGTTTTACTCGCAGAGAGAGAGGTGAAGGTACGCGAAGAGTCGTATGAATCCGCCTATAGGTACCTCCGCATCGCGCGTACGCGCCTTAAAAGGGGGACGATTATCCCGAACAGCCTCTCGGAGACGGTGATCGAGCTCGAGCGCCTCGGAATAGCGCTGAGGAGGTCGAAGCTGTCCCGCTCCCGTTATCGCTCGTCACTCTCGGAGCTGACCGGAATCGAGGAGCCGCAATTGACGGGAGAGCTGCCCGATGACTATCGCTCCATCGTCGAAGAAGCCGAGACGTCTTTGCAACAGCTCATCGACGCGGCGAGCTCATACTCCTCCGAGATCCGGAGCTCCCGGCAGCGAGTGCGTGCCGCTCGAATTGCCTCGATGGAGTCGCAAAGACGCCATCTTCCCTCGCTTCACCTCTTCTCCTCGATAGGATTCGAGGGAGAAACTTTTCCCCCGGTAAATCCTGAGGTTACGATCGGAATACGTATCGCCACCCCTGTCCGGGGTGCATCGGTCTCCTACACCGGCGCAGCCTCTGCGCAGCACTACGGCCGCGGAGGCTACGACAGCATCACGGCCGAGTTCCCCCTCTACCGCGAGTACATTGACGGAGCCGTGGCGAAGATCGACCTCGAACGGAAGAGAATCGAGTACGGCCGTACCGAGGTCGGCCTGAAGAGGGAGACGAGGGAACAGTACGAGGAGCTCGAGCTGCTGCAGCGGGAGCTGGATCTGGCCCACGGCACTGCGGCGCACAGAGAAGATGCCCTCAGGCGGTCACGCCTGCTCTTCGAAGAGGGGGAAGAGAGCCTCTCCTCCCTCTTCGAGGCGATTCTCACACTCACCGAGGCGCGGCTCTCGTGCCGCGAGGCCCTGAGCCGACTCTTTCTCTCCGAGTATGAGCTCCTCTCCTCCTGCGGAATGGAGGAGATGGCCTACGAACGGGCTATCGGCTTTTTCTCACCCGCGGCAAGACCTCCTTTCGGCGCACCCCGGGAAAGTGTCCCCGGCGAAGGCGCCCCCGGGGAAGGCAGCAATGGTGGAGGAGGCCATGGGAAAAACAGCGATGGGGGAGGTGCCCCGTGAATGTGCCCAAGAGATTCCCGAAAAAGGCCTCTATCATCATCGCGGTGCTGCCTCTCTGTCTCCTCTCCTCCTGCAGTCCCTCTTCCTCTTCCCGGTTTCTCCATCCCGAAGACAGGGGAGATCCGGACACGGACAGGGGTCAGCCTCGTGAAGCCTCACTGCAAGTCGAGCTCGCCGCCGCCGAGGCGAGAATGTACCGACGGCGCCACGAGGCGCCCGGCCACTTGGTCGCCGGGGAACGGATCGTAGTCTCGGCCCCCTTTTCGGCGGAAGTGCGCGAGTTGTCGCTGCGCCCCGGGGATACGGTGCAAGAGAACGGCATCGTCGCCCGTCTCGAGACTGCAGAGCTGGAAGAGGAGCTCAACCGTCTCGAGCGGCGGCGCCGCACGAAGAGCCGCGAGGCGGCACAGCAGCGGTACGCCGTCCTCGACGCGGCCGAGGAGGCCGAGCGGGTGTGGAACTCCGCACGACGCAGCGCTATTCGAATGCGAGAGGCGCGAACCGCTCTCGGGGAGGCACGGGAGGAGCTGACCTCACGGAGAGAGCTCTTCGAGGCCGGAGGAATTTCACGCAGCAAGCTGCAGCAGAGCCGGAAGAGGGTCGAGCAACGGGAGTTCGAGCTGCGGAGACTGGAGCTCCTGTTCGAGGAGAAGTGCATAGGCTTGCGCGATTCCGGCGAGAGTGCAGGAGTACGCCAGGTTCATGACCTCTCTCGGGAGAAGCAGGACTACCGCTTCGTAGAGAACGAAGAGATGAGGCGTGCCTACGTGCGCAGGTCCATCGAGAGGCATCGCGGACTCATTCGCATTGCAGAGGCGAAGCGTGACGAAGTGGAGGCCGCCTGCGAAACCCTCCGGGGAAGAATAGCGCGCGCCGCCGTCCGGTCTCCCGTCTCCGGGATCGTACTCGGCCTCCATGCACAACGAGGTGAGTACGTGCAGAGGGGAGCGCCGCTCTACAGCCTCTACGACCCGCACGAGCTCTGTGTGGAGCTCTTTTTAGGAGAGTCGGCAGTATCCGGAATCGCACGGGGCAACGCCGGGTCTTTCAGGATACCTCCGGACGGAAGAGATATACCCGCAGAGGTCCTCTCGGTGAGCCCGGAGATAGACCCACACAGCAAGAGTTTCCGTATTCGCCTTCGCCTTCCTTCGACACTCCGTTCTCCGGAGGCATACCGGCGCTATAAACCGGGAATGTTCGTAGAGACGAGGGTCTATTCGTCGCAGAACAGAGCCGTGATCGAAGTTCCGAAGACGGCCCTCTTCAGCTTTTTCGACGGCAGCATTCCCTCCGACGGCGAAAGTGCGGAGATCTTCAGCTACCACCCCCTCGATGATGGGAGAGGAAGAGTGCGACGTGAACTCGTACGGCTCTTTCGTATAACGGAGAGTTCGGCCCTCATCTCTTCCGGAATAGAGCCGGGTAGCCTCGTCTGCGCCGACCCGCCCGCCGGACTCGAGACCGGGGCTGTAGTGAGGGGGGTTCTGCCGTGATCCGATATGTAGTCCTGGGTCTCTGCATCTCGGTAGCGCTTGCCGCATGCAGCCTCCGCATGAAGAGACCCGAGCTCATCGAGCGAACCGTTCCGCAGAAAGCCGAGGAGGTGCTCGAGAGAGACACCCACCCATCGGTCACCTTCTCGCGCCGGATGGAGAGAGAATCGGTGAACAGGGCCCTCAGTGTTTCGGAAAGACGGGGTGAGCTCGCCGGTGAGTGGAGTTGGGACGGCCGCACGGTCGAGTTCTCCTCCTATGACCGGTACGAAGAATCGACCCCCTACCGACTGGAGCTCAGCGGCACCGTGCGGGATGCCCGCGGTGCGGCCCTCCGCCTCTCGCACTCGATCCCCTTCTTCGTCTCGCGCGGAAAGCGAGAGAGGGTGGAGATCCTCCGAATGAATCCGGAGGACGGTAGCTCGCTCTCCTCCCCGTTCAGTCCCATAACCCTGGAGTTCAACACCTCTATGGTACCCGAGTCATTGGAGCACGCGGTGCGGGTCTTCCCGGAGGCAGGCGTACGAATCTCACTAGACGATTCGGGCAAAACGTGCAGCATTGAACCCTCGCCTCCGGGGTGGCTCTCCGGAGAGATCTATCGTCTCTCCATCTACACGAGCGCCGTATCGACCGAAGGGGAGCATCTCCGTGCCGCCTCGCAGGCGGTCTACTACGCCGATGCAGCAATACAAGTCCTCCCTCCTCCCGCCGTCTCTACGGTCAGGATCGAACCACCGCCGCCCTTTCCAGAAGTCTCCTCCTCTCTCGAAGAACTGCATGAGGGAGAGAGCTTCCGGCTCAGCTTCTCGCGGCCGGTAGATAAGGAGAGCATCGAATTCGCCTTTCGCATCTCTCCGTTCTGGGCGGGCTCCCTCTACTGGATCGACTCATCGGCCTGCGTATTTCTTCCCGAACCCGGCGAGAGCTGCACACCCGGCGGCACGTACCGCATCCACATCGACGAGACAGCCCGGGCCCGGGACGGAGGAGGCATGACCGAACCTTTTACCGCCGAGTTCCGAGCCGTGGAACGACCGAAGCCGTCGACATTGGATGGTTTGCCGGAGGATGGGTTTCCCCTCTCGCTCCCGCACGAGCCTCCGATACGCATAAGCCCGGCCGGGACCCTCGGATCCTACACCCTCAGCTGGGGCTTCGACGCTCCGGTCGCATCCGTAGAGGAGAGGAAGCGGCTGCAGGAAGCCTTGAGGATTCTTCCCCTGTTTCCACCGGACATAGGCTACCCCGAAGTGGTGCACCTGCTCTGGCCCGATGCGCGCACCCTCGTCTGCCAAGTAGAGGGACTGGGGGCGGGTGCCCGGGGAAGACGCTGCTTCTACTCCGTGAAGATTCCCCCCGAGACCGAGGTAGTGCTGGAGTGCGGCGATGAATAGACTCGATTCCGTCGCCTTACTGCTTTCTATCATCGCGTTCGGCGGCTGCAGCCTCATGATGAGCCCGAATGGAGGCTCCCCCGAGGTTACCGGGATCTCTCCTGCGAACAGATTAGGGCGAAACGAGTCGATCGGCATCCGCTTCTCGACGCCGATGGACAGGGAATCGGTCGAGGCAGGGCTCACGCTCGCCGGACCTGCCGGTGCAGTAGGGGGAGAGACGAGTTGGGATGGAAAGAGGAGAATCGTTTTCCGTCCTTCCCGCATCGAGCCGCCCTCGAGGTACCTCCTCACCTTAGATGGAGCGCTCAGCTCGAAGGGAGTCGCCATGGAGCCGCCCTACCGCCACCTCTATGCCACAGTGCCCGATTCCGCGCCCCCGGAGCTGCGAGAGACGGTTCCGGAGGACGGTGCCGAAGGGGTGGAAACCGAGGTAACGATCGAGCTGCTCTTCTCCAAGCCGCTCGACCGGAGCAGCCTCTACTCGGCCTTGGAGATAGAGCCTCCTCTCGAGGTCGAGTACCTCTGGAGCGAAGAAGACCGCCGCGTGGAGCTCGCCCCAAGAACCCCTCTTATCGCAGGAACCTGCTATCGCCTCTCGATCTCGCGCGAGTGCAGCTGCACCGAAGGGGTTCCCCTCGCAAAGGCTTACAGCTCGAGTTTCACCACCGCCGAGGAGCCCGCACCGGTCCTGACGGGTATTCGAATCGATTCGGAGGGGACGGAGAGAGAGCCCGACGAGGCGGAGGTCTACGTGATAGAGAAGGACGAGAGATTGAGTTTCGCTTTCTCCCCGCCCGTTCCCGAGAAGGAGCGCGGAACCGCCCTCGAATTCAGTGACCATGCCGACAGCTCGGTCGAGTGGTCCGAGGACGGGCTCAGTGCCGAGCTCCTTTTCGAGAAGCACCTGATATGGCAGGAGCTCTACAGCTGCCGCATCCTCGGCAGCCGCTACACCTTTCTCTGTGCGGGAGAGAAGTCCCGTCCGCCCCAGGTCGAAGAGGTCTACTTTTGCAACGACACGGAGGCCGGATCCCCCCTATTTACCCCTCTAACACACAACCAACTCCTCTTTTTCGAGGACTCCGACGCTGCGGCAATCGACATCCACATTTCGCACGGCGAGGGGGCGGAGCTCGACTACTCTTCGCTGCTCGCGCACATATCGCTACATGCGACTAACGGCTGCCTCTCACTCCTGCTCACCTCCATCGAGCTGAATCCCACGAGTCCGCAACCGCCCTCCTCAGACTCTTCCCATCCATTCTATTCGACGGTGCGCCTCAATTTCTCGCTCACATCCGAGGAGCGCTCCGGGAGACTCATCCTCGAAGTCGGCGATGAGATTCTCGACTCCTGGGAAAACACACCGGAGCAGCCGTTTCTTTTGAGTCTGAATATATGAAAGAGCAGAGAAGCTTCGATTCTCGGATACCTCCCCGTTACCGCACCGCCGCCGATCTGCTCCTGCTTATCTGGGCCGCCGTCTCCCTGCCTACGATCGCCTTCGACCCTCACTATCCGCGCTCGCCCGGCGAGTGGTTCCTCATCGAAACGAATGTGGAGAATCTGAATACGAAAGAGGTCGAGCTGTTCGTCACACAGCCGCTGAGCGCGCGCATATCCTCATTGCCCGTAGTAAAAGAGGTCTACGCATCATCTACTTCCGAGCTGAGCACGCTGATAGTCGAGCTGCCTTCGCTCGCCTCGAAGCGGCAGCTGCGCTTCTCGCTTCTGAAGGCATGCGAGCGGCTGCACGACCGCATGCCGCATGGGGCTTCGAGTCCGGTGCTCTACCCGCTGCCGCGGATGCTCCCGCCCGTGCTCATCGGTCTCGAACCCGCTAGAGTTTCCGCGAGAGGGAGAATCGACATCGAGACGATCACGGACCGCCTGCGGCTCGATCCCCCGTGGGCGGAAGTCCGCCTATTCGGGGAAGCTCGGACCGAGATCCGTATAGAGATAGAACCGGCTCTTCTCGCCGCCACCCCTCTCGGGATCCGCGAGGTAGTCGATTCCCTGCGAGATTCCCTGTTCGACTTCTCCGCGGGCGGCGTAGTAGAGCGGGGACTCTACACGCCTATCGAGCTCTCCGGAGGGGTGCGCGATAGAGAAGACCTGCGCAATCTCTACGTTCGGGGAACGCATGGAGCCGTGCCGATTTCGGAGATCGCGGAAGTCGAACGAGAGCTCGTGAGAGAGCACGCCGTCTCCGCAGGAGGGAGGCCGGCGCTTCTGCTCTCGCTGAGCCCGAGAGAGCGAGGGGGAGGGGCAACACTCTCCGACCTGTGGGAGCTCGTATGCGGTCTCGAGAATGCCCTCTTCTCACGATACCCGGGATGGCGGTTTACTACTCTGTACGATCCCTACGGCCGCCTGTTGATACTCGGTCTCCTCGCGCTCCTCTGCCCCTTCGCCGTCTGCCTCGCCTCTCATATCGATCAAACGCGCGGCCTTTATCTCGGGTCGGTCGACTCGTTACGGCAGCTCGGGAGAAGAGTTCGCAAGGCGACGCGTATCGCGGCACTGCTGATACTCTTTCCCGCCCTATTCGACATTCCGATATCCTACGCCCTGCTGCCCATTGCGCCCGCGGCGGCACTATCGGCTTTCCGTATTCGCGGAAAAACGATCATGGGTGCGGCGATAGTATCGACAACCGTATTCCTCCTCTACAGCAGCCCGTCTTCACCCCTCCAGCTATCCTTTTCCGGAGACTATCGACGCTTTTTCGTTCAAAGCCCGCCGGTCTCGCCTCAGAACCCCCGGGCAGCGAGGCCTGTAGAAGAGGAGGGCGGGTACGAGGGCGCAGCCGATTCTTTCTCGCGGATTCACGGATCTTTTCCCGAGGGAACCGGTCCTTGGCACATTCCCTCGAAAGCGCTGCTTCCCGTATACCATCCGTCGCTGCAGCTCGTCTGCGACCATCTCGCCGTCGCCTTTGTTGCAGAGGACCGAATCGCCGAAACGCGCGCCGCCCTCCGCGAAAAAGGGATCTCTCTCTTCTCGGCCCGGCCTCCGGAAGAGAAGGCAGGCGAGGAGCGCCCCGGCAGCCCGTGGACCACAGCTCGCACGGACGGGGAGATAGGCGAACGCTGCATAGAGTCCGTCGGCTTCCTGCGCAGCGACAGCTCGACACGTACGCCGCTGCTCGCGCACGGAGAGCTCGGGAGCATGCTGCAGGCCGCCGTGGAGGAGGTGGACGTGGGGACCGTTACCCCCGAAGAGCGCGGTGATTTCGAAGAAAGAGAATCTAATGCCGGAGAGGCACTGACCGTATACAGCTCGAGCATCCCGGTACGGCTCTCCTACGGGCGGATTCGCACGCCGGAGCATATCTCGTCTCTTCCGATACCCGTTTCGGGCAAGGCGGTGGCACTGCAGGAGCTCGGTACCCTCGTGTTCGCCGAGGAGCCGATATTCCTCCTCTCTAAGAACGGCTCCGCCCTAAGCTTCCGTCTCCGCCCGCTGCCGGCGATGGAAGCGGAGCACGGCCGATGAGTCCGGAGAGCAGAGGCCGGGCCTCCTGTCTCTTCCTCGTGATGACGGCCGCAGCCCTCATCGCCTTGAGCACTCTGCCGCAGGGCTACTATCCCTCGCGGGGGCGGCCGGTAGTGTCGGTAAGCAGCTCCTACTCCTCTGTTTCATCCGAAGTGGTGGACCGGCGCATTTCCGCTCCGATCGAGCGGAGAATCGCCCGACTCTCCGGTGTCGAGTACAGCCATTCCGTCAGCAGATCCGACTCCTCGACCGTCTACGCAGTATTCTCCCCGGGGACGGACCGGATGCACGCGGCGAGCCGTGTAAGGGAGCTCCTGCCGGAACTGCGAAAGATGCTCCCGAGCGGTGTCCACGGGCCTCATGTCCGGGAGGGAGGCGAGGAGAACTTTCCGATATGGATCGCTTCGTTCCCGGCAGAAGAGCGGGCTGCGGCGCGCCGTTTCGCCGAAGAGGCGGAGACACTGAACCCGCGTATACGTGTCGAAGCTCCGGAAAACCGGCTCGGGGGGAGGCGCTTCGAATTGCGGGTGAATGCCGGCGCCGCTTCCGCAGCGGGCTCGGACCTCATCGAAACGATCTCGAAGGTATCGGCCCGGACGAAGAGGGAACGATACTCGGAGAAAAATCTCTCGCTGTACTACCGAGGGCGAGAAGCAGCGGCATTAGAGGAGGCGGAGCTGCTGGGGAGTTTTGAACTCCGGGAATCGACCGACCGGCTCCTCTCGGAGACTACTCGACTCACCTTCGTTCACGAGTCCCGCCGGAAGACTGAGAGGATAGATGGGAGGCCGAGTCTCTTCGTAGCGGTTTTCAACGAGAGCGGAGAGCAGACCATACGAATATGCCGCCGTTTAGAGCGCCTCTGCGCCCGCTATCCCGAGGGGAGGCAGATATTGAACCGGGGAGATACTCTGTCGGCGGTAGTACGGGAGCTGCTCCTCAGCGTAGCTGTGGGAGTCCTCCTCATCGGGCTCCTCCTCTCCCGGCGGCGCGGGAGCAACCGGCCCGGGAGCAGCCGGCCCGGGAGCAGCCGGCGCGGGAGAATCGGCATACCACTGCCCCTCTTCGTCTCCATACCCGTCGCCCTCTTTTCTTCGGCCCTCGTGCTTCATCTCACCGGAGCGAATCTGGACATGATGTCGATCTCCGGCATAACGGCGAGCATCGGTCTCTGCGTAGACAGCTCGGTTCTCGCCTTCGAGACGACGAGGTGCTACGGCCTCTCCTACTTCAAACGACGGACGTCGGCTCCCATACTCCTCTCGACTCTCTCTACCCTCGCCGTATTCGCCCCGCTCCCCTTCTTTCCGCCGGAGCTCACCTCACGCTACTCCGGACTCGCCCTCGTCGCCGTCCCCGCTCTCATATCCTCTACCGCCTACACCCTCCTTCTCCTGCCATCGCTCGTCGACGAGGCCCCGGACAGGACCGAAGAAAACGGCGTCTCTCCGCACGTCACAGATGCCGCCGGCGAGCCGGGAGTGCTTCACCGTTCCGTCCGGAGGATCTATCGCCTGATCGCAGTCTTCCGGCACCTCCCAAAGCTCGGTTTCGCCTCTGGCCTCCTCCTCCTGCTCGCAGCTCTCGCAGTCGGGGTACAAATGGAGTTTCTCCCCTATCCGAATCTTCCCTCACAGTCGATTACCCTCCGCTACGAGTTCCCCGCCGGCACCGTAACCGATACGGTGCTCGAAAGCATTCTTCCCGTGGAATCGCAGCTTCTCGCCTCGGCCCCCGGAGGCGAGCTGCGTCTCTCCGCCGGAAGGGGCCGGGGTGTGTTCACCCTGTTCCACCCCAGCCGGACTGTCCGCACGGCCTGCCGCCGCCTGGCAGAAGAACGTTTCGAGCGTCTCCCGTACGGCGGAAAACTCTTCGTAGAGGGCAGCGGCGAAGATTTCTCCGGTATCTCCCTCCACCTCTTCGGCTCCTCCTTTCCCGAGGCCGCAGAGAGGGCGGGCGAAGCGGCGATGCGTATCGAGAAGATGTTTCCGTCGTCGGATATTTCTCTCCACTTCAAGCAGCCCTCCCGTTCATATAAAATCACGATACCTCAGGACGTGCGAGGGGGGGATCGTACTAGTTCCGCCGAGACCGCGGCGAACCTCATGTGGGCTTTCTCCTCGGCTCCGTTCGAGAAATTGCTCGCGGGAGGCAGGGAATACGACATGCTGCTCGAGCCGGAGTCCATTTACGACGCTGCGGCAGGTACACGGGGACTCCTCACGTCGCTCGCCGGAGGTTCCGGAACTCCGGCCGGGACACTACGCAGCGGCATATTCATAGAAAGAGGTTCCGCCTATGCTTCCGTCTCCCGCCGCTCTACCGTCCCCTCGGCGGGCCTCACGGTCGTTCATCCTGCAGAGAAGAGGGGCGATATCGCCACTCTCTTGGATCGGGAGTTTCCCGAGGCGCTGGTAGCACCGGAGTTGCGGGATGAGAGGAGACTCAAACGCTCTAACATCCTCCTCTTGATCTCGGCCTTCCTCATGGTCGCCCTCCTGCTCTACGCCTACTTCGGATGCGTGCTGACCACACTCGCCTGCCTTCTCCAGATACCCCTCTCGTACGTACTTCCCGTGCTCTCGCTCGCCGTTTTCGATCTCCCGCTCTCCATCCCCACGTTAGCAGGTTTTCTGTTGCTGACCGGGGTGAGTGTGAACAACGGCATCGTCCTGTTTGGAGGAGGCGGTTCCACACACTTCTCCGGAGATTTCGATCCACTCCTCGACTTCGCCCGCAAAGAGCATCCACTCATGATCTCGGCACTCACCACCGCTGCAGGCGTGCTGCCGACCGCGCTCACGGGATTCGGTTCTGCAGGGGTCCTCGCCCCCCTCTCGATCGTCGTCGCCTCCGGAACGGCCGGCTCCTTTCTCTTTCTCTACCTCCAGTGCGGTCTGCTTCTCGCACGGAACGACCGGCGGAGACTGTAGAAGTCCTCGCCATCGAGGCCTTTGAGGCTTGGCGAAGAGACCGCTTTGTCGTAGCATTGAGACATGAGGTGGGAAAAGGAGCGAGTGCTCATAACCGGCGCCGCACGCCGACTCGGTAGAAGCGCAGCAGAGGCGTTCGCAGAGAGAGGCGCAGAGGTAATCGTACATTACCACCACTCCGCTGATGCGGCGGAGCAGACGGTGGGCAGCTGCAGAAAGCGAGGTGTCCACGCAGCCGCATACGGGGCCGACCTCGGCACATCGGGGGAGGCGGAGAGACTCTTCGAGCTGCTCGAGAAAGATGCATTTCTGCCGACCATCCTGATCAACTCCGCTTCGGTCTACACCAAGAACAGCTTCGAAGATGTAAGGCGCGATGAGTTGGAGGGAGACGCGGCTCTGACCGCCTACGGCCCCCTCGAGCTCTGCCGGAGCTTTTCTCGGAAGCTCCATTCGGGATCGATCGTCAATGTACTCGATGCACGCATGGTGGACTACGACAGGGCCCATCTCTCCTATCACCTCGCAAAAGAGACCCTCTTTCACCTCACCCGTATTCTCGCTGTCGAGCTCGCCCCCGGCTTCAGGGTCAACGGCATCGCACCCGGAATCATTATGCCCCCGGAGCACAGCTCCAGCGAAAGTGTGGAGAGGTTCCGCCGCGCCAATCCCCTTCAGCTCATCGGCAGCCCCGAGGACTTTACCGAGGCCCTGCTCTTTCTCGCCGGCAACCGCTTCATCACCGGCGACGTACTCTTCGTCGACGGCGGACGTCATCTGAAGGGCAGAATGTACGGGGTTTGAACCCGTAGCAGTACCCCTCTCTCGCCACAGAGTTCAGCGCAGCCGCAAGATCGCCGAGAGCCGCTCCCTCAGCCGCCCCTCCGCGGTTTCGTAAACACCGGCCAAGAAGCGGTAGACCGCAGGAGAATCGCCGAGCCCTCTGAGCGTCAGCTCGGCGTTGAGGCTGTAGAGGTTGTCCTCGTAGCCGAGCATCGCTACTGCGGGTTCGAGCAGATACGGAGGGGCTCCCATGCCCACGAAATCTGCGATGCGCTCCAGCTCTATCGGGAGAAGGGGAAGACCGGGAGGCAGATCCTCCGCCGAGAGTCCCTGCAGCCGCCACAGCAGCTCCCTCGCCCTCTGTGCAAGGCGGGAGTCAGGCGCAGCCCTTACGGCGGCCCTCAGCGCCATCTCCGCTACCGCCGTCTCGGCCGTATCGAGCTCCAGCGCCGCCTCCCAGATGTGGCGATAGAAACTCGCAAAGTCGGCGTAGAACTCCTCTAACTCGAAGTAGCTCTCCATCTCCGCGGCGGCACTTCCGTCGGTCTCGAGAGCAGTGCCGCACGCCCTCAATCGGCAGGCTCCCTCCACATACCGGAGGAACCTGTGTGTTCCGAGTCCCTCATCGAGTTCCCGCAGCTGGGAGAGCCGCGCCGCAGCCTCCGACCATTTATCCTCTGCATAGAGGGCCAGCGCGGCGTTCAGAACCGCGAGCCCTTCACTCGGCTCTTGTGAATTCGTACCGCTTTTGATTCTCGCTGCCACAGCGGGGGGGCCGGCCTCCGCCTCTGCTACCGCAGCAGATCCGCCGGTCAACTCCTCCATAACTTCGCGGTACCGATCCCCGTCGAGCAGAGGGCGGCGATACTCGAGCTCCTCCGCCTTTAACAAGAGGAGATGACAGTCCAGGCCGGCTCTTCGATAGAGCCTCTCGAAGAGCGCCGTTGCGGCGGGATCGAAGGGCCTCCCGGCGCTCCACTTTCTCAGCGCCCGAGCCAATTCACGCTGACCTATATTCCCGCTGGTCTTCTCTCGAGCTCCCTCCTCTTTATCTGCGAGAAGGAGGGCGTAGGAGACGAATCGATCCTGCCGCATCTTCACACCCCGGCGGCTCCAGAGCCTCTCATAGAGCTCGAGGGCCTCCACTTCCCGACCCTGCCGTAGAAGAACAGCCGCTGCTAGATCCGTGGCCTCAGCCTCCGTGACATAGAGCATATCCCTCCTCCTGCTTCCCTGCGGAGCGAGCTCGAGGAGCTCGGCGAGCAGAGTGAAGAACTCCTCATCCAAAAAAGCGAGGGCCTCCTCATTCGAACCTGCCTCGAGAGCCATCCGAGCCCTCTGAAAGCGGTACAGTACCTGAGCCATGCTCCTCCCGAGAAACCGCACGTCTCCTCCGGACTGTGCAGATCCTCCGGCCTCTGTGGCAATGGTCCGGATGTAGACATCGGCGATGCGGCCCTCTCCGCGCAGATAATGCATATGGGCAAGATAAATCTTCGGTTCCACGGCCGAGCGCCGCGCCTCACTCGATGCAGTTTCCGGCACTCTGCGCTCCCCGAAGGGCTCTGCTCTCAGATCGAACGCGAGCAGCTCGGCAATCAGCAGTCTCTCCTCATCGATCTCGAGGATATCTGCACACTCCTCTCTTGCCGACAGCTCGCGAACGGCGCGATTCCCGGCGGGGGATACCGAGTCTTCCTCCCGGCCGCCGCAGGCGGACAGACCGCCGACCAGACAGGCTATCACACAGGCAACGAGGCAGGAGAGCGGCGCGCGAATCGCATAGCCGATGCGGGCTGCGGAATTCGTATGTATCATTTTCACCTCCCGGTAAATTACTAGCGGGTTTCCTCTTTTACTGCTTTTCCCCATGGAAAAAACAGGAATAATTTCTTCTCCGGAGCTTGACGGAAACAGCGGACGGTGCTATATTCTCATTTAATACCGACCGACCGTCGGTCGATATAACGAAACAGAGGAGTCACATGAGCCGGACAGACGAACATACGACAAGACGCAATCAACTACTCGAGACGGCGAACACTCTTTTCATGGAACAGGGCTACGAATCCGCCAGCATTCAACAGATCATCGACCGCGTGGGAATAGCCAAGGGAACCTTCTACCACTACTTCTCCTCCAAGGAGGATCTGCTGAACGAGCTCATCATCACCCAAGCCCAGGGGGCGATCTCTCAAATCCTTCCGACCATCGACAGAAAGGACATGGACGCCGCCGAGAAGTTCAACGCCTTTCACCGCTCCATCGGGGTGTGGAAACTCGGGAACAAGGAGATGATCTTCGCCGCCGCACGCACCCTCTACCGCGACGAGAATCTCATCTACCGGAAAAAACTCAACAAGGCCTCCCTCGACCTCATGCTCGATCCTTATGCGAAGCTCATAGATGAGGGGGTGAAGAGCGGTTTGTTCGATTGCACCTATCCGAGAGATACCGCGGAGCTCATACTGCACAGCTCCGTGGCATGGGGAGATGTAATCGTCTCTGTTCTGATCGAGGCATTCGACCATCCGGAGGAGCCGCAGAAGCGGGCGGAGTTCGAACGGAAGCTCGGGGCCTTTCAAAAGGCGGTCGAACGCATACTCGGAGCGAAAGAGGGTGTCCTGGACCTCTATCCGCCGAAACTCATCAATTCATTTTTCGAGACATAAGACAGACATAGGAGTAGAAAAATGGTGGAAGTGAAAGAGATCAAGAAGACCTACCGTTCAGGAGAGACCTACGTACGGGCACTGAGAGGAGTCACCATCGATATCGAAGACGGCGAGTTCCTCTCCATCGCCGGTCCCTCGGGTTCCGGAAAGACCACCCTGCTGAACCTCATCGGCTGTCTCGACAATGCCGACGAGGGGAGCATTAGCCTCGACGGCGAGTCTATCGATACTCTCAGTACGAAGGAGCTCTCCCTTCTGCGCCGGCGAAAGATCGGCTTCGTGTTCCAGTCCTTCAACCTCATACCTGTGCTGACGGCCTTCGAGAATGCCTCTTTTCCCCTCAACCTCCTCGGCTGCAGCCACGGAGAGATCCGCGAGAGGACCATGCACATCCTCGAGGAGGTGGGACTCGCAGATTCAGCCGACCGTCGCCCCGCCGAGCTGTCGGGGGGTCAGCAACAGCGTGTGGCAGTCGCCAGGGCCCTGATAAAGGAGCCCTCCCTCGTGCTCGCCGACGAGCCGACGGCGAACCTCGACTCCCGCACCGGCGAGGAGATCTTGAAGCTCATGGTCAACCTCAATGCAAGCCACAACACCACCTTCATCTTCTCCACCCACGACTCCATGGTGATGGATTACGCCCGCAGGCTGGTGCTTCTCCACGACGGAACCATCCGATCCGACGAGCGGCGGGAGAATACAGCCTCTGCAGCCGACGAGAGGGCCGGGACAGCGGCTGTTGCAGCGGCAGGCCGGGGAGGCGCCGCCGGCCGGGGAGGCGGACGATGAAATTCCTCGCAACTCTGGCTGTGCGGAACCTCTTGCGACAGAGACGCCGGACCTTCATCACCGCCGTGGCCATAGCCGTCGGTCTTTCAATGTTCATCTTCTTCGACTCCATGCTCACCGGCCTGCGGGTCGACTCGGAGCAGAACCTCATCCTCTACGAAACGGGTTCGGCCCGCATCACTACTGAGGCTTTCTGGAAAGATCGGGAGAATCTCCCGCTCAAGAAGAGCATAGAGGAGCCCGGAGCTGTGCTGCAGGAGCTCGAAGAGGCGGGCTATGCGGCCGCAGCGAGAACGGTCTTCAGCGGCGAGCTGATCCTGAGAAAAGATCCGTTTCCCGAAGACGGATCGATGCAGGCGAAGATTACCGCAATCGATCCCGAAAGGGACGCAGAGGTCTACGAGATAGTCGAATCGCTGACCGAGGGACGGATGCTGAAGCGGGACGAGCCGGCCGTCCTGCTCGGGCAGTGGCTCGCAGAGGACATCGGCGCCGAGGTCGGCTACCCGCTGACCATCATCACCAGAACGAAACAGGGCTACTTCCAGACTATCGATGTGGAGGTCGTCGGCCTGGTGAACACCCCGAATCCACAGGTAAACCGCAGGGGCATCTTTTTGCCGCTCGAGACGGCGGACTACTACTTGCAGATGGAGGGAGCGGTCAGCCGGATCGACATCCGTTTCCCGTTTCACCGCAATTCGAAGAGGGAGATGGCTTCCATTCGGGCTGCAGTGGACCTGTCGAACTCGCCCGGTACCGGCTCCGAAGAGCTCACCCTCGTTTCATGGCAAGAGATCAGCGAAGATTTCGTCGCCCTCGCCGCGGCAAAGGATTCTGGAAGCCGGCTCATCCTCTTTCTCGTCTTTATCATCGCCGCAGTGGGTGTGTCGAACACCATGCTGATGTCGGTCTACGAGCGGATCAGGGAGATCGGAATGATGCGAGCCCTCGGAATGAAGAGCGCTGAGATCAGGTGGGCCTTTCTGCTCGAGGCTGCCGGCATCGGTCTCATCGGATCGGCGGTTGGCCTCCTTATCGGCGCGGGGGCGAATGTCTTTCTCGTCGAGCAGGGAATCGACTACAGCTTCATGATGCGCGACCTGGACATGGGCTACCGGATCACCGGCATCATGCGGGGGGTCTGGGACTACTCTACCTTCGTCTCGGCCTTCCTCACCGGGATCATCCTCTCGGTGCTCATCGCCCTCATACCCACACGGAAGGCCCTCAAAATGAGCGTCACCGATGCGCTCAGGTACCAGTAGGGAGGCATACGAATGAAGATACGTCACATCGCCCTGAGGAATCTGAGACGAAACACCCGCCGCACTCTGCTCTCCATGACCGCCATTGCAGTTGCGGCCGCCGCATTCGTATTCCTCTTCGGCATCATCGAGGGGATGAAGAAGGACCTGACATACAACCTGCAGACCTTCGTCACCGGACAGGTGAGGCTGCGCCATGCGGAGTTCGACAAGTATGCGCACCTCAACCCGCTCCACCTCGCTGTGGAGAACTATGAGGAGCTCGTCGGCGAACTCGAACTACGGAAAGAGGTCGAGACGGTCAGTCCCCGCATCACCTTCCCCACCGCCATCTACGAGGAGGGAGAAACCTTCGAGGCGCGGGGTCAGGGAGTGGATTTTACCCGCGAGGTCGAGTACCAGGAACTCGAGAGATACGTAGCAGAGGGGAGGATACCGGAGCCCGGGGCCGACGAGGTGCTCGTTGCCGTAGGCCTCGCCGAGGACATGGGACTCGAGATCGGAGACGACTTCACTCTCCTAACCCAGACACGTGGGCGCGGGATGAACGCCATCACCTTCACGGTGGTCGGCTTCAGCCGATACGAGGTGGGCTCTCTCAACAATCACTTCTTTCAGGCTCCCATCGAACGGGTCGGCTACTTTCTGAGGATGGAGGAGTCGGCGGTCGAAGTCCTGCTCAAGCTCGAAGAGGATGCGGATGAGGCGGCCTTCATTTCCGAACTCAACGGCTACCTGGACGCCGGCGGCCGGCCGGAGGTCGAGGCGCGGGGATGGCGCAACATCAGTCAGACCTACTCCTTCATCGCCTTAGCTGAGACCATCTACTCGATCATGGCCCTCTTCTTCTTCATCCTCGGCAGCACCGTCATCGTCAACACCATGATGATGACCGTCTACGAGCGGCGCCGGGAAATAGGCACCATAAATGCGCTGGGCATGACCGCACCGGAAATCGTCCGCCTCTTCTTTACCGAGGCCTTCTTCATCAGCCTCGTCGGCTCATTTGCGGGGGTGCTCGTCGGCATCGGTGCCACGTATCCTGCGTCCGTTTACGGCATCGACTTCGGTTCGGCACTGGAGGGGGTAGACTTCGAAGTATCCTCGCGATTTCGGCCGGTGCTCAACCTGAAGTCGACAATCTTCGTCTTCATCTATTCGACCTTCGTCGCCTCGCTCGCCAGTCTCATTCCTTCGAGAAGCTCTGCAAAGGTGAAGCCGGTCGAAGCGATGCGCAGCATCTGAGATTTCAACGGGAGGTTACACATGAGAATCAACTTGCACACCACCACTCGAGAGAATGGACTACGCCGGCGGCAGGGAGCTCATCTCGCTCCCCGGACCGGTCGGTACGGCCCTACCGGCCCGGCCATGTTCCTGATTCTCGCACTCCTCATCCTCGCCGCAACGGCGATGACGGCTCCGGCCGCCTCCGCACTCACCGCCGAAGAGATCGTGAGGAGAATGGAGGAGAACCAGGTGCACGAGAGCGCGAGGAGCGAGGGAAGGATGATCATCAACGACCGATTCGGGGAGAAGGTCATCAGCTTCGTCTCATGGGCAAAGGGTGATGAGAAGTCCCTCATCGAGTTTACCAGCCGCCAGGAACGGGGTCAAAAGATCCTCCGTACCGAGGACGAGCTCTACCTCTACTTCCCCGATGCGGCGGAGGTGATACGGCTGCAGGGAGCGGCACTACGCGACTCGGTCCTCGGCTCGGACTTCTCCTACGAGGATATGACCGGAGAGGGCGATACCCTCGAGGACTACCGCGTCGAAGTGCTCGGGACCGAAGAGGTCGAAGGCGAGGAGTGCTACAAGATCAAGATGGATGCGAAGAGCCGGAACGTCCCCTACCCCTCTCAGATCGTCTGGGTCGACACCGAGCTCTTCGTCTTCCGGAAGGTGCACAAGTTCAGCCTCTCGGGAAAGCTGCTGAAGGAGATGACCGCCACCGAGTTCGTACGGAAGTCGGGAAAGAACATCCCCGTGCGAATGATCATGAAGGACACGATGAAGCGCAACAGCAGCACCGAGTTCCATATCGAGGAGCTCGACCTCGAAGCCGACATCCCCGAATCCACCTTCAGTCTGGAGGAGCTGACATGGTAGCGAGAGGTCTCTTACGAGCGCAGATGCTATTCATTCTCTGCCTCGGCTCGATCTTCTCAGCCGAGCTGGCCGCCGAGCAGCGCTCTACGGTCGAGCTCGAGCTCTACGACACGGTCGCGAGAAGCGCCGACGGCACTTGGGTCGGCATGGGTGCGGGAAAGGCGAGCTATGCCCTCGAGCAGAGGGGGAACCGCAACGTGCGCTCGCAGTTCGAGTTCTCGGCGTCGTTCAGCCCCGCCGTCGCCGGGCTGCCGGAGGCGAGCTTCGCAGTGGAGAGGGCCTACGCCAAGTTCAGATTCTCCGAGTTGAGGGGAACGGTCGGCAAGGCACCATACTCCTGGGGAGAGGGCTTGATTTTCAACGTGGCCGACATCATCTTCTCCCGCGGCACCGGCACCAATTTGATGCAGCAGGAGTTCGAAGACCGCACGACCTGGCGTACCAGCCTCTCCTGGTACCTCGGCCCCTTCAGCTTCCTCGAGGTGATGCTGATTCCCGCACCGCTCGCCGTCCTCACCGACGAGGACACGGGAGAGCTCACCGGCTACAGTCTCCCGGAACTCGAGGATAGCCGCGTAGGCCTTCGCTGGGTCTCCAAGCTGTGGGATATAAAAACCGAGGCGGGCTATCTTCTCGACGGAAGCAACGGCGTGGAGGTGGAGGACGAGGAAGCCGCACGGGCGATCCTCTCCGGCGAGAGCATCGCGTACCAGGACGGGTCCTACTACCACCGCCCCTACCTCAGCCTACAGGGAAACCTCGGGGTGGATTGGCACATCTCCGCATCGCTGGAGCTTCCCGACCGCGGAGAGATCTCCGAGAACATAGAGGAGGGCCTCCTCCTCTCCTCCGGGATCTACTCGCTTATTCCTGCGAATTATGACGACACGATCGGATTCCGTATCGAGTCGCTCATACACCCGGCGGGTGCATGGGAAGAACGCTCGTCCGCTGAGGCCGATGCGGTTTACGGCTTCTACGGCTACGGCGAGATCAGCTACGACTTCGACTCGGGAGTCATCCTCGCCCTCAGATCACTCGTCAATCCCATCGACCTCTCGGCGCGGGTGAGTCCTGGTCTCTCGTGGAACGTCTTCCAGGGCTTCACCCTCCTCGGCTACGCTACCCTGCAGACCGGCGAGTCAGGTGACACCTACCCCTGGGACCCGCAGGACTCCGCCGACGGGGATTCCCCATCGACGGGAAGCTTCTCGGGCGGGACGACCGGCGCGGCCGGAGGCACGGGCACCGCCGGCGGCGGCTCGGGCCTCCTCGGTTCCTCTGGGCTTGCGCTCATGCTCGGCTGTCGCGTAGTATACTGATTATGATAAACGAAGGACAGATCGAGAGCCGATACGGAAGAATCTACTTTGCCGCCGAATACGACAAACCCGCGAACGGTGAGGCCGAAGAGGGTTATCTCGTGTACTGCGGCTTCGCCCCGTGGAATGCGCCGGATACCCGTTTGCCCCGTGTGCTCCGAAGACATCTCGAAGAGCAGAGCTCATCCGCTGAACACACCCCGCCGGAGACAGCCCTCGAATCGTCCGGCGGGGCTATCGCCGTGAGCCTCGCGGCGGCCCTCGATGGAGCGCCGCAGAGACCCCGCTCCCCTTCGGCTCCCTCCTTCCCCCCGATCCGCCTCTACGGAAGCGAATTCCAGAAGCAGGTGTGGCGGGCGCTGCTGCGCATCCCCTGCGGGCACGTGAGCAGCTACGGAGAGATCGCCGCTGCAATCGAGCGCCGGGGAGCGGCTCGGGCGGTCGGCAGCGCCGTCGGGAGCAACCCTCTCGCCCCGCTCATCCCCTGCCACCGGGTGCTGCCATCCGCCGGCGGCATCGGTAACTACGGCGGCGGGCGCGAAAAAAAGCGGCGGCTCCTCGAGCTCGAGAAGGCGCCGCTCGCGGCCGACCGGAAAGATCCTCTCTACTTCTTCTTGACGTAGAACTGCAGGAGCTGGATAAAGTAGTAGATCTTA
The DNA here is from genome assembly GCA_964346645.1 of uncultured Spirochaetaceae bacterium. Taxonomy (GTDB): domain Bacteria; phylum Spirochaetota; class Spirochaetia; order DSM-16054; family Sediminispirochaetaceae; genus CAYFVU01. Next base: position 8,362 of record CAYFVU010000012.1, on the reverse strand, counting down.
CGGTAGACCTCTGTAATGTGGGTCTTTATGTCCTTTTCGGAGTACTGCTCCACCTCTTTCCAGTTGAGGATGAGCTCGTGGGGCTTCTTCTCGTAGTCGTCGAGGACCAGCTTGAGGCTCTTGCCGATGACGATGAGGTTCTGCGCGGTTCCCTGGATCATGCCGAGCGCCTCGTCGTTTATCTCTTTTAGTACCTTCCTCAGGCTCACCACCGCATTCTGATCCTTGCTGGACTTGGCCATGTAGGCCTTGAGCTTCTGTCCGCGCTCGCCCTCCTCTCCGAGTGACTCGTCGAATTTGAGGAGTTGATCCGAGATCTCCATGATCGAATGAAAGGCGTCGGAGAGTTGTTGACTGTTGACGTTCGTCGACCACTTTCCGCGTATGAGGAGGAGGTCCATGAGCGTCTTGATATCGCGTTTGAAGTAGTCGAGGAGAAAGGCCTTTATGTAGTTTATCGGCTTCACATAAATGTAGCCGCCGAGCATCTTCTTGGAGAACTTGAGATTTTCTTTGTCCGTATAGTTCTTCGTTCGGGCGATGGCCGTGGTGCCGAAGACCTGGTGGAGCAGTTTGTCGATTTTTTTGTTCTGACGCTCCTGCAAGATCTTTTGGATCGCCATCTCGGACTGCGTCTTGAGTTTGTTGAGATACTCTTCCACGATCTTCTCGTCCGGAGGAGTGGAAACCGTCTTGTAGTAGGGATCCTTCGAGAGGTGCTTTACGATCAGATCGAAGACCCCGTCTTTCTGTACCTGCGACATGGATCTTATGAGCTTCTTCCATGCAGCTCTATTGACCACCTCGGTGTTCTTGTAGCCTTTGAGGATGTCGAACAGCTCGTCCCACTGCGCATCTTTGTCGATGACAACGAGAACTTCGAGAAAGTCCTTCAGATCGTCGAGGACGTACTCGCCGTTGATGGTGTCGAACTTGGGATTGTAGTTGAAGTCGCGCTCGGGGAGGCCCGAGTCGAACTTCTTGAGCAGAAAGTAGTAGTCGAAGTGTATGATCTGCAGGAAGACCAGAAACAGGTTGTAGTTCCCGTTTATCTCTTTGACCTTCTCTCCCTTGAAGCCCGCGAAGAATGTCGCCAGCTTGTCCTTGAGCTCCGAGGACAGGGTCTTGGTGTCTGTCTCCTGGGCACGCTCGCGAATATTCTCCTCGTTGAGCTCGTCCCGTATCTCCATCTGCTTGTCGGAGAGAGAGTGGTCTATGATGATTGCCTTCAGCACATTGGAGGAACCGGCATTCTCGAGCATGACCTGCGCGGGACCGATGACCTTGTATATCTCGTAGAAGAACTTGGCCATGGCCGGCAGCGCTTCGCCCGACTTCGGTTTATAGTACTTGTACTTCTTTTTTTTTAACTCTTTCCCTATCTCGCGGAGCATCTTCCGCTTTTCCTTTTCGGGATCGGAACCGCCCATGAAGAGCGAGATGATTTTTTCCAGCAGATTTTCGTTCTGGGGTTCCGAGGAGGACGAACCGTCCAGGGATCCGGAGGCCTTCTGACGATCGCTCATGGCATAACTCTATGGCAAAACCGGGGCACTGTCAATGACACGAATTATTTTTCACACAGGCGGCCCTGCCGCATCCCCCTCCTCCGCATCTCCTCCTCGAGGGCGGAGTAGAAGCGGTTCTTGTCCATAAATTTCAGAGGAGCAACGAGATACTCTTGTCTCGTGTCGCAGGTTACCCGCTGTATCACCGTATCTTCAGGGAGCTTCTCGAGCGCCTCCATCACGTACTCGAGATGCCGCCTGTCGGAGGGCAGGCTCAGCTCCCCCCTCCTGTATTCACGCTCCATCTCCGAGCCCGCCGCGATATTGAGGTTGTGGATCTTCACCCCGTCAGGCCGCATCGCAGCCAGACGCTCCACCGTCTCAACGATCTCCTTCCTCCCCTCGCCCGGAAGCCCGAATATGAGGTGAACCGTGACCTTCACACCCCGCTCACGCAAAAGCGAAAAGGCGCGAACGAATCTGGAACTCGTGTCGGCCCGATTGACTCTCTCGAGTGTGCGGTCGTGAAAGGACTGCAGTCCGAGCTCCGTCCAGACATCGAAGTCCTCCCGCATATAAGAGGCAAGCAAATCGGCCTGGGCTCGGGCAAGGCAGTCCGGCCGTGTTGAGACGATGAGCTCTCTGAACGGGGCGAGGGAGAGGGCGTATTCGTAGATCTCTTTAAGCACCGGGATGGGGGCGAATGTGCTGCTGAATGCCTGAAAGTAGAGGGTGTAGGCACGAGCGCCGTATCGACGTGAGAGAAACTCCTTTCCGCGCTCGATCTGCCGGCGAATGAGCTCGAGCCGCTCGGCGCTCACACCACCTCCGCGCTCTACCTTGAGCGGCCCACCGCCGCTGGAGTCCTCCTGGTACACGGCCCTGCTTCCCACCGCATCGCAGAAGGTACAGCCGCCGCTGCCGTCGCTGCGCCGGTGGGGACAGGTAAAACCGCCGTCGACCGAGATCCGGTACACAGGCTCACCGTACCTCTCCTTCAGATAACGGCTGTAGCGGCGAAAAAGTGCAGCTCCCACAGAGAAAGGATATCTCCGCCGAGCTCACATTGACAACCCCCGACAGATACCGTACCCTGTTCACCCATGCCCGGCAGTTCCAGCTCGAAAGAGACAAACAATGCCCCGCCGGCTTACGTGCCGTCGGCCATACCCTCTCGGCTCGCCCGTCTGTTCACCATTTTGCTCTTGCCCCTCCTGTTGACGGCCTGCCCGCAGGAGGATAAATCGACGGCACTCATATGGACGAATCGTGCAGAGTTCGCCTCCTACATAGAGTTGTTCAACTCCAGCCATTCGACGCACAGGGTAATCGTCGAGTATGTGGAAGATCCGGCCCGCGCCTTTCGAGAGGTAGGACCGGGACCGAAGGCGCCGGACATCGTCATTGCCGACAACCTCAGCACCGAAGAGATGAAGAAGAATTTCGCCACGCTGGAGGAGCTCTTCAACAATGGGCTGTTGGACGAAGACCGGTTCTACTCTCGGCTCATCTCTCAGGGAATATATGAGAGACAGCACGTCGTTCTGCCGATCTCCTTCTCACTCCCCATGTTCGTGTTCGACGCCGAAGACAGCCCCGACTCCCTCTCTCCCTTCTTCATTACTTTGAACCGGCTGAGAGAGTTGTCGGTAGAGTTCAATAAAGAGGACGAGCACGGACTCGAGAAACTGGGGCTTTCTCCTCTCTGGGAGGAGGAGGTGCTCTTTACCGCCACCCTGTTGTTCGGTGCCGACTACCACACGACGAAGACGGGGCTCCCCGCCTGGAACGGCTCGGCAGTCGAGCAGACGATCGAGTTCATGCACGGCTGGGTTCAGGATGACAACGGCGGTCTCGCCAAGGCGCGGGAATTCTCCGACAAATTCCTCTATGAACCACCCTACATGCTGATCGACAATGGAAGAATCCGCTTCTACTACCACGACATAGCCTCGTTTTTCGCAATACCCCCGAAGAAGCGGGACCACCTCGACTACCGTTGGCCGGCAAAAGACGAGAAGATACCCGTTCCCCCCTCGATTCTGTATATGGGCGTCCCCCACGGAGCCGGCGGCATTGCCACCGCAAAGGAGTTCATCTCCTGGTTCTTCCGCACCGAGACGCAGCAGAAGCTGCTCGCCGCCTCCGACTACAAGCGGGTGCGCAGCTTCGGGATCGCCGGCGGCTTCTCCTCTCTGCAGCAGGTAAACGAGGAGATAATGCCCCGCCTCTATCCCTTCCTCGTGGGTCACATACCGAAGGAGGACTTCCTCTCCTTTCCCCGCACGGTGCCCGCGAACTGGAGTGCGCTGCAGGAACAGGTCATCGAGCCCTGGCTCGCACGCAAACTGCGAAATGGCTCGGAAATCGACTCGCTCTCGGCCGAGATCGAGAAGTGGCTGAGACAGCGCCCCGAGGGATAGAACGCAGGAGCCCGAGCCCATTTTTTCGGTTCCCATCTTTAAAGCTCTTTTTTTGTTGACAGCCTATGACTTCCATATTAGGCTATTTAGCATAAGATAACTATGGAGGTTTCAATTGGCTACAGTAACACTCAAAGGCATTGGCAAGGTCTATGAAGGCAATGTGCGCGCGGTAAACGACGCCAACATTGAGATCAACGACCGTGAGTTCGTGGTACTCGTCGGCCCCTCCGGATGCGGAAAGTCCACCACCCTCAGAATGGTGGCGGGACTCGAAGACATTACCGAAGGCGACCTGTACATCGACGACAAGCGCGTAAACGATATCCCGCCGAAGGACCGGGATATCGCGATGGTGTTCCAGAACTACGCGCTCTACCCCCACATGTCCGTGTACGACAACATGGCGTTCGGACTCAAAATTCGTAAGTTCGACAAATCCGAAATCCAGCGTCGTGTAAAAGATGCATCGGAGATCCTCGGTCTCGAGCAGCTGCTCGACAGAAAGCCGAAGGCCCTCTCCGGCGGTCAGCGTCAGCGTGTGGCCGTAGGCCGCGCAATCGTGCGTGACCCGAAGGTCTTCCTCTTCGATGAACCCCTGTCGAACCTCGACGCAAAGCTGCGTGTGCAGATGAGGGCGGAGATATCCTCCCTCCACAACCGGCTGCAGGCGACGATGCTCTACGTGACCCACGACCAGGTCGAGGCTATGACCATGGCCGACAAGATCGTCGTTATGAAGGACGGCTTCATTCAGCAGATCGGTAGTCCCCTCGAGCTCTACAACGACCCGGCCAACCAGTTCGTCGCAGGATTTATCGGTTCCCCGCCCATGAACTTCCTCCGAGTCACCGTGGAGCAAGAGGGCAACAAGGTAATGATCAACGAAGGCACCTTCAAGCTCGAGCTTCCCAAAGACAAGGCGGAGGTGCTCAAGGATTACGTAGGCAAACAGGTGGTCTTCGGCATACGGCCGGAAGACATGGATTACGTAGACAATGAAGAGGCCGGCAAAACCATGCTGACCACCGTCGGTGTTGTAGAACCCCTCGGAGCCGAGATCCACATCTACATAAACACCGAGAACTCTCAGGCCATCGCACGGATCAATCCGAATGTACATGTAGAAGTGGGGCAGAAGATTGCACTCCTACCCCACTTCGAGAAGGCGGTCTTCTTCGACACGGAGAGCCAGCTGGCGATCGGACGAGAGCAGAGAAACGCCTGAGTTTTTCGAAACTCCGGATCAAGAAACGAAAGTGTGAAATAATGGCCGTATCTCTACGGGATACGGCCACTTTTTTATCTTTTACCCGATAGGGCCTCATTTCGGAAGTTAGCAGGATGTACAGTCATTACAACTACAAATACGATCGGGATGTAGTCATTCTCCACCCGGGAGAATACTATGCGAGCAGTGAAAACCACCTCATTTCCACCGTCCTCGGCTCCTGTGTCGCCGTGGTGCTCTACGACGAGAAGAGAAAAACAGGGGGAATGAACCACTACATGCTGCCGGGCAAATATGCCGATCTCGACTCCGGTTATCGACCAAGCCGCAACATGCTCGATGATCCGCACCGAGGTAAGCTCGGCGTCTTTGCGATGCAGCTGCTGATTGCACGGCTTATCGATGCGGGGGCCGATCGCGGGAGCCTGAAGGCGAAGATATTCGGGGGCGGCAACGTGCTCGGAAACGGGAAGATGTGGGGAGGGAAAAACAGCTCCGACATCGGATCCTACAACGTAGAGCTCGCCTATTCCTACCTCGAGAGGGAGCAGATACCAATCGTCTCCTCCGACGTGCGGGGCTATGTCGCACGCAAGCTCTTTCTCGAACCGCGTACCGGCTACGTCTATTTGAAGAGACTGGAGAAACGTCTCCTGGAACCGGTGCGGCAGATCGAGCAGAACGTTATCGAGGAATTAGAGAAAAAGCCTGTAAAAAATTTATTTGATTTATTTAAATAAATTAGTATTTGATATTCGTCGAGAAAAACTCTATACTCTACATCGCAAAATGCGATCTTTCGATGTATAGTGTAATAGAGAGGCAAGCTGAGATGGAAACGGCCAATTTCCCCTCCGGACGAAAGGTGTTTTACTTCTTTCCTACCGGTACATACCATCAACATGTGGTGAAGGAAATCATACGCAACGAGTTCGAGATATACACCCTCTCGGATGTAAAGAAGGGACTGCCCCTCATCTTCCAATACAACGGGGGGATCATCCTCTTCTACGTCGATGCCCTGAACAATTATGCGCACGGCCTTTCGGTCCTCCGGGACTTCTGCAGGCAGAGTTCTCACCGCTCGATAGAACTCTTTCTCTTGACGAGCTCTCCCGATCGGGTCGAAGAGATAGAACGGTACATGAAGGAGCTCGGGAACTGCAGCACCATCCTCCTCGACGAGAACCCCGAGGACAGCAGCCGCGAGCTGATATCGCTCCTCGACGAGTTGAATGCCAGAGGGCAGAGACGCTATGTGCGGTTCGGCTCTAACAACGACGAGATCGCCACCATCGAGATGATCCGAAAGAACAAGAAGTTCGTCGGCTCAGTCCACGACATCAGCTCCGCCGGGCTCAGTTTCTCGCTTCCGGAAGGTCCGAGTTTTACCACCCGCAGCAAACTGAAGGAGTTCACCCTCAACCTCGACGGAGAGATAGGTCACCTCTCGGGAACCATCACCATTCGACGAAAACTCCCGAGCGGACTCTTTCTCTATGTAGTGATGTTCGACAAGGGACTCGCCGAGGAGACCCGAAACAAACTCCACATAATCATCCACGGCTCTCTGCAGAAACAGTTCACCCAGCGCCTCACATCGGTGGCGGTACCCTAAACCGGTACTCTGAGCTTACAACCAGAAACTGCAACCCGCCGTTTCAACGGCCGACCACTTCGACGAGAATCGCGAGGGCCTTCTCGTACTCCCCTACCGGCACGGCAATGGTCATCGTCACCGGAGAGCCGCCGTAGTTTACCCCCTCGATCGCTATAGAACGGGAGGTGAGAGTGCCGGCGGCCGCACCGACGAGATCGGCGCGCCGCTTCAGTCCCTCGCCGACGATGCCGATAATCGCCGTTCGCGGTCCGAATTCGACTCTGTCGACCCCGACCTTGTCTATCAGCTCCTTGTCGAGCTTCTTCTCGTCGATCGCCTCCTTCTCCTCTACAAATAGAGTGAGGGTGTCGAAGCCGCGCAGCTCGAAGTCGCACACGCCGACCGATTTCTCGAGCCGCTTCTTTATCTTGGCGCTGAGATCGGGATACCTCGCGAGCATGAACTTCTCTACGGTGATCTTCCGGTAAGTCTTCTTTCCCGAAACCCCGATGATCGGCATGGACTCCACGTCCCGCTTCGGCACGATGTGGGTTCCGGTGGCCTCCGGATCGTCGGTGTTCTTGATGTGGATAGGAATACCCACGCTTCTGACCGGCGCGATCGCCTCTTCGTGAAAGACATTCGCTCCCACGGAGGCCATCTCGCGAACCTCTGTATAGGTGACTTCTCGAATCGAGGGAGGGTCCTTTACCACCCGCGGGTCGGCCATCAGGATTCCGGAGACGTCGGTCCAGTTCTCATACACTTCAGCCTTGAGGGCTCTGGCGGCTATAGCGCCGGATATGTCGGAACCGCCTCTGCTGAAGGTCTTTACCTTGCCGTCGGGGTCCTGGCCGTAGAACCCCGGCATCACGTAACGTCTTCCGTCTTCGACTCGCTGCGAGAGGAGCTCGTAGGAGCTGCCGTCGACTCGTCCGTCGTCGGTGAGCCGTACCACCTCTTCGGCATCTATGAACTCGGCCTCGAGAAAGCTCGAGATCAGCTTGGCACTTAAAAACTCGCCGCGGCTCGCCGCATAGTCGGGGCTCTTCTCCTTGCCGATGCGGCGCTCCACCTCGTCGAGCTCGGCGTCGATGATCCCTTCCGCACCGAGACCGGATGCGATCTCCTGGAACCTCTCCCGAATCTTGGAGAAGGTCTCCGCATAGCTCTGACCTCCGGCGGCCTCTTCGTGGCAACGGTAGAGGAGATCGGTTATCTTCTCGTCCTCTTTTGAGCGCTTTCCCGGGGCCGAAACCACCACGAAGCTTCTCGCCCGATCGAGCTCCACGATTTTCTTTACCTTCTCGATCTGACTCATGTCGGCCACGGAGCTTCCGCCGAATTTGCATACGATCATGTAGACTCTCCTTTTTTCGTTGCGAGGTCACCTATGTGAGTGCCGGTTCTTTGCACCGGGCCGGCACTGCAGCATTTCTTCTCAGCAATTCTTCTGTACCGTCCTCGCACTCATGTTATTCCTGTCTATAGTGGTCCTATAATTGTATAGGCGAGCTATTTTGTAAAGAGTCTCTGCGGATAATCAATAAACCTCTCGCAACCCTGCTCGGTAACGAGAAAGGGTTCGCTGCACTCGAAA
>CAYFVU010000011.1:0-50704 GCA_964346645.1 uncultured Spirochaetaceae bacterium | reverse complement strand
GTGCGCAGCTCCTACAAAGCCGCCGAAGCGCTGCAGTGACAGAGCCGCCGGCGAATTCAGCGCTGTGCGGAACCGCATTCAGTTGCCACTTTTCCTCTCACCGTATATAGTGGAGAGGCAAAATCGAAGCCTCAGAGGGATTATCATGGAGAAAAAACGGATACTCACCGGTGACAGACCAACCGGAAAACTGCATCTCGGCCACTACGTAGGATCGCTCTCCAACAGAGTGAAGCGGCAGGACGAGTACGACTGCAACTTCATCATTGCGGACCTGCACATGCTCACCACCAAGACCGCCAAGGAGGATGTGGAGGCGATCTATGAGAACTCCCGCGAGATGGTACTCGACTATCTTGCCTGCGGAATAGACCCTGCCAAGTCGAACATCTACCTGCAGTCGGCGGTCCACGAGGTCTACGAGATGAACCTGATATTCGAGATGCTGGTGACGGTGCCCAGGCTGCAGCGCATGCCGAGCATCAAGGAGATGGCGAAGTCGGCCAATCTCGAGGAGATGCCCTACGGCCTCCTCGGCTATCCGGTGCTGCAGGCGGCGGATATTCTCATGCCCAGGGCCCACCTGGTACCGGTGGGAAAGGACAACGAATCGCACATAGAGCTGACCCGGGAAATCGCGCGACGGTTCAACGCCCTCTACGGAGAGGTGTTCCCCGTGCCCGACGTGCTGATCGGCGACGTGCCTACCCTCGTGGGGACCGACGGAGGCGCAAAGATGTCCAAGTCCCTGGGTAACGCCGTCTACATCTCCGACGACGCGAAGACGGTCGAGAAGAAGGTGCGCAGCATGTACACCGATCCCAACAGGGTGAGGGCCGACATTCCCGGCAAGGTGGAGGGTAATCCCGTCTTCATATATCACGACGTCTTCAACACGAACCGGGAGGAGGTCGAAGACCTGAAGGAGCGCTACCGGAACGGAAAGGTGGGCGATGTGGAGGTCAAGCAGAAACTCGCAGATGCCCTCAACTCCTTTCTCGACCCCTTCCGCGAGCTCAGGCAGAGCTACAGCGAACAGACCGGTCTGGTGGAGGAGGTCATATACGACGGCACCATGGCGGTACGGGAGCTCGCACGGGAGACAGTCATCGAGATGAAGAAGGCGATGGGTCTGACCGGAGTCTGGAACCGCATAAGCCGCAAGTCGGAGAAGGCGAAGAAGAAGCGCGAGAAGGCGGGGGTGGCGGAGTAGGTATGGACTCCGGCCGAGCGACATGTGCTCGCGGCGGAGGGGGGCCGAGCCGGGTCGAAATAGTCGAGTTTCGCGACTTCATCCGGCGCTTCTACGCCGAGCAGGGCAGGACCTTCCCCTGGCGCGAGACCGACGACGAGTACGAAATCCTGGTATCGGAGTTGATGCTGCAGCAGACGCAGACCGACCGGGTCCTCAAGAAGTACCGCCCTTTCCTCGATGCATTTCCCGACTACCGCAGTCTCGCCGAGGCGGCGACCTCAAGGCTCCTCGATATGTGGCAGGGGCTCGGCTACAACCGTCGTGCTCTCGGGCTCAGGGAGATTTGCCGGCGTGTGACAGAGACGGGCGGAAGGCTCCCCTCCGACCGGGAGACGCTCCTCTCCTATCCTATGATCGGACCGGGGACCGCCGGCTCACTCCGGGCATTCGTATTCGACATTCCCTCCGTCTTCATCGAGACGAACATACGGCGGGTAATCATCCACCGGTTCTTCTCCGATAGAGAGACCGTCTCCGACCGCGAGATTCTGCCGGTGGCGGATGCGGTTCTCGACCGGAGGGACCCGAGACACTGGTACTATGCCCTGATGGACTACGGGGTCCACCTCAAGAAGAGGGTGGCAAATCCGAACCGGAGGAGCAGCCACTACCGGAAGCAGGCCCCCTTCGAGGGATCGAACCGGCAGCTGAGGGGGCGAATACTCAGAGACCTCGTAGCCGCACCGGACGGCGCGGCCTACGATGATCTCCGATCGCGTTACGGAGTCGAGGCGGAGGTGCTCGCCTCCTGTCTATACGGGCTCGAGCAGGAGGGGTTCATCCTGCGCGACGCCGGTGGCTCCTACACCATCAAAGATTGAAAACCGGTCGGGAAAGTGATCAGGAGACCGCCGTCTCGAGTGCCACCTCCATCATGTCGGTAAAGGTCTTCTCCCTGTCCTCGCTGCTCGTCTTCTCGCCGGTCACCAGTTGATCGCTCACCGTCAGAATTGCGAGAGCCTGTACCCCGTATTTCGATGCGAGGCTGTAGAGGCCGGCGGCCTCCATCTCGACCGCGAGCACCCCGAACTCAGACCAGATCTTCCAGGAGTCGGGATCGTCGTTGTAGAAGGTGTCCGTGGAGAGGACGTTGCCCACGTGGAAGGAGAGATCCTTCTTTCGCGCCTGTCCCACCGCGGATTCGAGCAGACCGTAATCGGCCACGGGTGCGTAGGTCATGTCGGGAAAGCGCTGCCGGTTGATCCCGGAGTCGTGGGAGGCGGTCATGGCGAAGACCATGTCGCGGATTGCCACATCCTTCTGCATGGAGCCGCACGAACCGACCCGAAAGAGCCGTTTTACGCCGAACTCGTTGATGAGCTCGTTGGTGTAGATGGATATTGAGGGAACCCCCATCCCCGAACCCTGTACCGAAACTGGTGTTCCCCGGTATGTGCCGGTGTAACCGTACATGCCGCGTACCTCGTTGTAGAGCTTTGCGTTAGAGAGGTAGTTCTCTGCGATAAACTTTGCTCTCAGGGGATCTCCCGGCATGAGAACCGTCTCTGCAATGTCTCCCCTCTCTGCTCCGATGTGAATACTCATATATCAGCCTCCTTTTAATTGTGTGTTGCATCAGGCGCTCATGCGGTGAAAAACCTTGGGAAATTCAAAAATCAGTGATTTTTGAATTTCCCTGTACTGAGAGAGAATCCGCCCTCTCTATCAGCGACCTGTGCCACCGCAGGAGCGCATCGTGTCTGTTTCTGTCGTCTCCCCTGCAGTCGACGAGGACTCGAAAGACCGGTTCGGTTCCCGACCCCCGCATCCAGAGGAAGTCGCTGTCCCGGCCGTCGGCATCGCTGAAGACGATCTTGAGTCCCCCCCGCTCGTTTCCGCTCCGGTAACTCGGGCCGAAGCCCTCCTTCGCTTCCGTCCCCTCGTAGTTGATCTCGCGCCACATGGCTATACCGTAGCTGTGCCTGAGCTCCTCCTTCCGCTCTTCCCACTCTTGTCGAAAGAGCTCCTCGTAGCGTCGCTTGAGCAGTCCGTGATCTTCGGTGGATACCTGCAATTTCGCATCGCTCTCGTATGCACCGGTGGTTACGAACGGAGGCAGAGAGGAGAGAAGCTCGCGAATCGTGATTCGTCCCGTGCTCTCCTTCGTGTTGTGTCGCCTGAATCCCGTCTTCTCGCACCAGAGGTCGAACGGACGGGGCAGGGTGAGCAGCTTGAGCAGGGAGATTACGGTGTTGAGAGGGTCCCGTACGGTTGCCGGGTGGGTGATATTTCCTCCGTTCGAGCCCTCTCCGAGAATGCGCACTGTGTAGCCCATACTCCTGAGCTCCTTAGCCTTGGAGACCACATTTGCCTCCCCGGTTTCGGTACGGTAGACTTCGACGGAGAAGATCTGCGCAATGCCTTCTATACGCATCGATGTCGGGCCGTTCACCACGACCGCCGCCGGCGCCGATGCATCGACTCTGCTTCTGAGATCGGCGAGCTCGGAGAGGACCGAAAGACCGAAGACCGCTTGAGCCTCGATCGCCTTCGCCGTCTCCTCCTCTTCGTCGTAGAAGACGATGTTTCCCCGGTCTCCATCGTTGTCGGGAACGTAAGCGAATAGGTAGGCGGGATCTTCGGTCCGGTGTTCGAGAAGCATGGTCTTGCAGAAATCGAGGTTTTTCCCCTCGGGAACAATGGGGTGGACGATCTTTCGAGCGTGATCGTTTTCCGAGGCGTAGCGGGCACCTATGCTCTGCAGCAGATCTCCTTCGATGCTCCGGCATCTCGCACTGCCGTTGAGCTCGGCGAGAATGCCGACGGGCTGCTTCTCGAGGGCGCGCCGAAGGCGGGTAGAGAACGTGTCTATCTCATCGGCTTCGTTGCTTCCGGCGGCTACTCGGAGGGTGAAGCGCCTGTAGGCCTCAGATGCCTCGGCCTTCCATCTCGGGATATTCTCGAGTGCTCTCAGGTACTCATCGCCGGAGCCCGAAGAGAGCGCATCGCGGGCCTGCTCGACCACTCCTTCGTCGGCGATGAGGCGCTGAAAAGCGTCTATCGCGCGTCTGCTCACCTCGCCGCCGGCGACCACCCCGTCGGAGAGGCCGAACTTGAGCCCGTTGTGGCCGACGGGATTATGGCTCGCGGATATGTAAATGAAACCGTGCAGCGCCGGGTTTGTCTTTACGTAGGACATGACCTCCGGAGCAGGAGAAATGAAGAGGTAACGTAGGGCAATACCCCTCGATATCAGGCACCTGCAGATCGCATCGGCGAGGGCGGGGCCGGTCGGCCGGCTGTCCACCGCAACGGCAACCGCCGGAGAGTCCTCGCCCGCGGACGCAGTATCGGAAGAGGGAGCGTTTCCGGCCGATGCGGGCGCGGTTCGAGAGAGCTCTTCTATAAATATTTCGGATATCGCCCGGGCTGCGGTGGTTGCGAGCACGATGTCCTCCGGAGGGGGAGTTTCGCTGAAGCTCTCCTCGTCTCCGTTTTCGGTGAAGACCTTTCGCCAACCGGAGGCCGAGAGAATGAGCTCTCTCGCGGCCTCGCGGACACCGGCCGGTGAGGGGAGATAGCTGAGCGGGATGCTGTCGGGATCCGAGATGAAGAGGCCATCGGTCTCGTCGTACTTTACCATGTCTCTTTGTACCACAGACGAGAACGATGTGAAAAGCCGAGACTGTCGGGCTATGAAAGCTGAGGCGGGGGCTGGAGAAGCATTCCCTTAAATGCTATTCTCTTCTTGTATTCTCACACAGTGGACGAGAAGAGATGAAGAGAAAGGAGCAAGCAGTATGAAACGACCGGTTCCGAGAGCCGCGGCCATTCACGACCTCTCCGGTTTCGGGAGGTCCTCGCTTACCATAATCCTCCCCGTGCTCTCCACCATGGGGGTGCAGGTCTGTCCTCTTCCGACGGCAATGCTCTCCACTCACACCGGGGGCTTCGACGACTACGAGTTTCTCGACCTCACCGAGCACATGGAGGGTGTTGCCGCACACTGGAAACGGCTCGGAGTCGAGTTCGAGGCCATTTATTCCGGCTTCCTCGGTTCGAGCGATCAGGTCGAGATCGTGCGCAACTTCATCGACGATTTCGAAATCGAGGATCAGCTGGTAATGGTCGACCCGGTCCTCGGGGACGATGGAGAGACTTACGGCCCCTTCGGCGAGGAGATGGTCAGCGAGATGAAAAGACTCGTAGAGAAGGCGGATATAATTACCCCCAACTTTACCGAGGCCTGTCTCCTCCTCGAAGAGGATTACGATACCGAAGTGGATCCCGAGCTCCTCAAAAATTGGATGAGGAGATTGTCCGAAATGGGCCCGAGAATGGTTATCATCACCAGCGTGCAGATGACCGAGCAGCCCCATGTCTCAACGGTAGTTGCCTACGATAGAGAGGATGGCCGTTTCTGGAAAGTGGTCTGCGACTACGTACCTGTTTTCTATCCCGGTACCGGCGATCTCTTTGCCAGTGTCCTCGTCGGTGCGCTGCTGCAGGGCGACTCACTGCCGATTGCGGTGGAAAGGTCGGTGAACTTCGTCTCCATGTCTATCCGCGCGACTTTCGGACACCGCACTCCCAACCGTGATGGAGTCCTCTTCGAGCGGGTACTCGGTACCCTCAACGCACCGCTCGTTTCGAGCAACTATGCGATACTCTGACGGGAATCTCCGCCACGGCGGGCCAACCGGGCCGCCCCCGCGCTGCGCGCCCGAGACGGCCGGGCCCGGAACACAGTCGGGAGGCAGCCCCTACCGGGGTCTCTTCGCATTCGATTTCGACGGGACCATAAGGCCGTCGGGTGGACCTATTCCCGAAGAGGTCTGCGAATCTCTTCATATGCTCGGCGAGCGTGATATACTGCGGGTCATCGCAACCGGACGTTCGCTCTACTCGCTGTTCAAGGTGATAGAGGAGGATTTCCCCGTGGAATTCGTGGTCTTCTCCTCGGGGGCGGGGGTGATTCGCATGTCGGACGGCATGGTACTCATGAGCCGGGGCTTCTCCTCGGACGAGACGAGAAGAATAGCAGAATATCTGCTTCGCTCATCCTTCGACTTCATGATCCACCACCCGATTCCGGAGAACCACCGATTTATCTATCACCACACGGGAAGGGAGAACGAGGATTTCGAGAGGCGCTGCGATCTCTATATCGATCATGCGCGGCGCTACGACCCCGGGGATACGGATTGGATGGAGGCTTCTCAGTTTCTCATCGTGGAGCCGGAGGGAGAGGGGGTAACGGAGCGCGTGCAGGAGGATCTCGGCGAGACGGCCAGTGTAGTAAGGGCCACATCGCCTCTCGACCACCGCAGCTCATGGATAGAGATATTTCCCCCGGGGACCGACAAGGGCAACGGAATAAGGTGGCTCGCAGAGCGCTACGGTATCGAAAGGAGTCGCAGCGGCTCTGTCGGCAACGACTACAATGACCTGCACATGCTCGAGTGGACCGATTACTCCTACGTGGTGGAGAAGGCCCCCGAGCAGCTGCGAAAACGCTTTCGGGTAGTTCCGGACTGCAGTTATGCAGGTGCCGCCGTGGCGGCGAGTCGTTGGCTCGAAGAGGTGGGGCTGTGATAGCCGTTTTGACGCCCATGAAGGCGGAGCTCCGCCGAGTGAAAGAGCTCTTCAGCGGGCTCGAGGGAGCCTATGAAATCTCTCGGCCGTACGGCAGAAGAGGATCGGAGGCGAGGCGGGGCGAGGACGGCAAAGGGGAGAGTGGGAAACGGGCGCAGCGGCTCCTATTCGCGGAGTGTCTTTGGCACGGCAAGATCCCGGTCGCATCCCTCATGCCCGCCGAACCGGCTTTCGGTCTCGCATCGGCGGCATCGACAGCCTCGACTGTATCGAGAGCATCGACTTCATCGACAGCACCGGCCGGAGGGAGAGGCGAGGTCGAGCTCTTCCTCGGCTTGAGCGGCGTAGGAAAGACGGTGAGCGCACTGGCGGTGCAGGAGATCTGTGTAGGTCTCTCTCCGGAGCTGCTTCTCTTCGGCGGACTGGCAGGAGGTATTGCTCCCGGGCTCGATCTGGAGAGTCTGATCATCGCCGATGAGGTGCAGCAGTGGGACATGGATGCGACGTCGGTCGGCCTGAGGCTCGGAGAAGTCCCATTTCTCGCGAAACCTCCGAGCAGCGAAAAACGGGGGGTTCTCCGGCTCGATCCTGGTCTCTGTTCGCAGGCATCGTCGATCGCCGAAACCTTGGGAGATAGTCGTGCCGGAAAGATCGCGACGGGGGACAGCTTCTTAGGAGGGAAGGACAGGGAGAAGAAGGAGTGGATACGAGATAAAACGGGTGCAATTGCCGTCGACATGGAGGGCTGGTCGGCGGTCTACGCGGCTGCGGTACACGGGGTGCCGGCTCTTCTCGTGCGGGTCGTGTCGGACACCCTCGAGGGAAAACGGCGTTGGAATCTGAGACGAAGCATAGACGGCGCCTCGAAACTGCTCGCCCGGCTGTTCCTCGAGTTGCTGAGACAGCGGGTCTGCAGCCAGAAGGTACACCGACCATAGAGCCTCGCTGTATTCGCATCCCTCAATATTGACTTTTTGTTCGCCCGTTTGTATAGTGTTACACCGAACTAAATAGAGTGAAAGCAATTAGCTAGTGAAGGAGAGCATATGTCTAAGTCACATCGAGGAAGCGGAATACGCGAGATCGTCAGCAAGGGAAGAGGCACCTGCCCGGTGTGCAAGCGCACGGGAATCAAGCTCCTCCATGAACACGAGGTAAACGAGAAGAAGATCATGGTCTGCAAGCAGTGCCACGCCCGTATAAAGAACGGCAAGGCGGAAGAGGTGCTTGCAGGAGTCTGAGCACCCATCCGTATCGATCTCATCTCCAGCCATCTCGCGATAGGGTTCAGTAGAAAAGGTTCAGCGCTCCTCGTGCAGCTCCTCCGTCAGCCGGAGGAAACGGCCGAGGATGCGGTCCGACTCGTCTAGTAGAATACGCCTGTTGTCGATTCGAACGGGGTAGGGCCGCACGTAGAGCGGCCTCCCTTCGAAAAAGCCCACCGAGAGTATGAGCGAATCCTCGGCGTTGTGCATGACGTACATACCGGGAAAGAGGAAATTTCCCAGGGAGTAGGCGATGAGGCCGCCGGCATGCCCCTCCATGCCCTGCAGCACGTGCGGGTGGCTGCCGAACACCAGGTCCGCTCCGGCCTCCGCACAGGCCCGGTAGAAACGCTTCTGCTCATCCGTCGGAGTGCTGCTCCACTCCTTGCCGCCGTGTACCGCCACAATGTCGATGCTCTCTGCAGAAGAGTACTCCCCGATTCTTTCGATGGCTTTCGGACCGGAGAAGATGATGCCGGCCCGCGTATCGTTCACGCTCGCCCGGCTTCTTCCGTCGAATCCGTTCTTCTCCCGGGGATAGGCGCCTACCGAGAGTATTTTTACCTTCGCCGCATCCTCGACCATCCTCCCTGTCACTCCGGTATGGGGAAGCTCGATTATCTCCGCCTCGTAGGCCTCCTCCACCGTTCTGCCTGCGCCGGAGGTGGAAAGGCCGTAGTTCTCGAGGTTCTCGAGGGTATCGAGGAAGCCCTCCTCTCCGTAGTCGTAGCAGTGGTTGTTCGTGACCGAGAGGTAGTCGAATCCGGCATCCTTCAGCCTCGGCAGTACTTCCGGTCGAAAGCGGAAGTTGTAGGATTTGTCTATTCGTGTGCCGGAGGTAGTCACCGCTCCCTCCAAATTGCCTATCAGAAGGTCCTGTCGGCGAAGCACGGGAAGGGTGTTGCCGAAGATATAGGTGAGCCCGTCTTCGCGCTCTCTCGCGATGAGAATATCCTGTATGCCCCGCGCAACCATCATGTCGCCGACTCCGCCGATCCATCGGAGATCGGCCCGCTCTGCGGGGGCGGGTACGGAAGTGTCGAACCAGTTCTTCAGGGCCTTGCTGTGAGCCGGGTGCCCGGAATAGAGCCTGAGGGAGAGCTGCAGCTCTTCGACTAGGGGGTAGTCGGGATCATCCACGGTCATGCCGTCTACGCTCAAAGCCTTCATAGGCGGCTCGATCTCTTGCACAGGACGGACGATATCGGAGTCCAACCCGTCGAGCTCCGAAGACGAGATATCGTGCCTCTCGTCCCATATCGGCACGGCAGGGGCGTAGTAGCTGCGGGAGAGTACCTTCGTACGGACAATATCGGGGCTCGTTTCTTCGAAGTCTTCTCCCTCGCTCTCATCGGGGCCCATACGCTCGAGCACGAGTCTTCCTACGGCTTCTGCATCCGTTGCACGTACGGTCTCGAGCGGAGGCGGAGGAATCCTCTTCCAGTAATCCTCCGAGCCGGCTTCGATGCTGAGCACAAGGACGGGGCTCGGCTCTTCGGTCTCGGTATCGCTATGAGCAGTGCCCCCTCCGCCTAACTTCCGGCCGTCGGCACAAGACGGGAGGAGCACGGTCACGGCGATTGCAGAGACGAGAAGCGGCAGGACCATGGCCGCGGCGCGGGATGAGACTTCTCTTCGATGCTGCAGGGCTCTATGCTTCATCTTCGGAAACCTCCGAGGCGATCATATCGAGAACGGTCATGTTGTGGAAGGCCTCAGAGCCGCGTCGGAAGAGCTCGAGCGAAATATCTTCTCCGTTGAAATTCTTATCGGAGGAAGAGCCGTAGAGAGCGGCAAGCACCTCGTCGAATGAGGTGACCGCAGGCTCCTTTCTCGGCAGAACGACGGAGGGTCCGCTGTGCGTGTAGGTGACAAGGCCCGCACTCTGGAGCCGATCGAGATAGTACTCGGTATCGTTCGGAGTCAGGGCGTGCGTATGAGAGAGCGAGCGGAGACTGAATGGGCTCTCGCCGTAATAAAATCGGCGTGCAATCGAGAGGTAGAGTTCTACCCCCTTGCGCACCTGGTTGCGGGGAAGGGACTGGCCCCCATACTCTTCGGTCCGAAGGTGAGAGCTGTGTTGGTGCACGTAGGAAATCTCTACGGCTACGAGTATGACGAGCCACTGTATCGAGAGCCAGACCAGGAAGATCGGCACGGAGGCGAGCGAGCCGTAGAGAACGGACATGCGCAGGATGTAATTGGTGCCGTCCACGAAGCCGTATCTGGCGATCTCCCAGATTACGGTTCCCGCGAGCGCGCCGATGAGGCTGCTGTCGAGTCTCACCTTCGCCGATGGGATGCTGTATATGATGAGCCAGTGAACGAGGAATACGATGATCGAGGGGCCGAGGGCAACCGATAGGCGAAAGAGGGTCGAGATCTCGCGGGAATTCGGTACGAGATACTCGAGGGAGCGGGTAAAGCTGAAGGCAACCCCGATGAGGAGGGTACCGAAGACGATAATGGAGATGTAGAGGGAGAACTTGCGGAGAAAACCAAGGCGGGAGGAGCTTCCCCACACGGCGTTTATGTTCTCTGTAATACCGTTGAGGAGGAAGAGAGAGGTGACGGCGAAGAGGAGCAGCCCTACTACACCCATTGTCCGCGAATTCTCAACGAAGCTGTCGATGTAGTGGAGAATCTCCTCCTGCATAGTGGGAACCAGAAAACGGATGAGCAGCTGTCTGAACTGCAGCTTCACCTCCTGAAACGCGCCGAAACCGGTAAACAGGGAGAAGATGAAAGCCGTGAGTGGAACGAGGGCGAGCAGAGTGGAGAATGCAAGACTCGAGGCTCTCAGGAGACAGTGATCCCGCATTACCTCCCTCCTCAGTCTGCCGATCTGCGCAGCTGCGTGGGTGGCAAAGCTCTTCGAGCTGCTCACTATTCCTGCAAATGAACGTACCTTCTGCATCACCCTGTTTCTCTCCGAATACAACTATCCTACAAGAGTAGAGTGGAAAAAGAAAGACAACATCCCTTGCGGGATGTTGTCACTTATAAAGAAATAAAGGAGGAGAAATGAGAAAAACTTAGTTGCTCACCCGGGTAACAACGAGGTTGTCGAAGCTGACAGACAGGCTGTTGGTCCTGAGGGAGATATAGTTACCTCTTCCGGGAGCGCTGTCCAGATAGAACTCGTAGTACCGATCGGAATTGGTCGGATCCCATACTTTTACCTGACCGTTATTCCCGTTGACCTGCATCTTTACGGGAACGGTTACGTCGAGATTCGATCTGCTGAGGTAGGAGACCGGAAGACCGACCTGATAGTCCTCTAACAAGTTCATCTCGACATTGCTGTCGCTCTTGTAGACCTGTGCTTGAAAACCGCTGCGGCCATAGTTTGCGTTTTCGTCGTAGTTCAGCCAGAAGAGATAGGATTCTCCATTGCCCCAAGAGCGGCCGGGATGCGCCGAGTCGACGAAGAGGTGGATCCCGAAACCACCCATTCTGTCTTCGAATCCGCCGCCTTCGTAGCGGACGTCGAAGCGATACTCCATGGTTCCTCTTTGCGGTGCACGAAAGTTGACCTTGGCGAGAGGCTCCTTTACGTCGTTCTGGTAGAGCCTGCCGCTCATGGTGCTCCACTCACCGTACGAACCGGCGCTGTCGAGGCCGCCGGAGAAGTGCGAGGTGGAGACCACCGTATCGCCGTACATTGTACCGCCGAGAAAGAGAACAGATGCCACAATAAGAATAATAATTTTATTGCAATCCATGCTTACCTCCTATTGGGTAAACAGACGAGATGCCGGAAACGTTACAAAAAAGAAAAAAAGTGCTACAATCCGGCCAATGAATTCCATAGACACCCTGATAGAAGAGCTGAAGACCGACTCCGGCTTCTTCGATCATGTGACGAGACTCCACACGATTCCAGAGAAAGAGGCCAGCTATGAGGATCTTCCGGATGACGTCTCCGGTGAGCTGAAGAGCGTCCTCGAGCGACGGGGGATATCACGACTCTACAGCCACCAGAGACGCGCGTACGATCTGGTGCGGAGCGGAAAACATGCGGTACTGGTGACTCCCACCGCAAGCGGAAAGACCCTCGGCTACAACCTGCCGATCGTGCAGTCACTGCTCGAACAACCGGAGATGCGGGCACTCTACCTCTTTCCCACGAAGGCTCTCAGCCAGGATCAACAGTCCGCCCTCAACGAGATCGTCTTCGGCGGCGAATTGCCGCTCAAGGTCTCCACCTACGACGGAGATACCCCCGGCAGCCTGCGTGTCGCAGCCCGCGAGAGCGGCCGGATCGTCATAAGCAACCCCGACATGCTCCATTCGGGCATTCTCCCGAACCATCCGAAGTGGATCAAGTTTCTCAGCAACCTCCGCTACGTGGTGCTCGACGAGATGCACACCTACCGGGGAATCTTCGGCTCCCATATGACCAATCTGATACGACGACTGAAGAGAATCGCTCGCTTCTACGGAACCGAGCCGCAGTTCGTATGCTGTTCCGCGACCATCGGCAATCCTCACGATCTGGCCGAGGGGATAATCGAGGAGCCGGTGGAGTTGATCGACGAGAACGGCGCCCCCGCGGGAAAGAAGCACATCTTCTTCTACAATCCGCCGCTGGTGGACCCCGTGCAGGGTATTCGGCGCGGAGTGGTGCTCGAGTCCAAGCGAATCGCCTCGAGGCTCATCAAGCGCGGGGTGCAGACCATAGTTTTCGCCAAGTCGCGCATCCGCTCGGAGCTGATAGCCGAGTACATACGCGGCGAGCTGGCGAACCACTACACGGAGAACGGCCGCTTTCGGATCGAATCGTACAGGGGAGGCTATCTGCCCAACGAGCGGCGCAGCATAGAGAGGGGGCTGCGGCAGGGGAACATCCACGGGGTGGTCTCCACGACGGCGCTGGAACTGGGAATAGACATCGGCGAGCTCGACGCGGCGGTGCTCGCCGGCTTTCCCTCCTCCATCTCTTCGGTTTGGCAGCAGTCGGGAAGGGCAGGGAGGAGGATGCGCAGCTCTGCCGCCTTCCTCGTTGCCTCATCATCGCCGACCGATCAGTTTCTCATCACCCACCCGGACTACTTCTTTGCCCAGTCGCCGGAGTCGGCCTGGATAAATCCCGACAATCTCTTCGTGCTTATAGACCACCTCAAGTGTGCGGTCTTCGAGATTCCGATGTCTGAGGGCGAAGAGCTCGGCGGCGAGGTTACGGAGCTGCTCGAGTATCTGGAGGAGCAGGGGACCGTGCGCAGGTCACGCGGAAAGTGGTACTGGGCCGACCGCGGGTATCCCGCCGAAAGCATAAGCCTGAGGTCCGCCTCCCCGGAGAACGTGGTCATCATAGACTCGACGGCGGGGCGCAACGAGGTCATAGGCGAGATGGACCTTCCGTCGGCGAAGGAGCTCCTCTTTCCGAACGCCGTCTATCTCCACAGGGGAACGCAGTATCTCTCCCTCTCGTTGGACGTGGAAGAGCTGACTTGCTATGTGCGCGAGGAGAAGCTGAACTACTACACCGATTCCATCGTAAAGACGGACATAAAGCTGCTGCAGGTCGACGAGAGGCGCGAGGAGCCGGAGATGCAGCTTCTCCTCTCCGACGTGTTGGTGCGCTCTCAGGTGGCGAAGTACAAAAAGCTGAAGTACGGAACCCACGAGAATCTCGGCTACGGTGATATACATCTTCCGGAGGAGGAGATCCATACCCGGTCGGCGGTCATGGTCCTCTCCGAGGGAACATCCGGACAGGCGGCATTCATGCGGGTGCCGATGGAGATACGGGAGGACATCCTCGCTCGGGTGGGAACGCTCGTACGCAATGTCGCACCCATATTCCTGCTCTGTGAGCGTTCGGATATCGGGATCGCGGAGCGGTTGAAGGATCAGTACACCGGCGCCGCCTCGATATACCTCTACGACAGCGCACCCGGCGGCATAGGACTGTCGGAGGGATTCGCCGACAGGTGGGCTGAAGTGCTGCGCGCCGCCTCCGACCTCGTGAGGCAGTGCTCCTGCAGCGAGGGCTGCCCCTCCTGTATCGGTCCGGTGGAGAGTTCCGACGGCGAGAACAGGAAGCGCCGGACCCTAGAGTTCATCGCATCGTGGCTCGGCGAAGTCGAAGAGCCGTCATGGGAGAAGGCAGATGCGCGGTAAGCTCTCCGACCGGCTCGCACAGATGCGGAAGATCCGCGAGGAGGGGGGAGCGCAGAGAGCTCACGACCGGACGAAGATAGAGCAAAACGGCTCAAGGCAAGAGGGCGGCGAGCGGAGCGTGCATGAAGCACGCGAGGCCGGTGAAGAGCGAGCAGTGGCCGGGCTCTTCGATTCATGGCGCCGTGTGGCGCCTCTGGTGCTCGGACGAAGCGTCACACTGCCTTTTCCCCGCCTGGAGAGCATCGAAGGGGAACTCGAGCCGGCGAGACCCTACAGAGGCCTCCTCCTGCCGAAAGAGCGGCTCGGTGGAAGCATATTCTACGACTTCGAGACAACCGGCCTCTCCGGGGGCGCCGGAACCTACATCTTTCTCGCGGGGATAGGGCGGTTTACCGAAGAGGGAATGCGCATAGACCAGCTCTTTCTCGAGGACTATCCCGGAGAGCCTGAATTCTTGGAGGCTCTGCGTGGCCTCTTCGGCCGGGATGAGACCTGCATCTCCTACAACGGCAAGAGATTCGACGCGAATCTCCTGCTCACCCGATCGCGGATGAGCGGAGTGGAGGTCGAAATGGGGAGCCAGCTGGATCTTCTCTATCCGGTACGAAACATCTGGAAGCGCTCGCTCGGCAGCTGCAGGCTCTCGCGCGTGGAGCGTCATGTGTTGGACCGGGGGAGGATCGGCGACATAGACGGCGCGCTCATTCCCGACTGCTACTTCTCCTTTCTGCGGCAGAGGGATCAGCAGCTCGAGGATTCGGCCGGCGGTCAGGGGGAGCTCGGCTGCATGCAGATGGTA
Source organism: uncultured Spirochaetaceae bacterium (assembly GCA_964346645.1). Lineage (GTDB taxonomy): Bacteria > Spirochaetota > Spirochaetia > DSM-16054 > Sediminispirochaetaceae > CAYFVU01. The sequence goes on along the minus strand of CAYFVU010000011.1, from coordinate 35,724 downwards.
ATCGATCACCATCTGAAGGATATCGAGAGCCTCGCGCATCTGCTCTTTACGATCGAGGAGGCTGCAGCGGAGCCCCGTATGCTGCGGTTGAGCGGCGCCCGAGAGGGGATGGCGGCTCTGCTGCTCAAACGGGGAGACCCGCGCGGAGCGGAGCTCCTCGAGGAGGAGCTCGAAGAGGGATCCATGCGAGCAGGGAGGCTCGCGGCTCTCTATTACCGGAGGGCCGGAAACTATGGTGAGCTCGAACGGGTATTGAGCCGAATGTGGCGCAGGGAGCGAGGATTCTTTCAGGGGGTGGCTCTCGCAAAGCTCTACGAGCATCGAAGGGGAGAGCCCGGCGCAGCCCTCGAGATAGTCAGGGAGCTCGATTCTTCGCGGCGCTTTCTCCCTTCCGGTAAAAGGGAAGAGCTGGAAAAGCGGAGGCTCCGTCTCGAGCGGAAGCTCGAACGGAACCGGATAGGCTCGGCCGGCGGCAATCCGTAAACGGAATGGGACGCGGCGCTATTTTGCTCTGAGCGATTGGTAGAGATCACGGTACTGCCGGGATGAGTCCTCCCAGGAGAAGTGGAGACGCATCGCCCTGCGGCGCATCTCGTCGAAGCGCTCGGGCTCCTCGTACCAGGTCGAGACGGCCCACTCGATGGTGCCGGTGATACTCTCGGGGGTGAGGTCGTCGAAGACGAATCCGGTACCTTCGCCGGTCTGCGGATCGTAGTTCTCCACCGTGTCCGCGAGGCCTCCGGTGCGCCGTACAACCGGGAGTGTGCCGTAGCGAAGCGAGTAGATCTGGTTGAGCCCGCAGGGCTCGTACCTGCTCGGCATCAGTAAGAGATCAGACCCGGCCTCTATTAAGTGGGCGAGCCGGTTGCTGAAGGTGATAAAGACCTCGAGGTTCGCCATTCTTCCTGCAGTCTCTACCAGCTCCTTCTCTATCCAGTCCTCTCCGGTGCCGAGGACGACCACCTGAACGGACATCTCGTTGCAGATCTTCCAGAGACTTCCGCGCTGCGGATCGCAGAGCTCGTAGAAACCTTTCTGCTTCGCCAACCTGCTGACTATCCCTATGAGGGGGACGTCGTCCCTCTCGGGCAAACCCACCTCTCGTTGAAGTGCGTTCTTGTTCTCGGCTTTGCCGGCGAGGTCATCGGCGTCGAAGTGGGCGGGCAGGTGCGGATCCGAGGAGGGATCCCACTCCTGGTAGTCCGCTCCGTTTATGATGCCGTAGAGGGAGTCCCGGCGCTTTTCGAGGAGTGTCTCCATTCCTTCACCGAACTCGGAGCTGCGAATCTCCTTTGCATAGGTGGGAGAGACGGTGGTGACTGCGTCGGCGTTGAGAATCCCGGAGCGCATGAAGTTGACCCGCTCGCCGTACGTCGCATCGCCGTCGTTCAATCTGCTGCGGGACAGGCCGATGGAGTGGATATCGTGCTTGGAGAAGACGCCCTGATAGCCGATGTTGTGGATGGTGAACACGGTTTTTGCGGCGGCGAACTCATCCTCGTTTGCCGACAAAACAGGGGCAGGCGAATCGCCGGCCGACAAAACGCGGGCCGGCGATTCGCCGGCCGGTCTCCCGTCGATCTTCGAACGGTAATCCTCCAAAAAAGCAGGCAGCAGAGCGGTCTGCCAGTCGTGCGCGTGAAAGACATCCGGATTCCAGGAGATGGTTCGGCAGAGCTCGAGTGCAGCTATGCTGAGTAGAGCGAAGCGAAAGCTGTTGTCGCGGTAGTTGTGGCTTCCGCTCCCGCCGTAGAGGCCGGGTCTCTCGGAGAAGACCGGGTGATCTATGAAGTACACGGGCACGTCGGTCTCCGGCAGGCGAGTTTCATAGAGCCTGCATCTCTCCTCACCCAGACCCATGGCCACCGGCATCTCTCCGCGATCGTCGAAGCCGTCGGAGAGAACCGTAGAAAATCTGGGGAGCACGATGCGGACATCGTCTCCGAGATTTCTCAGAGAGTGGGAGAGGGCGCTGACCACATCTGCGAGTCCTCCGGATTTGATAAAGGGAACCGCTTCGCTGGAAACCATACAGACTTTCATAGACACTCCGTGTGTTTTACTCTTGTTTCATATAGATTATACGATAATCCGTCTCTACGTCAAAGGAGAGGCTCCGGTAGAGCTCCACTGCCGCCCGGTTATCCTTCTGCACGAAGAGAGCGGCAGATAATCCCGCCTGTCTTCCCCAGTCGAGCACACGAACCATCAGAGCCTTCGATAAGCCCAGCCTCCGGTACGGGGGGAGGGTGTAGACGCCGCCGATCTGACAGTAGCTTATGCCTAGAGAGTTCGTTCCCGCCTTTGCCACCGGCCCGGATGAGTCTTCGGCGAATATGACATGCTGCATGGAGGCAACTTTCTTGAAATGGAGCATGTGAGCGTTGCGGTTGTAACGCTCGGGATGGACGAGCACCTCTTCGTGTTGGTACTGCTCCTCGAGCGGAAAGACGCGCTTCGAGTTCTTGGGGGTGAGACGCAGCACCCTGAGACCGAAGGGCATCGGGATATCGGGCAAGGGCATCTCTCTATTCCTCGTCATGAGGTAGTAACTGAGGGTCTTGTCCACCCGCCTGTCGAGATGGGGCCAGCAGAGTGAGACATCGCGCTCGGTGCCGAGAAGGCTGAAGAGCCTGGTGTGGGGAGCAATTACCCTCGAGAGAAGTGAGGCAAGGTCGTCGGAGGAGAAGGGAAAGTCCGGCGAGAGGAGGGGGAAGATGCTGCCGGTGCGGGTTATCAACACCACGGCGACGGCTTCTCCATTTCTCCAGTCCTGCAGGTGTGATGAAGAGAGGGTGGGCCGAGTATCTTCCTCAAAATGGGCAAAGCCGGCATAGAGCGTGGCTTCGGCGGGATTGGGTAGGGTCAGTCCTCTTTTACCTGCGAGCCGGCTGGTGAGACTGATGTTGAAACGTTCATAGCGGACGATGAAGGGTAGCAGGGACGAGAGTATGAAACGGTCGGCTCTGCGCCATATCACGGGACTGCATCTCTCCCTTCCGTCGAATCACGACGAGCCTCCCGTCTATCCGTCCCCGTTTCGATCCCCTCCGCACCGCTCCCTTCGGCCGTTTTGCCGCTGCCGTAGAGGGGAAAGGGGACCGCGCCTTCGGGCTCTATCATCCCGCGTAGAGCTGCGAAGCCCGCTACCGCAGACTCCTCGCCGGTGCCGTACACGGCAATAGCGGTGTCCACCCACGGTCTCTCGGAGAGATAGGTGGGGGTGAGGGTAGAGAGCACCACTACGTCGGCAGGTAGATCCTTCAGCCCGTCGAGCACCTGAGCTCCGTTGGGGTTGGCGAGACAGAAGATGACGGTCTCGTAGTTCCGCGCCCTCTTTTTTACGCGTTCGATGGTCGACTCGGCGGCCTCGTAGAAGGGTTGGTAGGGTATGTCGATGATGTCGGCATTGGGATAGTAGCGTTTTCCTATTCTGAGGAACCTCGTCAGCTGTCCGGCGATGAGGATGTTCTCTTGCTCCTTCTCGATGGGGAGAAGGGCATTGCGTATGATGGACACACTGCGGCAGGCCTGGTCGAAGAAGAACTCCTCGGCCTCCTTGGAGGGGATCTTCTGCTCCACGTTATGGGCGTCGGGATAGAGGGGGACCGCGTCCTCTCTGCGGAGGTAGCGCATCTTTACCCCGAGGATGCGGCGGACCGACTCCTCAAGCCGCGAACGGAACTCCTCGTTGCTCTGCAGTTGGCCGTAGAAGTAATCCCAGACTCGGCGGTGCACCTCCGAGTCTCTGCTTACCATAATCATGTCGTTGCCGGCCATAAAGGCCTCGAAACAGGCCTGTGCCGTGTTTCGGTGGCGGGCCGCCACCGCGTGCATCCGCATGTCGTCGGTAATGACGATTCCCTCGAAACCCATCCGGTTTCTGAGGAGTTCCGACATAAAGAACGGCGAAAGGGATGCGGGCAGCCCCTTCTCGATTACGGAGGGGAAGGAGAGGTGGCCGCTCATGATCGCGGGCAGACCCTTTCGTATGAGGTGGCGGTAGGGAACGAGTTCCCGCTCATGTAGCACGGAAAGTGTGGCAGAGATCTCGGGCAGTGTTCCGTGGGAGTCCTCGGCGGCGTTTCCGTGACCGGGAAAGTGTTTGGCGGTGCTGATGACGCCGGCCTTCTCGAGACCTTTAAAATAGGCGAGCGCCAGACGAGCTGTCTGCTCCGGGTCGTGGGAAAAGGCACGGGGCCCTATAACGTGCGCATCGGTGTTGCTGTAGACGTCGACGGTGGGCGCGAAGTTCATGTTGATGCCCAGCGTTTTCAGCTCCGTCCCGATGTAGTAGCCGGACCAGTAGGCGTCGTAGGGGAGCCCCGTAGCTCCTATGGCCATGTTGCCCGGGGTAATGGAGGTCTGGCTCTTTATGTGGCGTACCCAGCCCCCCTCTTGGTCGGTCGCCACGAGAAGCGGGATTTCGAGACGGGTCTTTGCCGCGGCTCTCTGCATGGTGGCCACGCTCTCGGCGAGTTGCTCCACGTCTGCGGCGTTCCACCCGAAGACCTTCACCCCGCCGATCTTCTTCTCTCGAATCCAGGAGAGGATATCCTCTGAGGGGGAGCTTCCGAACCAGCCGAAGAGAAAGATCTGCCCGAGCATCTCGGTTTCGCTCATAGCGGCGAGCAGCTCGTCGATCAGCCTCTCGTGTGTTTCGGCGCCGGTCGCACCGCCTTCAGAGGCCTCGGCTCCGGAGATCTCGGTATCGGAGGAATCGGTATCAAAGGAATCGGCCTCGGAGAAACCGGAAAAAAAAGTCGGCACCGAGGCTATTGGCCCGGCGCCGAATATGGCAAAGAGAATCAGTATGAGAAGTGTTGTGCCTAGTTCTCTACCGTTGTGCTTCATTACTCCTAGTCGTACGACTGTCCATTTATAGCATCTATGCGTTGGGATGCGCAATGGGTTGCTATGGCTCCCTCTCCGGCGGAGACGACGAGCTGTCGGAAGGGCGAAGAACGGACGTCGCCGACGGTAAAGAGCCCCTTCATGTCGGTCTCCATGCACTGATCGGTTATCACGTAGCCGCCGTCGTCCATCTTGACCTGCTCGGGCATCAGCTTTGTCTGGGGGTCGGAACCGATGAAGACAAAGACGGCATCGAGATCCTCTTCATAGGTCTCCCCGGTTTTATTGTCGTAGAGCACGACGCTGCCGACCTTCATGGTTCCCTTTATCTCCTTCAACTCGTGATTGAAGCGCACCTCTATATTCTCATTTTTCATGACGCGTTCGGCAAGCGCCTTCTGAGCACGGAAGCGGTCGCGCCGGTGGATCATGATCACCTGATCGGAGAGATGAGAGAGAAAACTCGCCTCGTCGCAGGCTGCGTCTCCTCCTCCGACTACGAGCATCTTCTTGCCCTTGAAGAAAGGACCGTCGCACGTGGCACAGTAGGAGACACCGCGTCCGGTAAACTCCTTCTCTCCCGGGACGTCGAGGAGGCGGTGCTTCGCGCCCGTGGCGACTATGACCGAGTAGGTGCTGTAGGAGCCCTTCGGGGTCTCTACCGTAAAGATCTCTCCGTCTTTGGAGATAGAGGTAGCGGTAGTGGTGAGAAATTCGGTTCCGAAGTTGCGGGCCTGGTCTTCCATGAGTTGAGCGAGTTCGCCTCCGGAGACGGGATCGGGAAAACCGGGATAATTTTCGATGTCACCGATGATGAGGCACTGTCCGCCCGGAGCCATCTCCTCTACGAGCATGACGTTGAGGTTTGCACGGGCGGCGTACTGGGCGGCGCTCAGTCCGGCGGCCCCTCCTCCGATGATAATGAGATCTCTGTCGACAGCCATCAATTCCTCCTTGCTGAATCGTGTATGTTGAATTTGGATTGTTTCCGTTGCTCAGTTAATATAAGAATAATTCTATGTGGAATCAAGTGCGCAGCCCGCCGCTTTCGCGCTTGCCGCTTCCGCGCTTGCAGCCGAGACAAGCGAGCGAAAAATCGATCTCGGAGACGGTTTTGCTAAACTACAGATTTTCCGGGTCGACAATATAAATGGAGGGCTCGGTGATGAACACTACGATGAAGAAACAAGCCGTAGAGGCGGCGCGGTCTCTGGAATCCGTTCTCGATGAGGAGATCGAGCTCCTGCGGATCGGTCTGGAGAAGGCGGAGAAGGTGAGGGAGTGCATCTTCAACCACGATTGGGAGGCGTTGACCACCGGAATGGAGGAGATGGACGCTTCGTCCTTACGAATAAACGAACTCGACCGCAGCCGGGAAGAGGCATTTACGCGACTCTGCGATGTGATAGGTGTGGCCAGAGAAGCAGGCTTCTACTCCGTGGTGGTGAGGCTCGATCCAGAGGAGCGGGATAGACTATCCGACCTTTTCCGCAGGCTCAAGGTGGAGGTACTGCAGCTGCAGGGGATCACTTGGTCTATCGACGCCTATGTGCGCAGCATGTCCGAGACGATAAAGGACATCATCCACACCGCCTTTCCCCACAGGCGTGGGACGATGTACGAAAAGTCGGGCCGGCAGCGGGCCGTGGGCAGCGATCCCATGGTGGTCAACAGACGGCTATAGAGGTCCGGGCATGAGGAGTATGAGATGAATTCAACCTTTACCGGTATAGAGATGGGAAAGAGGAGCCTGGTCGCTCATACCCAGGCTCTATCCACGATAGGACACAATATAAGCAACTCCGCCGTAGAGGGCTACAGCAGGCAGCGGGTGGAGATGGAGCCATTCCATCCCATCTACATGCCCGGCCTCAGCCGCGAGGAGACTGCAGGACAGCTGGGGCAGGGTGTAACGGCACAGAGGATCGAACGCATACACGACGAGATACTCGAAGGGCGTCTGGTGAAGCAGGCTAACGGCGAAGGCTACTGGAAGGCCCGTGACAAGTACATGCTCATGGTCGAGCAGGTCTACAACGAGCCGGAGGACACCTCCATCCGGGCAGACATGGACCGCTTCTGGGAGTCCTGGCAGGAGCTCTCCCTCCACCCGGAACAGACGACCTCACGGCACGCGGTAATACAGCGAGGAAAATCGCTGATCGAAGGAATCCATCGCCGCTACGAGGGGCTGAAAGAGATCCGTGACATGCTCGAGCAGGATGTGCAGGGAACGGTCACCAGGATAAACGGCATTCTCTCCGACATCTCTGCCACCAACGAGGAGATAGTGAAGGTCGAGGCGATGGGAGACAATCCCAACGATCTCCTCGACCGACGCGACAAGCTGGTAAAGGAGCTCTCCTCGCTGATAAACATCACCGTCGACGGGCGGGATCCGGACGAGTTCACCATCCACACCGGGGGCATGCACCTGCTGCAGGGACGCGTGGCGACCTACCTGGATGCACGGCCGGACACCCAGAATGAGGGATACTCGGACGTAGTCTGGAGAGAGACGGGCGAAGAGCTCCATCCCCGGGGCGGGCAGCTCGCAGGACTCCTCGAGATGAGGGACGAGGACGTGCGTCAGGAGATACAGGGGCTCGACATGATGACGATGCACTTCGTCGACATGGTAAACGAGAACCACCGGGCCGGTTACGGCAAGAACGGGAAGACCGGGGTCGACTTCTTCACCGAATATCCCTTCGTGAACAACGTGGCCGGAAACTACGACAGAAACGGCGACGGCGAGTTCGACTCGACCTACCTCTTCCGCATGACCGGTGCGAACGAGCTCGATCCGCAGGCACAGATAGGTCTGCAGGGAGCCATGAGTCTCTCCGGGCCGGACGGGCAGGTGCAGATAGAGTACCGTCCCACCGACACGGTGGAAGACGTGGTAAAGAGGATCAACACCTCGGGATCGGAGGTGGTAGCGCGTCTCGACCGCAACGGCAGGCTCAACCTCAAGGCCTCTCCGGCGGCGGACGTAGAAAATCCGGACTTCGTCATACGTCATGTGGAGGACTCCGGACGATTCCTCACCGGGTATGCGGGCGTTCTCTCCGGATCGGGGCCGGAGGCGGCCTACGATTGGGCTCAAGCAGATGCGGTTACCGCCCTCAGGGGAGATGAGGTGGACTATTCGGTTGCCCCCCTCTCGCATCCTTCCGGATGGATAGAGGTGAATAAGGAGGTGGCGAGCGATCCGAATACGGTGGCCGCAGGTTTCGGAGAGAACGGTCAGCCGGCCAATTCGGGCGACGGATCGGCCGCCCTCGCAATCGCCTCGCTGCGGAACAACGACGTCATGGTCGGGCGCTTCTCGAGCTTCGACGAGTACTTCTCACAGGCGGTGGCGAATGTAGGACTGAAGGGCGAGGCCGCCGAGCGGGCCCACGAGACGGAGAATGAGATAATGCGGGAGCTCGAGAGCATGAAGGAGTCCATCTCGGGGGTCAACATAGACGAGGAGCTGTCTCAGATGATCAAGTTCCAGCACGGCTATGCGGCGGCGAGCCGATTCGTTTCGGAGTTCGATCAGATGCTCGACACTATAATCAATAGAATGGGTGTATAATCATGGAACGGATAAGCAGCAACATGACCAATAACGACATGCAGTTCTATCTCCAGCGGCGCACGGAGCGGCTGAACGAGATGCACAACAAGATGTCGACGCAGAAGAATTTCAAGGACCTCAGAGACGCACCACTCGCGGCGGCTCACTCTACCCGTTACCTCTCCACCATCGACAGGATGAACAGGTACGCCGACAACGCGAGCAAGCTGCAGAGCGAGCACCGGGTGGCCGAGGGCTATATGAAGAGTGCGAACGATATCCTCCACCGGGTACGCGAGCTCGCAGTGCAGGGGGCGAACGACACCTACACGAAATCGGACAAGCGGGCAATGGGAGAGGAGGTCAATCAGCTGCTCAACGAGCTGATCGAAATCGCCAACTCGAAGCAGGCCGACGGAACGAGCATGTTCGCCGGCGACAAGACCCATACCACGCCTTACCGTGTCCTCGAGGGTACGGTTCCCGGTGCAAACGGCAAGGCCGTCACCTCCGTAGAGTATCGCGGTTCCATCGAGCCCTCTATGGTGGAGGTTTCCGAGGGCAGCTACATGGAGAACAACTTCGCCGGCAACCGGGTATTCTGGGCCGAGCATCAGCAGGTCCACTCCTCGATCGATGCGCGAGACTACACGGTCACGGAGGACAGCACGATCAGGATAGACGGCGAGGAGATCGGTCTCGATGCGGGGGACAACATCTACACTATCATCAGCAAGATCAACGACTCGAATGCACCGGTAAAGGCAGATCTCGACCCCGTAGACAACTCGCTGGTCGTCTCATCCACCCATCCGCATCAGATATGGATGGAGGACGGAGAGAACGGTACGGTGCTGCAGGACCTCGGCGTCATCGGCGAGGTGGGGAAACCGCCGTTCAACATCGCCGAAGGGGCCACCTCCTCGGGCGGAAGCCTCTTCGACATGGTCATCTATCTCCGCGACCGTCTCTACGAGGGAGACACCATCGATATAGGAGGTTCGGCCCTCAAGGGAATAGACACTGCGCAGGAACATCTGATAGACACTATGGGTAAGCTCGGCTCTCAGGATGAGCGGCTGCAGCTCGTACAGCGGCGCATAGAGGCGACGGTCCCGAAGATCCAGGAGAGGAACTCCAAGGAGACCGATCTGGACATGGCGGAGGCGGTAACCGACTTGAAGATGCTCGAACAGACCCACAAGGCAGCTCTAGGGGCGGCGGCGAGAATCCTGCAGCCGACACTTCTCGATTTCTTACGGTAGATTATTAAGATGGAGCAGGAGATGAAGATAAACACGAAACCATACGGACTCATCGATGTGGACGAGCGGCAGAAGATCCGCTTCCCTATCGGCATACTCGGTTTCGAAAATCTGCAGAATTACGTACTGCTCGATGCGCTGCAGCAGCCCTTCTACTGGCTGCAGTCGATGGATGTGCAGGAGATCGCCTTTGTGCTGATAGAACCTACGGTCTTCCGGCCGGACTACACGCCCGATGTGGCACAGAGCGACCTCGAAGAGGTCGGTCTTGAGTCGTCGGAGAGCGAGAATGCGCTCGTATTCGCCATTGTCACCATACCGGAGAACTATCGCGAGATGACGGCGAACCTCCAAGGGCCGGTTATCATCAACAAGAAGACCCATATCGCACGGCAGTGTGTCTCACTCAACCAGCAGTGGAAGACACGTCACCGGATCATCGAAGAGCTCTCCCAGGTGAGGAACAACGTATGCTGATTTTGTCGAGGAAGATCGATGAGAGCATCGTGATCGGTGAAGATATAGAAGTCTCCATTGTCGACATAAAGGGCGACCAGGTAAAGCTCGGCATCAAGGCGCCGAAGGATGTAAAGGTCTACCGTCAGGAAGTATTTACGGCCATACAAAACGAGAACAAGGCGGCGGCGCAGACAGGCACCCAGCTGCCGAAGCTCGATTTCTTCGACAAGGCGAATGTCGGCAAGGAGAGCAAGGGCCCCGGCGGCTCTGCCTCCTCTAATACAAAAGATTCTTCTTGAGCTCCAGACCGAAGCTCCAGTTTGAAAATGCTCAATCTCCGTTGCTCTCCTTCAAGCTCTGATAGATATCGTGTACGGAGTCGGATATCTCCAAGAAGATGTCCAGCACCATGGGATCGAACTGCGTGCTGTGCCCCTCCTTCATGATGTCGAGGCTCTTCTCGTGCGAGAATGCATTCTTGTAGCTCCGCTCCATGCGCAGCGCATCGTAGACATCAGCGACCGAGACGATGCGCGCGGCGAGGGGAATCATGTCTCCGGAGAATTGGTAGGGATAACCGGTTCCGTCCCACCTCTCGTGGTGGTGAAGGGCGATCTGTTTTGCCATGACATCGGGATAAGTGTTCATGATGTAGGCGCCGTTTATGGTGTGCTCCTGCATAATCTCCCACTCCCTCTTGTCGAGGGGGCCGTTCTTGTTGAGGATGTCGTCGGGGGTGCCTATTTTGCCCACGTCGTGCATCGGTGCGAGAAAGTGGATGTTGTGAATGAACTCGAAGGTGATCTCCCCGTCCGGATTCCGGTTGAACAGCTCCTCGGAAATACGCTTCGAGTATTCGCCGACCCGGCTAATGTGGCTTCCCGTGTCGTTGTCCTTGAGTTTCGAGGCTTCGAGGAGGGAGAGGAAGGTGTTCTGCAAGAGGCCCTTCTGCTCTTCGGTGACGATATCGAAGTAGACCTGGAAAAAGCACGGTTCATCTTCGCTCGGCGGAAAGACTGGGGAGAAGTGTGCATTTGCGACGACGGTCAGACGGTTGCGCTTTATCGATTGCAGCTGTTCCCGGTGGTTGAATCCGTTCTCAGGATTTCCGAGGGCATAGTAGATCCGCCCCGCCTTGTCCGCATCGAGGTCGGGTTTGAAATCGGCGGCGAGGTTAACCGGTAATGGTCTGTTGTCGTGGGCCAAGATGGTGCGGTAGGCGTCGTTCTCCCAGATTATCTCGAGGTTCCGCATCATGAGGATAGAGGGGAACTGCTGCAACCTCATGGTCTTGATCAACGACTGGCAGAAGGGAGATTCGAGCAACTCGCGGTAGTTGCAGAGCTCGGAAGAAAGGCGCGCTTCGCTCCTCTCGGCGGTGGCATTCTGCTCTGCCTGACTGAGCAATCCTGCCGATTCGTCGTGTTCGTCGAGCGGTTCGAGCTCCTCTACCTCTTCGAGCTCTTCTGGTTCATCGTTCCTCAACTCTTGCCTCCGGATGTCGACTTCGATGCGGAAAGTTCTGCCTCGCTCGGCCTCACATAAATTGGTCCGGCGGTCTCTTCGTCTGCTCCTCGCTCCTTATAGCGCTGGATCGCCATGTCGACCAAGGCTCTTCCCCTCGATTGCAGTGAGAGGAGATCGGCCTGTGGCTGGGGAACAATAGATGCGAGCCCTTCGCCCGCCTTTTCGAAGAGTTTGAATGCAAAGGGCCCGGTTATGAGTGTGTGCTCCCCCTCAGACAGATACGACACGATAGATTCCGGGTGTATGTCGAGATACTCGCCGATTCTGCGGCCTCCGATATATCTCGCCGTATAGATGCGGTTCTTTCGGGCATCGATGACGGGAAAGACCGAGCCTCGGAAGTACTCCTTCCCGTAGGCGAGGAGGTCGAGAGTGGGAATCGAGACGATGGGCAGGGAGGCGCCGGCGGCGTAGCCCTTTGCAAAGGACATCCCTATTCGAAGACCGGTGAAGGAGCCGGGGCCGGAGCTGCAGGCGACCAGCTCGAGGGCCTGTGCGGATGTACACGCTTTCGCTAGAAGCCTCTCGGTCTCCACTGCGAGATGTTCCGTGTGGTGGAGGCCGAATTCGAATGAACACTCGAAGAAGCTCGAATCGCAGAGTAAGGAGAGGTTAAGCTCGTTGCTCGATGTGTCTACTGCCAGTACGTTCATTCCTCGATTCCCTCTATATCTATCTCTCTCTCTCCGTTTTCGCGCAGACGAAAGAGGAGGGATATGCGTTTCTCGGGAAGATACTCCCTCATCTTCTCGGCCCACTCTATGACGGTGACCCCTCTGCCGTATATAAGCTCCTCCGCTCCGAGGAGCTCGAACTCCTCAGTCGAGTCGATTCGGTAGAGATCCATGTGGTAGAGCGGCAATTTACCCCGATATTCGGATATGAGGGTAAAGCTGGGGCTGGTTATCTCCTCGCGAATGTCGAGGGCGCGGGCGACCCCCTTCACGAAGCTGGTTTTACCGGAGCCGAGAGGCCCTTCGAGGGAGATCACATCTCCGGGCTCGAGACGAGAGCCTATCTGCTCTCCTATAGAGACGGTCTGTTCGAACGAACCGCTTTTACGGCGCATCAGATCAGCTTTCCCTCTCTGTCGAGTTCGAGAATGTGGTTCTTCAAGAGTCTGATGGCGGGAAGAAGGGGGTAGTTGATCTGCTCGAGCAGCTGTACTCTCACCTCCACCTCGCCGGAGGCGGATTTTTCGAGCACGAACTCGACCGGCTTTTCTTCTGGTACCTTGTGCGGACCATACTCGAGTACAGCGTTGCCGCTGTACTCGTTCCGGTAGTGAAGCGGGATGTCTTTCTTTTCGATGTTCCTGATCTCTAACACCTTCATATTTTAACTGTAGGGTATAAGCATGTGACGGTCAATATACATGGTCCACAATATTCTTCAGAGCCTAATACGCGGGTTGCGCTTCGCCTCCGAGAAGCTGTAGACGAACTGGTTGATTTTGTTGATGTTCTGACGGGAGACCCGAGTAAACATCACATGCATGATGCCGCTGGTACGGTCTACCCGCTGCATCGAACGTATCTTGCCGAATGTGATTACTTGCTCGCCCTTCTCCGTTTCGAACTCGATCTTTACGAGCTCACCCTTCCCTAATGGGTATGAGCTGCGGATGGAGCATCCGCCGGCGGAGACCTCGAGTATGGTGCCGAGGGTACCGCGGCGATTCTCGACCACCGCCCGCTTTTGCGCGTTCTTACCGGTACCGGTGGTCATGACCTTTACCGGATAGAAGTAAGTGGGCCTTCCGAGCTCTCTTCGTCGGTATTTACGCTGCTGCGCCTCTTTAATGGAGTTTGAGTGCTGGACGAAGAGACTCGATATTCCCCTGACCACGTTGTAGCCGATGATCTTGGTGTTGAAAGAGAATCCCTGGCCGTTGCTTCGCCAGAAGAATACGGTAACCTTCGTCCACTTCTTCCACCTCACCTCGTTTCCATGATCGTCGGTGGGAATCTGGATACCGAGGCTCTTTTGGAGGTTGCTGGTCACCTTTGACTGGTAGCGCTCGTCGTTTACAGCGATGGAGAGGCGCTGTCCGAGACGCAGTTGTCGGGTCGTACTCGGGGGCTTAACGCCCTTCGTGCTCCGCTCGAGCTTCTGCTTTATCCGAAAGAGTGTGAGCTTCTGCGCCTCCTTTTCGGCCTCGCTCATCTGGCTTTCATCTATACTGGTGAGGGCTCGCTTGAGAGTAGAGTCGAGGGTAGGGGAGTTTGCCAGGAGCTGGTACGGGTTGCCGACGCGGAAATTTTTGAGCATCCACTCGAGGTTGTGAATTTCCCCCTTGTTGAGTCCGCGGGATGAGGCGATACGCCTGAACTTGCGTTTGCTGAACTTCGACTTCCTCGCGCTGCCGGCGCTGCTGCTGCCGCCCCCGCCGGCTACGAGAAGAAACATGACAAAGAGGAGGAGGATGACGATACCGATGATGATAGATGTGGTGTTGCTTCGCGCAAGTGTCGGCATTGCTTGTAGAAGAATCAGGTTCACTCAGCTCTCCTTGTTGTGTACGTTCTCTATCTCTCCTATGTACCGATTGAGCGTCTCAACACGCGGGGCAACCTCGTATTCGAGGAGGTCTCCGATAAGCACGGAGTCCTGCGAATCGAAGGCCTCGAGCAACTCCCGAAGGATGTCGTTGAACTCCTGGTAGAAGAGGTCGAAACGGCGCCCGTCTACGGTAATGTCGGCTATGTCTAGGACCTTCTGTTCCCGCAAAAGGTGGTTTATTCGGATGAGCTTGTCCGAATACTCGGTAAACTCAATGACGTAGCTCATGGCGGTGCGGTCCTTGCCCGTCTGCAGGAGAACCGGCACCTCCATGAGCTGGGGAACGAGCTCGGCGAGTCCGTTCGCCGCCTTTTTCAACTCCTCGAAAGGTTGGGTGGCCTCCTGTATACGCCCCGTGAGTATGATGGCGAGATTTTTGCAGTAGGAGAGCAGCTGCTGCACTTGCGGCTTCACGTTGCCTTCGGTGATCCCCGAGGCGCTCAGCAGCTCGCTGAGCTTCGCTCCGTAGCCTTCGGATCCGAGAAGCGCGTCTATCTGCTCGATTACGAAGCGGTGTTCATCCCTGAGCTGGTTGAGGATCTCGCCGTTGCCCGAAGCGATGGATCTCTGCAGGAGCGTAATGTACTCGTAGACCGTCCGTAGATTCTCCACATACTGCTCCGCGCCGGAGAGGATGGTCACATCGAGTGTGTCTATTTCTGCGATGAGGATCTGCTCCCAGCTCGATGTCTCGTCCATGATTACGGGAGTACCGTCCTGTTCGATGGACGATATGAGGTAGCCGGAATTGCCCAGCCACTTCTCTATTCCCTCTACTACATCGCCGAGAGTCTGCTCCTCCTCCAGAGTAAAGCTTATCGGCTCTTCGTTTATCCTGATTTCCACTCGAATCTCCCTTGATCATTAAGTTTAGCTCACGTCACTGTCCGCTCTGAGAGTTGAAGCGCTGTATTGCCTGCTCATTCTTCTCCAATTCGCCGAGGGTACTCTCCATACGGCCGTACTTCCGTTTGAGATCCTGCTCCTTCCGCTCCAGCTTGTCCTTGAAGTCGGTGATATCCTCGTTCGTCCGTTCGATCCTGTTTTCGATACCTGCGATACGGGTGGGAATGACTCCACCCGAGCGGGTGTAGCTGCGCACGTATTCGTTCATCTCGTAGGCGAGACCAGAGTCTACCACGAGGTCTCCGTCGGTATCCCGGCCGAAGAGCTGTTTGACCGCCGGCAGTTGGTTTTCGATCGCTTCGTCCAACTTGGACTCGTCCAATTCGAGGTAGCCCCGCAGCCTGCTCCTGCTGACGCTGCCGCTGAATCCGGAGGCATTTGTTGATATACCCATCTGCGAGAGCATAGAGAGATCCCTGCCCTCGGAAGTGTCGTAGGGAGCGGCGACCATCCTCTGAAGCCGGTTCTTGAGCTGCATGAACGAGGACTCGCCCTGAAAGAGGCCGAGCTTCTCGCGTGCGGCTTCCTTCTCACCCTCTTCGAAGTAGGAGATCTCCTCGATGACCGACTCCCTGTTGCTCGTGAGGATGTTGATCTCGGTGAGGGCGCGGTTGTAGCTTCCGATGAAGTTGAATATTGCGTTCTTGATCGACTCTTTATCCGGTTCGACTTCGAGCTCCACCGGTCTGTCCGAGGCTTGTTTCGCCTGTATAGTCACACCCGGTATGAGATCGTCGATGTTGTTGTTCGGCCGCTCGACTTCGACTCCGTTGACCTCGAGCCGGGCATCCGCCGCCTTTGTTCCCGGACGGGCGGGCGAGTAGTCGCCGCGCGCCTCCGGATCGACGAGCTCCACCGACTGGACGCCGACTCTTCGGTGGGTATTCCTGTTGTCGATTTCGAGTGAGGAGATGCCGCCGCTGAGACCCGAGACTTGCGCGGCATCGACGGTGACCGTCTGTGTCGACTCGGTGTCCTCGAGGGCCGGCAGATCTTTGGAGCCGTTGAGAGAAAGCACCTGAAGATCATCTACCTCCTTCGGTGGTTCCGGCGCCTCCCACTCGGGGAGATCTACCCTGCTCGATTTGCCCTGCACGGTCACTCCCTCGAGCTCGACTCCCTCTCCGGAGGGTATCGAGGGGCCCTGAGGAGGGGAGGGCGGCGTGTACTCATCCTTCGATATGTTCTCTATCTGCACCCGGATCTTGAGCTGCAGGGGCTCTTTCAACTGAACGGGCGGCGAGACCGCTATCTGTGCAGAGCCCTGCGGCTCTACCTTCACCCCGCCGTCGGTAAGGGAGAAGGATTCGGCTCCGGAGCCCGCTGCGGCGGATACGTTCTGCGCCGTAGGGGTGATGCTGCGTTCCTTGGATATGTTCTTCTCGAGGATACCCGCCTTCTCGCCGAACGGTATAGAGTCCTGTAGAAAGGAGAGGCTGTTCTTCTCGCCGGTCTTGCCTCCATCGAAGACGATGACCTGTGTATCGGGAGTATTGCGCACCGTACGCGCGGTTACGAGTCCCTTTCCCCGATTGCGTACGCGCTCGGCGAAATCCTCGAGGTCACCGCCGTCGAATGAGAAGCTCACCTCCTGATCGCCGAGCTTGAAGCCGTACTCTCCGGCAGGTACCTGGTAGTCCCGAGGCAGAGAGCGGGAGTGGAACACATCCTTCTTGGCAGTCTGAAGTACCTTTATTGACTCTATGCTCTCCTTGGCGGTGCGGTCCGTGGTGGCGGTGAGGACGGAGGAGTCGGAAGAGTTTGCCACGTAGTTCTGAAAGGGATTCTCGAAGCCGTAGAGCTTGTTGGCGTTATCGGCGAGTTGTGTCAAGCGTTGATTCATGGAGGACCACGCCTTCTTCTCTTGGGCGTACTCGTCCTTGCGGTCCTGCATACGCTCGAGCGGCACTCGCTCGGCCTTCATGATCGTGTCTATGAGTTTTTCGGTGTTGTATTTGCTGCTTACACCGGGGATATTTATATCGGACATATGGGCATCTTCCCCGGAAGGATGAGTCCGACCTACCGTGCTCCCGTCAAGTGGGAACTCTCGTCAATCGTGTCGGTCGAATCATTGCCACTCCGTTAACGTCTTCGTCAGATCTCCTCGTCAACAAGCAGTCCCATGAACTCCTCCATACGTTCATGGAGCCGCTGCAGTGCTTCCGGGGGTATCTCCTTAATTACTTTATCGGTCTCGCGGTCGACCACCTTGACAACCACCTGTTCGAGCCGGCTGTTGATGCTGAATTTGAGTTTTCGGTTGAAAAGGCTGGTAAAACGAAGAATATCCCCGAGGTATTTCTCAGGATCGATGGCGGATTCGGACTTGAGGAGTCTCTCTTTTGCATCCTCGGCAGCAGCGGCGGCAATTTTCTTATGCGAAGCCTGTTGTTTTGCCGCCATCTCCTTGATCACATTCTTATTGGGGTCTTTCCCTCCGTTCGTAACGGGAGTGTAGCGTCGAATCGAGTTGTTGCTGTAAGTCGCTATTCCATATTCCATGTTTCACCTACCTATCGAAAAAAGCGGAGGAGGGGCGCCGGCCTCCCCCGCATCGAGAGGATGAGATAACGTCCAGCAATCTCATCCATGTGTGACAAAAAGTCCTTACAGCAGCTGAAGTACGGACTGCGACTTGGTGTTGGCCTGAGCCAACATAGCGGTGCTCGACTGAGTAAGGATCTGGTTCTTGGTGTACTGGACCATCTCTGCGGCCATGTCCACGTCTCTGATCCTCGACTCTGCAGCCGTAAGGTTTTCCGCCGCGACGGCAACACCTTCGGAAGCCATTTCGAAGCGGTTCTGATACGCACCGAGATCGGCGCGCTGCCGGGAAACCTGTGTGAGTGCGCTGTCCAACTGACCGATGGCCATGTTGGCGGACTCGGGAGAAGAGATAGAGATAGACTCGGTGTCTCCCTGGGTTCCCTGCAAGCCGAGCGCCTGGGCCGTCATGGTACCGATGTACACACGTTCGTTCTGGTCCATGTTTGCGCCTACCTGGAACTGCATTACTCTTTCGGATTCCTGAGCAAAGCTGCCGGTAAGCATGTTCATGCCGTTGAACTGCGCGTGAGATGCGATTCTGTTGATCTCGTCTACCAGCTGGGAGACTTCGACCTGAATCTGCATCCTGTCTTCGTCGGAGTAGATACCGTTGGCGGACTGTACCGAAAGCTCTCTCAAACGGTGGAGTATGTCCTGGGTTTCCTGTAGGTAACCTTCTGTTGTCTGAATGAAGGAAACACCGTTCTGGATGTTCCTCTCCGCCTGATTCAAGCCACGGATCTGGCCTCTGAGCTTTTCAGAAACCGCGAGTCCCGAAGCATCGTCACCGGCCCTGTTGATGCGCATACCGGAACTGAGCTTCTCTATGTTAGTACCCACTTTTTCGTTGACTTGACCCAGTTGCCGGTTGGCATACAAGGCGCTCATGTTGTGATTAATAATCATATAACCCTCCTTGATTCTGCAATACGGGCAATCCTTGCCCTTTGTGCATCCAATTGT
This sequence comes from uncultured Spirochaetaceae bacterium, assembly GCA_964346645.1. GTDB lineage: Bacteria > Spirochaetota > Spirochaetia > DSM-16054 > Sediminispirochaetaceae > CAYFVU01. Next base: position 17,070 of record CAYFVU010000011.1, on the reverse strand, counting down.
GAAGGTCGGGAGGCCGGTGCTGCGCCCCTTCCCGATAATCTCCACATTTTAAGGAGAAAGTTCCGACCCCGAAGGGTCGGAACATCCCCTTACATCGGTATGCTCATTGCAGGAGGGTAAGTTTTCAAAGAACTAGTCTCTCCACTATTAATATAACCCGCTATCCGAGTAGTTGCAAGACCGATTGTGTCCTTTGGTTGGCCTGAGCCAACATTGCCGTGCCGGATTGGACGAGAATCTGGTTTTTGGTGTAGTCGACCATCTGCCGCGACATGTCCGCATCCCTGATTCTCGATTCAGCCGCCTGCAGGTTCTCGGCACCTACATCGATGCCTCGTACTGCATGGTCGAGACGGTTCTGGTATGCACCGAGATCCGCCCTCTGCTTGTTGACCTTCTTGAGTGCGGCGTCGAGGGTACCAATTGCACGGTTAGCCTCTTCGGGAGTCTCTATGGTGAGAATGTCGTCGGTTGCTCCCTGGCGGACACCAAGAGCCTCGGAAGTCATGGTACCGATGTAGACACGCTCCCTCTGATCCATGTTCGCACCGATGTGGAACCACATAGAGGCGGTCACGGTGTTCTCGCCCTGCTCGTTGGCAAATCGGCCGGTGAGCATGTTCATGCCGTTGAACTGCGCGTGGGAGGCAATGCGGTCGATCTCGTCTACCAGCTGGCTGATCTCGACCTGGATCTGCATGCGGTCTTCGTCGGAGTAGATACCGTTCGAGGACTGTACGGCAAGTTCCCTCATCCTGTGCAGGATATCCTGACTCTCCTGGAGGTAGCCCTCAGTAGTCTGGATGAAGGAGATGCCGTTCTCAGCGTTTCTGGATGCCTGATTGAGCCCCCTGATCTGGGATCTCATCTTCTCGGATACCGCAAGTCCCGAAGCGTCGTCACCGGCGCGGTTGATGCGCATACCGGATGAGAGTTTCTCGATGTTGTTCTGGACCTCTTTGTTCGCCTGGCCCAGTTGCCTCTGGGCAAACATCGCACTCATGTTGTGATTAATAATCATTCGATTCCTCCTTGAAATCTCACGGAGCGTCCTTGCTCCTTTTCTTTCATGCCCTACCGGGGTTTTCCGACGGAATCCCGTTAGGACCGCCACAACCGGCTCCCCCTGAAAAAATGAGAAACTTTTTCTCATCCTCCCTAAAGGAATGCCGATATTCTAACTAGAGGGGAAGAAGCGGCTAAGAGCCTTTCTTCCGCGGATACTTCTCCCCTTATTCATACACTTCGGCTCCCCCCTGTAAAAACTTGAACGTAATCCATCAAAAAAACGCTCGATTTCACCGCTGGTGCCGTGGTCGAGAGCTGTCGGTGGTTTTGAAGGGTAAATAGCTTTTATGCAAAAAAAGGCCGATTCAATTAAGAATCGGCCAATGGGTTAGGTGTCGGTGCAGCATATAGTAAACTGGGAGGGGAACTATACAACCGCGCCCGACACTTTCATTATCGTCTTTTGCAGAACAAAACCTTAACGCTCATCTACTAAAATATCAAAAAATAGCGAAACTTTGTAGTTCTGTCCCCTGTCTAAGCGGATTTTTTTGCTCAAAGAGTACTCGCCTAACTGCACGAGAACTATGTGCTCACCCGGATCGGTCTCGAAACCCTCGATATTCCGACCTGAAAGCTTGTTTCCGTCGAAGTATATCGTAGCCTCCTCCGGTGCCTCGAAGCTCACATACGAGCGTGCAGGCTCGAGGTCGATCTCTAATCGTGTCGTCTCCCCCTGTTCGATACCGAAAGAGGTGCTGTAGGTGATGGTAGAGGGCGATTCCACCTTCAGCTCATGCATCCCCGTTTTGAGCGCAATCACCTCGTCTTTTATGCGCGTGCCGTCGTTGCGGGCATCGAAGTCCTGCTCGGTGCCGTCTATTGCTACAGAGAGCGTGGAAGCGTCGTAGTGTCCGCGAATATCGATGCTGAGTTTTCCCCTATCGTAGAGCACCGGTGTAATGCTGTAGTCGAAATCGGCGTTCGAAACGCTGCTCGGTATGCCCTTCATGACCGGCTCTATGGTGAAGAGAATCGGGAAGTCGGCCCGTGCTATAGGGGGATCCACCGTTGAAATACCGACTCCCTTAGGATTCCAGATCTCATCGGTTTTCAGAGGAACGGCGATATAGAGGCTCTTCCCTATAGGGAAGGGTTTTCTGAAGGATTCTATTCCGTAGTAGTACTTGACTGCCGTATCCGGTTTCTTGTTGAGGGAAGAAAAAATACGAAAGAGAAAACTCTCCCGGAACTCCATTGCCGATTGAGGCACACGCAGATGGATCTCCACCCCCTTTATGAAGTCGGTATCCGCAATTTCCAGTCCGACGAGCTGATGGAGTTTCAGGCTGCCCTCTGTCTCTTCGCTTCCCCCGATTCGGTGGACCTGTTCGACGGAACCGCCGATTCTCTCCGCACAGACGGTTTGAAGGGAGATGAGGCTGAATATGATGAGCATTGAAAGAGTGAGAAATGGTTTTCTATGCATCATTGATCCTTTACAGGTATCATCTCCGAAGGATCCCAAGATTCCCCGTCCTTTCGGATTTCGAAGTGAAGATGAGGCCCAGTAGAAAGACCGGTGTCTCCAACACGCCCAATTATAGTACCTGTACCTACGGTTGTCCCCCTTTTTACCGAAATTTTCTCCAAATGTCCGTATATGCTGTGAAAACCGTTGGAATGCGCCACCACGATGTAGTTTCCGAGCAGCTCGTTGTATCCCGTCTGCACGATTCGGCCCTTCCACGAGGAGTATACCTCGGTCCCTCGGGCGGCAGCAATATCTATACCGTGGTGAAAGTGCAGAGTATTGGTAATCGGACTCCTGCGGGTGCCGTAGAGAGAGGTTACGACTCCGTCGGGGAGTGGAAATCGGAAGAGGACTTGAAGAAAGAAGGCTCTCTCAACCGAATGAAACCGCTTGCCCTGAAAAAATATGAACTCTCTCCGTGTGTCCGGTGAGGTGCGCACGACTATGCGTATGCCCTCGGAGAAAGATCTCGAACGCCAGGAGTGGACCAGTTTTTCCAGCTCGGTCTGCGGTACCAGCGGGACGAATACCCCCGGTTGGTTGGGGACGAGAATCTCCTCTGCCTCGAGCGCATCTTCGGGACCTGAGAAGGAGTTCAGGAGCGCGATGGATTCGTAGGGGAGGTTGAAACGCGCCGCAATGGTAAAGAGCGTGTCATCCGTCTTCGGGCGGTAGGAGAAGATGCTCAAAGGCGGGATACTTCCGTCTGTTCTGGACTGGTGGTAGTAATCGTCGACATCCGCTACGGCTTGCCGGAAGAGCGGATCCTCCTTGTTGAGCTTTCCTATCTCCGGATAGAGAGTCTCTGCAACGGCGAGGCCGGAAAAAGAGATGAGCAACGAGGAAACAACTGTAAGCTTTAGTATGCTCATGTGCACCCGAATGTCCTTCAACCTATTTTACGAAGAACAGCAGCCCTAGGGTAAACAACGCCACGGCTGCTACCACTACGGCGAGGAAGAGTTGTGAGGAACCGAGGAGTGTGGCGATGAGGTAGAGAAACACGAGAAGAAGCAGTATCCGTGCCATAGACAGAAGAGGTCCCTTGAATATCTCGAAGTAGCTCAGCCCCTCTCTCCGACGGCGGAGGATGGATCCGGCCGATTTTGCGTAAATAGTGTAGAGAATACCGGCGGAGAAGAGTAGTATCATGCTGAGAGTAAAACTGGTCGTGAAGTGCAGCGCCCAGTACCAGAGCGGGAAGGTAAAGGCGAAGCTGATTGCGGCTATGGCCGTAAGAAAGAGCAGGAGCCGCATTGCGGCCATAAAGGCCTGTGCGTATCCCTCATAGATACGAGAAAAAATACTGATTCTACCGTGCTCCATTACCCTGTCTCTCCGATAGAGGCGATTCGGATGGATCGATCTCGACATCGAAGTCGACCGTCTCCTCTTCCAGTTTAGAGGCGGCATCGGCTCTACGGAGATACTCTACAACTTTTTTGACGCCGTTTTCAAGCTGAAGAGATTCGTATATACGGTAGGCCCGAATGTAGTAGTCGGCCGCCGTCTCGCTCCCTCCCTCTTTCTCCGCAATTCGTCCGAGGGCAATGAGATCCTGGGCGATGCCGACGCTGTTCTCGGTCTTTTTGTCGAGCTCGAGTGCCTTCATCCCGTATTTCCTCGCCTTAGAGAAGTCTCCTTGCTGCGAAGCGGAGGAGGAGAGCATGTAGTAGTTCGAGGCCATCTCCTGGTACTTGTTCGCCTTCTTGTTCATATCGAGGGCCTCGAGCAGATCCTCCTCGGCCTTCTCGTACTCACCCCGCTGTTTGTAGACGCCGCCTCTGTTGTGCAGGAGGACGGCCAGCTCGGGAAGCCTCTTCCGCCCTGAGAGCGCCTCGATCCCCATGTCGAAAAGCTCCATTGCGCGATCGGAGGAGTTCTCGAAGAGTGCGAGCTCTCCGAGGTTGTTATAGGTTTCGGCCTTGAGCAGGTCGACATGGTTACGGGATGCGGCTCCCCCTTCGCTTTTATCGGCCTTGGATTCTTCTATGTTGTTGACTATGCGCAGTGCCGCCTCGAAGAGTCGCTTCCCCTCCTGCGGCTTGTTCTCCGCGAGATAGGTCTTTCCGAGGCTGTTGTAGGTTCTCACGATTCCTCTGCGGTTGTCGATTCGCTTGTAGTACTCCAAGGAATAGAGATACATCTCTTCGGCTCGACGATACTTGCCCTGCCGATAGAACTTGTTGCCGAAGACGGCGTATTCGGAGGCCGCTCTGCTGATCTCCCGGGCCGGTTCCTCCTTCTTCGGTGCCGAAGAGCATCCTGAGATCATCAGGAGGAGGATGAGCAAGAGGGCCGCCGCAGCTACGGCGTAAGAGACCGGCTTCCCACGTATTGTTCGTATCTCCATTTTGTTCTGATTACCTCTCATGCCTTCTTCTCATACGGCCTGCTCGCGCCGCCTCAGAACTCCTCGTCTCTGTGACCCTGGAAGGTCGAGGGGGTGGGATACTCCTCGGTAATACCTCCCCGGAGCAGAGGATTGTTCGAGAGTCCTTCGAGGACGTCCTCGCCCTGGTTTATGGCCGATTTTCCCTTTTCTATGAGGGTCGTGATCTGCGGCTGCTGTTCGTTTACATAGGCGGAGAAGGCGGAGAGCTCGCCCGCCACCGCCTCGAGCTCGGCGACTATGCCGTTGACCCGGTTGTAGAGCTCTTCGTCGCTGAACATCTTTCCCACGCTCCCCTGATCGCCGAGCAGCTTTCGTACCAAGCCCTGCGTCTCGGTCAATTCCGCCGTGGTCTTCTCTATGTTGGCGGTTATTCCCGAGGTGTTGGCGAGGATGGGCGAGAGCTCGCCGCTCATCTGGTCGAGTGTAGAGTTTACCTGCGTAAGGAGGCTCTCGGTCTCGCTGAGGAGGGTGCCGAGCGGGCCGCTGTCGGCACCTCTGAGTGAATCGTCCACGGTGGTCAGGATGCTGTTGACCGACTTGATGGTCTCGTGTGTGGAGTCGAGCATGGGGCCTATCCGCTCGACTATTTCGGAGGCTGCGTCGCCCTTCTGCGGCATCTGCACCAGACCCCGTTCCACGAGCCGCTGCCCCTCCTTGAAGTCGAGCGAAGGAATGTACGAGCCCTCGGGGAGGAGTTCTCCGCCGGACCGTCCAGGGTGAAAGGTGAGTCCGCCTCCGCCGATGCCGATGGGGCTCGTGGTCAGTTCCAACACCGAATAGCGCCGAACCCGGTTGTAGTAGGTGTCGAATATGTGAAAGGATATCTCCACGGTGTTGTCCTGTGAAAGAGATACCGAATCGACCGCTCCGATCTTGAAGCCCTTCAGCTTGATCGCCATTCCTCTAGAGAGCCCCTCGCCGGAGTCGAAACGGCTGACGAAGTGGTAGTCCTTCTTGAACCATCGCTGATTTATGCCCATGAAGATGAGAATGCCGGCGAGCGAGATAACGGCGATGATGACGAAGAGTCCTACTACCTGTTCGGCGTATCGTATTCGGAACTTCATACAACTCCATAGTACGGCAGGGCGCGGGAGTAGTCAAATGTGAAAAGCTCTGTTTCTCTACGAAAAGAGGTCTTCAGCGTTTATGAGCTCCAATATGTCTTCGTCGAAACTCGCTGCCTCGTTGAAGAGGGAGGCGAGCACGTTCTTAGCTACCGGATCGTCGGTGTTCCTGACTTCTCGGAAACCACCGGAAACCAGAAGCTGCCCCTTGTGCAGCACGACCAGCTCGTCTGCGATGAGGGATATGAGCTCTGCGGAGGCGAAGCTGCCGATGAGGGTGGTGTTGTGCTTGTGCAGCTGCTTGATGCTCTCCATCATCGATTCGGCGGAGCCGGAGTCGAGACTCACGAGTGGATTGTCGAGGAAGAGCAGCTCGGGCTGCGTCACCAGCGAACGTGCGAGTGATACCATCTTCTGCTCTCCGGTGGATATTTGACTCGGCCGGTAGAAGTAGCTGTCCTTATAGCCGACCCGCTCGAGCTGCTTCTCCGCCTTTTCCTTTTGTTGATCGTCCCCCATCTCGGGGTAGTGGACCTCGAGGGGAAACTGCACGTTCTGCAGCACGCTCCTGTTGGCCCATAGCGCGGCATCTTGGAAGACGAAGCCGCTCTTTCTCCTGAACTCCTTCTCCTGCTTGTCGGAGAGCTGATTCATGTCGAGGCTGTTGACCTTCACCGAGCCGTCGCTCGGGGGCAGGAGGCCGGCTGCAACCTTCAGGAGCATGCTCTTCCCGCTTCCCGAGACACCGAGCAGCACCGTGGTCTTGTGGGGGGTAAATGTGAAGCTGATCTCCGAGAGTATCCGCTTTCCCCCGACGTCGAGCGAAACGTTATCGAGCTCTATCTGCAGTCTCTCCATCTTTCTCCCTTTATATAGGCTATAAATAGTAGACCATGGTAATGATCGCATCGGAGATTATGCAGAGGGTAAATCCCTGAACCACCGCTTTTATCACGACCTGGGGCACCTCGGTAGAGGACTGCAGCACCTTCAGCCCGTTGTAGGTAGCAGCCTGGCTGATGATGAGGCCGAAAACCAGGCTCTTGAGGAGGGAAGAGATGATGTCGGTGGTCTTCAGATGAACGAGTAGGTTATGAAAGTAGTCGGCCGCCGGCACGGGCTCGAAGAACTGGGTCAGTATGAAGGAGCCGACCAGCCCGAAGAAGTTGAAATAGAGGTTCAGGAGTATGACGGAGAAGGTAATACCGAGAAAGCGGGGTGCGACGAGGTAGCGGATGGGATTGACTCCCGTGGCGATGTAGGCCTCGATCTGATGGCTCACTACCATGTGACCCAACTCGGTCGCCACCGCCGTGGACGAGCGTGCGATGACGATGAAGGCGCAGAGGATCGGACCCAGCTCCCGGGTTATGACGGTGATCAGAATCGTGTAGATGAGCTGCCCCTGGCCGAACTGGGGGAGAAGACTCACACCTTGGATGATGATGACGGCACCTAAGGAGACTGAGATGAGGGCGGTGACGCCGAGAGCCTCGACACCCGTGAAGAGGAGCTGCATCGTCAGGACACGGGATCCGATCTTCCGTTCTCTGAAGAAGGCCACCGACGACCTGAGCGCTTGGAAGAAGAAGCCTGTGGCATAGAGCAGTTCGTCGAACGCGGAGAGAACTGATCTCCCGACCTGAGCGAACATCTGCATATCTCCTCTACTGCTAACTCCCTAACTCGAGCTTTTTCCATAGTATCACAGATCAATTAGAGATGCAGAACAATTTTTCCGTCCATTTTTCCGCTCTACCTCTATTCGCTCGACCTCTATTCGCCTCCGGAGTAGTAGAGGAGTCGATCCAAATCTCTTTCTTTTATTGACACCCGTGTAATAGAAAAGTACAATTTTTATAGAAAGATAAGACTCTTGCCGATAAATGAAGGTGACCATATACTTGAATTGGGGTTGGAATGCCTAAAGCGGTTACGTACAAAGCAAATTCCATCGTCTATTTCCAGGGCGATGTGAATGAAAAGATCTACATCCTCAAATCGGGTAAGGTGAGCCTGAACTATAACGATATCGAGACCGGGCAGGAGATCCGGGATCTCATCGGTACCGGAGAGTTCTTCGGGGTGAAATCCGCCCTCGGAAAGTATCCAAGAGAAGAGACGGCGGTCGTGCTGGCCGACTCCAACATGCTGATGTTCACCGTACCGGAGTTCGAAGACTTCGTGCTCCGGAATACCCGCATAATCATGAAGATGCTGAAGGTCTTCTCCAATCAGCTTCGGAGAATCCACAAGCAGGTCCGCAATCTCCTCGATTCGGGTAATGCGATGGATCCCGAGGAGGGGCTCTTCCGGATAGGCAAGTACTATCTGGAAGCGGAGAAGTACCACCAGGCCCTCTACGCCTTCCGGCGTTACATAACCTACTACCCATCGGGAAAGTTCTCACAAGAGGCTACGGGAAACATCGACAAGTCGGAGCAGCTCCTGCAGAAGCACGGGAAAAACAGCGTCCCGGGAACGGGTGCCGGGAGCGGGGCTTCTTTCTCAGGGGGGAATGCCGGAGGGGCCCAAACCGGCGGACTTTCGACCGGAGGCGGACGGGTTCAGGCCCCCGATTCGCAGCAGGCCGAAGAGCTGACCGGCGTGGCCAAGAAGTACTACAATGCGGTGAGTCTCTTCAGCCAGGAGAAGTATCAAGAGGCGCTCAAGGAGTTCAACGAGCTGATGCAGGGGGAGGGCGAGTACACGGTTAAATCGATTTACGAGTACGGCCGCTGTCTCTTCGGGTTGGAACGGTATCAGAAGTGCATCGAGCACTACACGTCGATGATAAAGAAGCACCCGAAGCATCCGGAGCTCAGGAATTCGCTGATCTACGTAGGAAACTGCCACGAGAATCTCGGGAACACGCAGAAGGCGACGAGCTTCTTCAACAAGGTCGTGGCCATGTCTTCGGAGAACGAGGTCGTATACCGCAAGGCGAAGAAAGCACTGCGCAGGCTGGAGGGCAAGTAGATGGACGTCGATCTCTCAATGTTTGAGCGTTTCGCGGTGAATTTCCAGCCGGGAGACATCATCTTCTGCGAGTACGAGCCGGGCGACAACTTCTACCTCATCCAATCGGGGAGAGTGCAGATAGTAAAGATCCTCGGCAACATCGAGAAGAACATAGATATTCTCATGCCGGGCGAGATATTCGGCGAGATGGCCATACTCGAGGAGGCACCCCGTTCGGCTACTGCGGTGGCCCTAGACAAGGTAAAGGCCCTCGAGTTCAACCGGGCGAATTTCGAGGTCCTGATGAAGGGCAACCCGCAGATCGCCCTCAAACTCCTCAAGCTCCTCACCAAGCGGATATACGATCAAAAGCGCAGATTCATGATCCTCACTCTCGAGGACGTAGAGGCAAGGGTCGCGGATGTCTTCATCATGCTCTCGGAAGATCAGCAGGAGGACTTTCCCGACGAAGATCAGCGGACGTTCCGCACGTCGGTAGACGACATCGCTCACTGGGCCGGTATGTCGCCTCAGGAGTGCCGTAAAATCCTCAACCACTTCGCAGGTCAGCGTCGCGTAGAGATCTACGAGGACAAGATAGTGGTAAAGAACATCAACGAGTTCCGCCGCTTCGTCAATTCGAGGAGAAAGAAACAGCGTTCGGAGGAGTGATGCCGGTACAGCCTTCGCCCGCACTCGCTTCATTCGAACGGCGAATTCGGTGCGAACGCGAGACGGAATAACGCCCGTCTTGATTTTTTTTCCCATATTGGCTACATTTCCATCCAAGCCAAAATAGCTCAGTGGTAGAGCAACGCTCTCGTAAAGCGTAGGTCGTCGGTTCGAGTCCGACTTTTGGCTCTTACATATCCCAACATCATTCTCTGCAGCACGAGTACCTATCAGTCTTGCAGGTCTCAAGCTGAACGAGACTATCAGAGGTCGATCACAGCTTCTTCTTTTCTTTCTCATAGAGCTCGTCGATATAGGTGTCTACGCTGTCCATGATGCGCTTGTTCGTCTTCTCCCAGACCGAGCGGACGTTTTGCATCGTCTGCTGTTTGATCTCCGGCTGCATGTCGCTCTCTTCGATCTCCCGGAGTTTTTCGGTGAGTCGGGTGCCGGCGTCGATGAGGGTGGATGAGATCTCCTCGGAGTGGGAGAGGCCCAACTCCTTCATCATGTTCAGCTGCTCCTGCTCCAGGGTCATGATGGCCCGCTGTGCCTCCAGGGTGATGGACTTGGCCTCCACGTCCTTGCGAGCGAGAAGATAGTTCTCGAAAGACTCCAGATGGTGTGCCACCTCCTGTTGCTTGGCCTGGAAGACCGCGCGCATCAGCTGCTTCTTGGATTTGTACTTGTCGAGCATGCTGAGGGTCTGGTTGTGCTCGATATCCCGCAGCTCCTTGCTGAAGTCCTTCTGGTCGGTGAGGTTGCGGGGGCTGTACTTTTCCAGTGCCGTTTCATTCTCGTCTTGATTCTGATTCCATCCGTTCATACGGGTATCCTCCTTCGATAGCTGTGTATGGTTTCAAGTTTGTGAAATACCGCCTGCGAGTCGTATTGTCTTCTGAGTTGCGACGTGGTCAGCAGTGAGTAGGCGGCGAAGTGCAGGCGCAGCAGCAGAAGCTCCTCGCCGGCGGCGTCCGAAAGCCGGCGGGCGTGAATCTGCCCGCCCGCATTCCGCCTGACTGCCTCCAGCCGGGCGACGGTGAGCCGGTGGGGGTAGAGTCCGGCGAAGCGCTCGCGTCCGCCGGCGACCGCCGCGGGCCCTCCGTCCCGGCGCTCTCCTTCCAACCGGCGCCGTGATAGGCGAAGACTCAGCAGACGCAGGAAGGTGGGGTAGGCCACCCGGGCCCGATAACGGGCCTCCGTGCCGAGGACCGAGCGGCTGCCTACGGCGATACCGGCAGCGGCGGCGAGGCTGCGGTAGAGCCGGTCCACTCCAGCGAAGCGGGCGAGCACTTCAATATCCTCGGCCGCCGGTACAATGCCGAAGATTCTCGGGAAGTGCACTCTGATGTAGACGGCCTGCAGCCGTACGACCCTGCAGTCCTCGAGCAGTTGCGGCTCCTCCCTACCACCGGAGGCAAAGAGGTTCCGCAGCGCCGCGTAGCCGGATTGCAGGAGACCGGAGGAGGGAATACGCGACCTCTGCGACGGCTGTGCCTGTGTCCCTCCTGCGTGATGAGGGGCGAGCAGTATCCCCGCCTCCTTCAGGTAGGCGATTAGGCCGCTTGCGGGCCGGCGGAAAAGGATCAGTGCCGCCCCTGCCGTCCGAGCTAGTGTTAAAGCCAGGCGAACGGCAGTCCTCGTCTTCGCTCCTACTCGGTAGAACTGCAGAGCAGTGAGGGTGAAATAGAGTCTGTATCGGGCGCGTATCAGCATCAACTGCTCCATTGTCTCCTTCTCATTGCTCTACAATCACGATCTCAAGCTCCTGCAGAATCTCTGAAGTGTGCCGGTAGAGGGTGAAGCTGTTGGTCTTGTTTTCGATATGCATCCGCAGATAGCAGTTCTTCTTTCCCGAGTAGGCGAGCTCCCCGGCGAACATCCGCCGCAACACTGTTCGCATCCGGGAGGTATAGGTGCTGCGGTCGGCCTGTAGGGTGACCGACTCTCCGGTAGCGCTCTTGCTCACCGAAAAGGTCTCGGGGCCGACCAGCGTCACCGTTCCGGAGATCTTCGGGACCGTGCTGCCGGGGCAGCTCCAACAGGGGACCGCCGCGTGCTCCTTTTCGGCGAGCCGTTCAGCGAGCACGCTGCGCTCGGCGGCGACGGCGCGCAGATCGCCGTAGAGGGATTCGACGCGCTGGGCCTCCTGCTGCCACTGGCCGTAGAGGTAGCCAGCCGCGGCAATGCTGAGAAAGAGGAGCAGAAAAGCGAGCTCGGCAAGGGAGAACATTACCGCTGTGCTTCCGGGTCCTCTTCGCCTCATCATGATACTTTCTCCACCTTTCTCTCGAGCAGCGTCACCACCGAGTCGACCACATCGTTGAGCTCCCGGGCGCCTGTTTCGAATTCCCGCAGCTGCCGATTGATCTCTTCCATAGGCAGCTCCTCGGTCTTCCGGCTGATCAGCTCGGTGAGATCGGCGAGTGCCCGATCGAGACGGCCGATCTCTTCGACCTGCTCCTGGTGCTGTTCTATTACCCGGCCGTAGGCGGATATTTGTTCCAGGGTCTCACTCTCGGCCTGCGAAAGACCGGAGGAGAAGCGTTCTGCGGAGGCGGTGAGCTTCTCGAGCGCCGCAATATATGCCTGCTCGCGTTGCTCGAGCAGAGAGACGCGCTCGCTTCGTTCCTGTAGGAAGGTCTGCAACGACTCGAAGCTCTTCTGCGAGTTGCGCGAGAACTCCTGCGCCGTCGCCTGTAGCGCCTCGTAAGTTCGCTGCAGCTCATCCTCATCCTGACGGCTGCCTGCAGAAGCGAGGCCCTGCAGTACCGTGCGCAGCAGGACCCCCGCGACGGAGCTCGTAACTGCCGCGCCGAGGTAGGGAAGCACCGCCTGCACCATCCGACTGCCGGGACTCGTGAGGTCGATGCCGTAGAGGCGAAAGAAGAGAGCGGCGAGGGCAAGCAGGGTGAAGAGGAAACCGAGAAAGTAGATGCTGTCTACGTAGTGCTCAGCCGACTCGCTCTCTCCGACCCCTCTCAGTAGAACGGCGGTTATCAGACCGTAGGCGGCGGTGAGCCCTGCCGGCAGTAGCATCGCCGTTCGCTCGGGTAAGAGCATCGTCACATCTCCGAACAAGAGTTCGGGGTAAAAGAGGCCCGCCCCGCCGGCGGCGGCAAAGACGAGAAAGAGCGTGGTCAGTAATATTCGCCGCGTGGTTCCCATTATTCCCCTCCTATGTAGTCTCTCGATGAACGGTAGATCAGTTCTCGCTGCTCGCCGCAGCTAAAATTGCCGAGCTGCCAGTCAAGACTCAGCCAATATCCTCCGTCTGCATCTGCGCTGTCTCCGGGCAGTTCAACGGTCGAAGTTGAAACCGCCGGCTGCAGCTCGATTCCAGGGTAGACCCTGCGGATGACCTGCAGTGCCAACCGCCAGCGGTTCCGGCCGCCGATGTAGACCTCCGGCCACGCGTGGCCTCCTTCGGCGCAAGTGCCGCCGACGATGCGGGCCCGGCCGCCGATCGCCTCGATGCAGGAGGCCATCAGGATAGAGTAGTCGTCGCAGTCGCCGGCCAGTCCCACGGCAATGGTACGGTCGGCCGGGGAGAAGTACTCCCGCTGTTTGAACAGCGGATCGCTGACGTAGTCCCAGTTCGAGGTGATGTAGTGGTGTATGGCGACGATCTGCCGGATTCCTTTTTCGGTGGGGGCTGCCCAGCCGAGGGCGGCGGTGCTGTAAGGGCCCGGGTAGGCCGAGGCAACCTCCACCGACATCTCCCTCACCGTCGGAGCCGACGGGCGCACCCCCGCAGGAATAGTTTCGACCTTTTCGATCTCTTTCGCCGCCGCGCTGCCTCCCTGCGCTGCAGCTTCTTCTTCGACCTCCTCGAGGCGGCGAGAGAGTTCGGTGATCCGCTCTTCGTAGCGTTCGCTGCGCTCTTTTACTCGCTCGAAGGCAGAAAGCTCCCGCTCGAGCTCGGCAATCCGTTCGTTAAGCCGCTCTATTATCCGCTTCCGCTTCTCGGGCGCGGGCTCCTTCTCGCCGCCGAGTGTGTTCTTCAGGTAGGCCTCAACCTCATTCCGGTAGCGGACGTAGGCCGGGTCAAGGGCGTCGGTGATGGCGGCGAGCTCGCCGTCGTAGCTGAGCCGGTCTTCCCCGGGGGCCGCCTCAGGTCCAGCCGCATCGTAGAGAAAGAGCAGGGCGATGATTGCTGCCGGCAGCAGGAGGGCAAAGCGGCGAATGCGAAAGAAGGGCCGGCGGGTAATGAAGCGGGCGAGCAGCAGCACCGCCACACCCAGTAGGATGGTGAAGCCATCGTGCTGCAGTATACCGAGGTCCTCGAGCTGTCCGTCGGTGCCCGGCAATACCTCTATGTCCAGCGAAATGAGCACCAGCAGGGTTCCCCAGAGCAGGGCCCAGCGGAAGGGCCCCTTCTTCAATCCAGGAGCGCTGAGGAGCCAGATAAGCGTCATGGCGAGTCCGATAAGCGTGAGCAGGGCCGCCTGCTCACCGACACCTTCGGCCGCAGCCCTCAGCGCAGAACCGGCCGCCACCTCTTCTCCCGTGCCGTAGGGGACAAGGCGGCCGGCGATGAGCGAGGCCGCCGCGGCGACCATGAGCAGCACGCCGAGAGCCCCTGCTGCGGTGATTGACGTTGAAAGTCTGCGCATTGCTCCTCCGTATCTCAGAAAGTCGTCACTTTCTACATAGCACAAAGCGTGCCAAGGGCGGCGGCGAAAAGGGGGCGGGAACACCGGGGGATAACTGTATAAGAGTGCCGGTTGAAAGCGAAGGTAGACAAATATTTTTGTAAAAACATAAAAATATTTATATAGGAAAAGAGAAAATCCACCGTTTCCAGAGTTGCCCCGGGGCCGCATAACGTTCCGTCATTACCAGATATCGAGAAACCTCTTTCGTTACATCGTATTCGAGGCCCTCCTCGATGGGGTTCTGGATGCGATGGTGGAGATGGCGGCGTATGTGCTGCAGAGGAAGGTTTGACAGATAGGATATACAAAATATATACTTTCTTAGTGAGCATTTTTCAGGAGGTAACCGGTCATGGAAACGCTCGTACAGAAATGGGGAAATAGTCTGGGAATACGCATTCCTGCCGCTTATGCGAAGGAACTCAATTTGAAGAAGGGCAGTACCGTAGAGATAAGCGAAGAGGGTGGAAAAATCGTCATCTCCCCTTACAGTGAAACGCTCGAGCACATGCTTAGTCGCGTGACGGCGGAGAATATGCCGGAGATAGTCGAAACGGGAGAATCCGTGGGAAGAGAGGAATGGTGAATTCGGACGAATACACCCCTGCAAAAGGTGATATCGTGTGGATCGATTTCAATCCGCAGCGCGGCCACGAACAACGGGGTAGACGGCCGGCACTTGTGGTTTCTCACAAGAGTTATAACGAGAAGATCGGGCTGGCGCTTTTTGGTCCCATCACTTCAAAGGTCAAGGGGTATCCTTTCGAAGTGGCAGTAGAGGGAGAGAAGGTCTCGGGATGCGTGCTCAGCGACCAGGTAAAAAGCCTTGATTGGCATATACGCCGTATCGAGTTTATCGAGGAGTTCGGTGAACATCGAACGGAGCAGGTGATACAAAAGATAGTTGCCATGATCATGTAGATCTGATTCGGAACGATGACGAACTATAGTAGTATGGTAAAATCGCTATTAAGGGCAATAAAAAGTTGACAATAGGCACTATCATAGAAGTATGAATGAGAAACAACTGAATACAGCTATTATTCAAGAACGGCTCGAAGAACGGGGGCTCAACCAGGCGACCGTCGCCGATAGGCTCGATGTCAGCAGAGAAGCCGTATCGAAGTGGCTCAAAAACGTCACATATCCGAGGCCGCACAAACTCCTCTCTCTTGCAGAACTCCTCGATCTCTCCTTCGACGAGATGGTGATACGAGCGCCGGAAAATGAACCCCTGGTTGCATACCGAAGCCAAAGAAACAGAAAAATACGCCCTGAAATGCTCGAGAAAGCCAGGGATATGGGGACCATGCTCCGGTTTCTCGTTCACTATCTACCTCATGAGTCGTTTTTCACGCCATCGGTCCTCGAAAGCCCTCGACCTAATTGGCATTTTGTACAGCAGGTGGTGAGCTTTTTACGAGAGGAGATGCACATAGAGGGGTGTCATGTTGAAATAGAGCATATTCTCCGTGAGTTTTCCAGGAGACGGGTCGTGCTCATTCCGGTGTTATGGGGAGAGCAAGGTGACAATGCACTTCACATACGTCTGCCGGAAGAGAGGATTACATGTATCTACGCGAACCTCGATGCTATTGTTACCGATTTCAAGTTTTGGCTGCTCCATGAGCTCGCACACGTGCTTGCTCCGGACCTGAGTGAAGAGGATGCCGATGTATTTGCCGACATGTGTGCAGGTGCGTTTCTATTCCCTGAAGAACATGTAGAGAGCTTTTATCACGAACTGAGAGAGATAGAGAATACAGGAATCATTATTAGGAAGATTCACGAAGTTGCAGCCGATCTCCTCATCTCACCTGCTACCATTTTTACTGAACTGAACCGTTATGCACGGGTGAAGGGGCTGCCCGAGTTCGAGGTGAATATCCATCCTGCGGTAAGCAATTTCAACAAAGAGATTCCCACTGTCGCCACTATTGTTTTTGAGGAAGCGAAACCATCAGCTGCCAGGTATATAGAACGGAGTTCGGAGATATTTGAAACTCACTTTTTCGAAGCTCTCGGGTCCTATCTAAAGGAAAAAGACAAGGGCCCGGGCATGATACAGAGAATTATGGACATTCCATTACCGGATGCAAAGGAAGTGTACAAAGCTCTTGTAGGCGACGATTACCTCGATGAAGAAGAGCGTGATCTCGAAGAGGCAATCGATGTTCTTGATATCCAATCGATTGAGAGACAAAATCTGGGAGAGCATGAGCGTATACGGGAATCCGCCCGGGTGTTTCTAAAGAAGGGGAAGAAACTTGGCACAAAAGGATGAAATTGACAGAAAAAAATGGGCATACCTCGAGGAAATAAAACAGCGCCTTAAAAGTCTGAATCCGTACAAGATTATTCTCTTCGGCTCATGTGCAACTCAAAACAATGATGAGGGCAGCGATATCGATCTTCTCGTTATACTCGACTCGGACGAGATCTCGCAGACGTACGAAGAGAAAATGAAAAAAAACATGACGGTGAGAAATGCTATTTGGGACTTGAGTGGTAAAGTCCCTATAGATTTATTGGTCTATAAGAGAAAGGAGTTCGAGATACTCATGAACAACAAAAACTCCTTCTTTCGGGAAATAGAGGCTACAGGAAAGACTATATATGAACGAGCAAGCTAAGGGCTGGCTGGAATCAGCCCGGGACGATCTTCTGATAATTGGAAAGATAATCGATGAAGAATCTAATCGGTCAACTAAAAGAAATATTAAATACGGTGTTAGAATATTTTGGAAGAGAATAAATATCATATTTCCGCGGTAC
>CAYFVU010000010.1:36633-51205 GCA_964346645.1 uncultured Spirochaetaceae bacterium | reverse complement strand
GGCCGGACCCGCATCTACATGGTCGTCCGCTTCCAGAAGCGGCAGTACGAGTAGCATCGGGTACGGAGCAGACTATGCACGAGTGGGCACTGGCAGAGTCGGTACTCGAAGCGGTATCTCAGGCGGCAAGGAAGAGGGGAGAGGCCGGGGAGACGGAACGACTCGTGTCGGCGACCATCCTCTTCGGCGAGCTGCAGCAGATCGACGAGGCGATCTTCACAGAGGGGCTGCGCAGCCTGAGTGCCGATTACGGCATTTCCGCAGATCTCTTCGCGATCGAGCACGAGCCGGCCGGTTTCCGATGCAATGTCTGCGGCACCTCCTGGACTCTTCGCGAGATCGGAGGACTCTCGGAGGACGAGCTGGAGGCGATCCACTTCCTGCCCGAGACGGCACAGCTCTTCATGAACTGTCCCGGCTGCGGCGACAACGACTTCGCCGTGGAAACCGGTAGGGGTATCTCCATATCCGAGATCCGTACCGAAACGATGACCGGCAGGCAATGACGAAAAGGGGGCATCCGTGATCGATCCGAGGATTTCCGTCATCGACACACGGCTCGAGAGGATCGGAAGAATCATCGCCGTGGCAGGGGGCAAGGGCGGGGTCGGCAAGAGCGCCTGCGCCGCGGTTACTGCGCTGGAGCTCGCCCGCGGCGGCAAGCGAGTCGGCCTGCTCGATGCGGACTTTACCGGCTCCTCGGCCCACATCTTCCTGGGAACTGAGCTTCGCTTTCCGGCCGAGGACCGCGGCATCACGCCCCCGCAGGCGGGATTCGGCCTTAGATTCATGAGCGCCGCCTCCTTTGCCGGAGAACGGGGTCTGGCCCTCCGCGGGGCCGAGCTCACCGACGTCTTCCTCGAGCTCTTCGCGATAACCCGATGGGAAGAGCTGGATTATCTCTTCATCGACATGCCGCCCGGTCTCGGCGACGAGGTGCTCGACCTGATCCGCTACGTACGCAGGGTGGAGGCTCTGCTCGTGACGACCCCCTCCGTAGTCTCCGCAAAGGTGGTCGCCCGCCTCCGGCGCCTCCTCGAAGAGAGGGGGGTACCGGTCATCGGGCTCATAGAGAACATGAGCGGCCGCGGAGAGTCGTCGGCGAATGGAGTGCCTGAGGAGCCGCGACTGGCCGCCGTTCCCTACAGCACGGAGCTCGAAGCCGCTGTGGGCCGACCGGAGGCGCTGCTGAAAACGGACTTCGCCCAAGCGCTCCGCCCTGCCGTCCACAGCCTCACCGGCTCGCGCCCCAACGCTGCAGGCGGACGGTGAAGGTGCTTCCCTCGTCGGGAACACTCTCGACATCCACAGTTCCCTCGTAGAGTTGGGCGATCTTCTTTACCGTGGAGAGACCGAGTCCGCTGCCGAGGATGTCTCTCGTCTTCTCGTTCTTTATCCGCGAGAAATCCTGAAAGAGCTTCCGCGTCTCCTCTTCCGTCATCCCTATGCCGGTGTCGATAACAGCTATTTCGACACTCTTCTCGTCCGCTGAAAGGCGGATGTCGACCCTCCCGCCGTCGCGGTTGTACTTGATGCCGTTGGTAATGAGGTTGTTGAGGATGATCTCCACCTCCCCCTCGTCTGCATGCATGTGAAGCTCCTCTTCGCCGTGGAGCTCGAGCTCTATGTTCCGCTCCGCGGCGCCCTGACGGTGGGTCTCGACCGCATTGCCTGCGATCTTGGTGAGGTCGATCTCGTCTATCTTCCGCTGCTTCTCTCCCGATTCGATGTAGGTGAGGTCGAGCAGATCCTCGATCATCTTCCGCATATACCCTACCCTGGTTCTGCAGCGGTCGATAAACGCCGTGTACTGCTCCCGGTCCTCCGCCATCTCGGGGTCCTCGAGTATGTTGAGGTAACTCTCCACGGCGTTGAGGGGAGACTTGAGTTCGTGGGCGAGCACGGAGATGAACTCGAACCTGACCCTGCGCTTCTCCTTGGCCAAACGCTCGACCTGGTAGGTAACCACCAAGTGCTCTGCCGCCTTGTAAACCGAGTTCTTGATCTCCTCGGGCGTAAAGGGCTTCGCGAGAAAGTCGAAGGCGCCGGACTTGGTCGCGCGGATCGCCGTCTCTATCGAGGCGTAGGCGGTCATGATAATGGTAAGGGTTGAGACCTCCCGCTCGACCACATCCTCGAGCAGCTCGATACCGCTCATTCCCGGCAGCTTGTGGTCGAGCAGGAGTATGTGTACCTCCTCCCCCTCCATGATCTCGAGTGCATCCTCCGCTGAACCGGCTGTCAGCACGTGAAAGGAGACCTCCTCGTCCGCCCGGGCAACCCGTATCCTATACTTTCGCAGTGTCCGCTCGATGGAGAGACACATACCCTCCTCGTCGTCGACCACGAGAACGGTGAGCGTGCGATGCTCCTCACTCATCTTTCGCCTGCCCCTCCCGCGGCAGTTCTACGGTGAAGGTGGTGCCCGTAGGCCCCTCGGCCGGATCGTCGTTCGACCGGACCTTTATGTCCCCCGAGTGCATCTTCACGATACCGTAGCTGACCGAGAGACCGAGCCCTGTCCCCTTGCCCATTTTCTTCGTGGTGAAGAAGGGCTCGAATATCTTCTGCATCGTCTCCTTGTCGATTCCCGTTCCTGTGTCGGAGACCCGGAAGAAGACCTGCGAATCGAGCTCGCCGGTCTCGAGGGTCAGGCTGCCTCCGTCGGACATGGCGGCGCAGGCGTTGGCGATGAGGTTGGTCAGCACCTGTATGATCTGATCCTCGTCGAGGACCGCATGAGGATTCTCGTGTCCGTGGACCACCTCGACCTCCACATCGTCGGGTATGGTGACCGAGCGCAGACTCTTCTGAAGTACATCGCCGATGTCCACCTCCTGGTAGACCACTCGGTTCTGTCTGGCGAAGTGGAGCAGCTTGGCCACGATCTTCTTGCAGCGGTCCGCCTGCTCGGAGATCATATTCAGGTCGGTCTCTACCTCGGGATCCTTATCGTGCTCGTCGAGGAGGAGGTGCGAGTACATGAGCACCACTCCGAGCGGATTGTTCAGCTCGTGGGCTATGCCGGCGGCCAGCTGCCCCATGCTTGCGAGCTTCTCCGACTGCACCAGCGCCTCCTGAGTCTCCTGCAGCTTCTCGTTCGATACGGCGAGGTCCTGCACCACCTGCCGAAGCTGTTCGATCGTGTTCGGCAGGCACATCTCCGTCTCCGCGAGCCCCTTGATGATGGCGATCGCATGCTCGCGGCAGGTCTCGTAACCGCAGGCACCGCAGTTCAACTCGTCCTCCGGATTCTCCTTGCCGAGCTGCCGCAATTTCTCCTCTATCTCCTCCTCGCTCGGCTGCTCGTCGGCCACCTGCTTGGGGCTGAAACCTCGTCCGTAGTCGAGCCCGAGGACCTCCTCCATGTACTGCCGCCACTTCTCCTCGTCCATCTCCTCGATGCGCCGCTTGACGTACTGGCTTATGAGGGCTCTGCGCCGAAAGAGGGGGATGTCGCATGGCATACCGGCGCCCATGATGCAGCCGGTGCAGCAGAGCACTTCGAGCAGATGCACGTCCATGTCGCGGGTGGCGAACTCGCGTATCGCCTCGGGGAAGTCGCTGCGTCCGTCGGCCGCTACGACCGTCCCCTCAACCAGATCCTCTGAGATGTTCGCCGCCTGCAGGATGCCGCGGCTTATCGGAAACAGCGCGCCGAGATTCGCATGCGGCTCATCTATATCGCTCGATTCGGCGGAGTCGGGATCTATTTCACTCTTCTCCCACATCCGCTCGAGCTCGAGAAAGGTGATGACCCCGTCTATCCGGCTCTCATCGTTCTCACCCGGCAGCTCCCGCTTCTTCGCAATGCAGGGACCGATGAATACGATCTTCAGCTCCGATCCGCGGAGCCGGCGAAGGGCCACCGCGGCCGAAGTCATAGGCGAGAGGATGGGGGCGAGGTTCTTGGTCAGTTCGGGATGATACCGCTCTACGAAGTTGACGATCGCGGGGCAGGTGGTGGCGATAAAATGCTCCCGGGGGTGCTTCTCGACGAGCTCTGCGTATTTTGCGGCGACGATGTCGGCGCCGAAGGCGACCTCGTGCACCCCGTCGAAACCGAGGCTGCGTATAGCCCCTATTATCCGCGACGGATCCTTATCGGGAAAGGCGGCGGGGAAGCTCGGGGCGAGGATGGCGGCGACAGGGCTCTCCTCTTCGAGGAGACGGAAAATCTCCTCGGTGGTGTCCTGGATTACCTTGGCATTCTGACTGCAGACCCTCACACAGTTGCCGCAGCTGATGCAGCGCTCGTTGATTATCTCGGCCTGCCCATCCTCTATACGGATGGCCTTTGCCGGACACTCGCGGACGCAGGTGTAGCACATTCTGCAGCGCTCTTTGAGGGTCGTTACGTAGTTCTCTTCACGTTTCGCGGCTTCGCTCATACTGCTCCCCTAAGGATCGCAGCTCCGGCTGGAGACAATTTTCCCTTTTACTCCCCGAGAAGCGTCTTCACCTTGCCGAGCACCTCATCCTTCTTGAGGGGCTTGACGATGTAGTCGTCCACGGGAAGCCAGGTCTGGTCGCCGGCGCTCTCCTTGAAGTTGATCTTCATCTCGTTGTCGATGCTCGTGGTCATGAGTATCTTGATGTTCTGCAGGCCGAGCTCATGTTTGACCGCCCTGGCGAGTTGGAAGCCCGAGTCGAGCTCCTCCATCATCACATCCAGCACGAGGAGGTCAGGAGAAAAATCGTCGAGTTTTGCACGGGCCTCTGCGGCGCTGCCGACCTCGGAGACCTCGTAGCTACCGGCGAGCATGGTTTTGAGTATCGTCCTCATATCTTCGTCGTCATCTATGATCAGTACCTTCTTCATACCCTACTCCTCGATTACACTAGTTCCGATTTCAGTCGGGAAATCTTGACGATGTGGCGTCCCTCTTCCTTGATTATCTCCTCGACAGTGCTCCTATTCTTCTTCGGTACGAACTCCTTCAAACCGACGTAGAAGAGCACCGCATCCTTCTCCCTCCCGATCGCGTAGTCGAGCACATCTGTCACGTTGTTCACGGTGACGGGAGGCGAGGCGCTCAGGCGGCGCTGCTGGTCGATGAGGGTCTCGAGATAGAGACCGTACTCGTCGTCATCTGCGACTCCGGGTGTCTTCTCCCCTTCCACCGCCGAGAGCATCCCCCGGTAGGTGTCCTTGTGCGTCATCTCCTCGTGCATGAGCTGGGTGAACAACTCCTTCAACTCATCCTTTTCGATCGTCTCCGCCAGCTGTTTGTAGAGGTTGTAGCTCTCCTCTTCCCGCTCGACGGCAAAATCAAGGAGTTCTCCCATTCTAAACAGTGTTCCCATTCCGACCTCCTCGGTTATTCAGACTCGCTCATCAGGATCCCAAAAGCTCTCCGAGCTCCCCGGCCAGGCCCTCGAGACGTTCGGCCAGCTCCGTACTCAGCTCCTCGCCGAAGGAGACATCCCG
Source organism: uncultured Spirochaetaceae bacterium (assembly GCA_964346645.1). Taxonomy (GTDB): domain Bacteria; phylum Spirochaetota; class Spirochaetia; order DSM-16054; family Sediminispirochaetaceae; genus CAYFVU01. Next base: position 45,774 of record CAYFVU010000010.1, on the reverse strand, counting down.
CACCTGTATCCCCGCAACGAGGATCTCGGTCTGCACGCCGAGCTCTCCGGCGAGCTCGGCCAGCTCCCGCAGGCCGAAGCCGTGGGTGCTCGATATCTCGCGAAGCCTCGCATCCTGCAGCTCGCCGGCCGTAAAGAGCCGCAGGCTCCCCGGCACTGCCCCCATGTCGACCGCATCGACGATCACCGCCCTCGCATACTCCTGCAGCTCGTCGAGTAGCGCGATCATATCCGGCTCCCGCTCCACCAGCGCGAATCCCTGCGCCGTTATTAGCGGGCGGAGGCGACGGATGAGCGCGGGGCCTACACCGTCATCTCGGCGCAAGGGGTTTCCGATCCCCGCCACCAATGTGGCCGCCTGGCCGGTTACGCGACCTGTCTCGAAAGCCGAGCTCCTTTGCCGATGCTTCGCTTGCGGCTTCATCATTCCCCCTCCGTCACTCTCCCTCGAACTCTACCTCCAACAGGTGCGCCGAGCAGGAGATGCAGGGGTCGTAGGCCCGCACCAGCATCTCGAGCGAGAGGGTAATGTCATCCTTCGACTTGTCTAGAATAGTCGGTACGAGCTCGCGCATGTCGTCCTCTATGTTCTGCAAGTTCTGCCCCGTCGGGATAACGCAGTTCGCCTCCTCCATGTAGCCATCCCCCTTGTACGTGTACTCGTGGAAGAGGATGCCCCGCGGCACCTCCACGGCGCCGACACCGGTGCCCGCGGAGAGCGGGAAGCTGCGGTCCTCCATCTTCAGCTCCATGTCGAGGAGCTCCCGTGCGGTTTTTATAGACTCGTCGGCGATGTGGACAAGTTCGACGAATTGGGCGACCGTCACCATGTAGGGATTGTAGCATGGGGCGGCAAGGCCGAGTTCCTCCGCCGTCTGCTTCGCATCTTCGGAGAGCCACTGGTGGTTGTTGTTGAAGCGAGCGAGGGCGCCGACCATGTAGGAGTGGCGCGCGCTCGCGGTGCGCTTCGCCGTGGAGTGGGGCACCAGGTACTCGTTGGTGACCGTGCGGTAGTCGCCGTAGGGAATCTCGCCCTTGTCGCTGGAGTAGATGTTGCCCTCGAGCAACGCATACTCTCCGGGCTTGTAGAGGGAGACGTACTCGGTCTCTCTCTCGAACTGCGGCAGCGGGAAACTGCCCAGCACCTTCGCCCCCGTCTTCAGCTCCTCCTTGGCATCCTGCAATCGCGCTATGATCTCCTCTAAGGTCTGCCGGGTCGGTATCTTCGTCATCGCCTTCACGTTTGTGGCCATAGAGTGGATGAGCCGGCCGGCGATCATATTGCCGATCTCGTGACCGAGCTTCTTCAGCTTGAGCGCCTGCACCACCACCTCCTTGTGCGTCTTCACCAGGGGAAAGACCGACTTCGCCCCGGCGAAGTCGGGCACGGCGAGAAAGTAGATGTGGAGGACGTGACTCTCGAAAAACTCCCCGCAGTTCGCGAGGTAGCGCAGCCTCTTCTCCTGCTCGGAGATCTCTATACCGAAGGCGTCCTCGGTGGCCCTGAGGGAGGCCATCTGGTGGCCCATGGAGCAAATGCCGCAGATACGGGAGGTGATCATGGCCGCCTCGTCGTAGTGGCGTCCCTTGAGCATCGCCTCGAAGAACCTCGGCGCCTCCACGATCTCCAGTTTGCACTCCTTCAACTCGCCGTTGCTTACATCTACCTTTATGTTTCCGTGTCCCTCCACGCGGGTGATGTGGTGGACATCTATCTTCGTGTCTTTTGCGGTACTCGTATTCTCAGCCATTGGGGAATACCTCCTCGTTGCGCTGCAGGAAGAGCTTGAACTTGTCTCTCATCTGCTCGAAGGTGAGGTCGTACTTCTGCATGATGTCCTGCTGCGAGTTCACATTCGGCTCCGGGATCATGCCGCGGCAGCCGAAGCAGTAGAAGCCGTTGCTCGGACAGCGGGCGCCGCAACCGGCGCGGATTACCGGGCCGAGGCACTGCCACCCCTTCTCGTAGACGCAGATGTTCTCCTTCATCTTGCACTCGACGCATACCGGGTAATCCGGTATTCCCGGGCTCTTGCCCACCACCAGGTTTTTCACCACCCGGAGGAACTCGTCGGTGTCTATAGGACAGCCGGGAATGAATGCGTCGGCCTGAACCACCTCTCCGACCGCGCGGGCCGGGCCGGTGTCGTAGAGGTAGGGATCGTCGGGATATACCGCTTTCCTGTAGGAATCCTCTTTCTGGAAGTTCTTGAGGGCGTTTATACCGCCGATGTGGGCGCAGGCGCCGAAGGCGACGAGGAGTCCCGACCGCCTCCGTATCTCCTCGAGACGCTTCACATCCGTCTCTCTGGTAATCGAACCTTCGACAATGGCGACGTCGTAGGGCTCTTCCTCTCCTGCCTTCTCGCTCATCGCCTCGCGGAACTCTACTATGTCCACTACTGATACGAGATCGAGCAGCTGTTCGGGCGTTAAGTCTATGGCGCAGAGCTGGCAGCCCTCGCAGCAGCCGAAGTCGAAGAATGCTACCTTGGGTTTAGCCATCAGAAGACCTCCTCGTTATCCTGTATATCGGCATAGTTGAAGACGGGCCCTTCGAGACAGACATAGACACCCTCCATCTGGCAGTGGCCGCATTTGCCTACGCCGCAGCGCATTCGCCGCTCGAGGGAGAGGTAGATGTTCTCCTTCGGTACCTTCCGATCGAAGAGGGAGATAAGCACGAACTTGTACATGACCGGAGGTCCGACCACGATGCCGATCGTCTCGGCGGGGTCGAAGTCCACCTTTGGGATGAGGGTCGTGATGACACCGGAGTTGCCCTCCCAACTCTCGTCGGGCTTGTCGACGGTCTCGAGGAACTCGACGTTTCCTCCCATCTCTGCGATCTGCGCCAACTCGCCGGTAAAGAGCCTCTCTGCGGGAAATTTGCAGCCGTAGAGGATCGATATCTTCTTGTAGTCCTCCGGCTTCTTGAGGACGGTGTTGATCAGCGAGCGCACCGGCGCATAGCCGAGGCCGCCGGCGATGAATAGGAGATGCTTTCCCTTGAGCCGGGCCATCGCATCCGCCCCGAAGCCGTTGCCGAGGGGACCGCGGACGAATATGTGGTCCCCCGCAGAGAGGCTGTGGAGCTTTCCCGTGACCTCTCCCACCTTCCTCACGCAGAGCTGGAAGGCGGGATCATCAGAGGGAGCCGAGGTAATGGAGATAGGAGCTTCGCCGACCCCGAGCAGAGCAACTTGGACAAACTGCCCGGGGTCATGGCCGAGCGATCGTCCGCTCTCGAGCTCTATGCTAAAGAGCTTCTCCAGCTCCGTCAGCGGCTGCACATCCCGAATGACCGCCTTCTCCGGTACGTAGAGATCGCTCTCCGACCTGTGTAGATCCAACGTCGTCTTCATACCTTCGCCTCCTTTCGCTCGCCGGTGAGCGTCTCCACGATCGTCTTGGGACTTATATCCGCCAAACAGGCGCGGACGCACCTGCCGCAGCCTACGCAGACCGGATGACCGTGTTTCTTCATGAGGTAGTTGAACTTCCGGTTGATCCTGTGCTTGAGCCGCTGTTCGGGGTCCCCGCGGAAGTTCTCCCCTCCGGCGACCACCGCAAAGGAGCTGAGCATGCAGGCGTCCCACCTGCGCAGCTTCTGCCCCTCCTTCATGTTGAGGGAGATCTCGTCCGCCACATCGAAGCAGTAGCAGGTCGGGCAGACCATGATGCACGAGCCGCAGCTCAGGCAACGGTCGGCCTCCTCCTTCCAGAAGGGATGATCCCTGTTCTCCTCGAAGACTTCGGGAAGCGAATCCAGGTCCTTGAACGGGCTGTACTTTCCGAAGGCATTCTCCTTCTCCGAATCGAAGGCAGCGAGCGCCTTCTCGTCCAAATCCTCCGTAGAGAAGTAGCGCTCGCAGAACTCCTTTCCCTTTTCGGTGCGGATGGTAACTCCGAACTTTTTGCCGAAATCGTGAAGCATGATGTCGAAGCCCCGGCTCGCCTTGTGGGTGTTCACCTTGTAGCAGAAGGAGTCCTCGTCGCAGAGCTCCTTGCAGTCGAGGGCGATGACCACCGCATCCTCGCGCTTCTTCAGATAGTTCGGATCGCCGTGCGAGTCGGCGAAAGCCTCGTCCATTATTGCGAGGGCCGAGGCGTCACAGGGGCGTATGCCGAAGAGTACGGTAGGTTTCGTTTCATAATGGGGCTGAATGTCGCCGTCGGTGCTGTAGTCGAACACCACCTCTTCCGGCGGGAAGAAAAACTTCTTCGGTGAGAGGACCGTGGGAGTGTATGCCTCCTGTATCTCGCTCACCTCGGAAATGTAGTCGAAGAGCGTCTTTTCTCCGTCGTCCTTCAGTGCGGCGATGCGGTAGTCTTGCAGCGCACGTTCGAGTCCTTCATAGAGCTCTTGTTTCCCCGCCTGAACGATCACTTGGCCGCTCGTTGCTGCTTCCATGATCCTCATCCTCCTTCTCTCAGCGTTACGTCGGTAACAGCAGAAGATGTATGGGGGGGGGTCTCACGATCGGTTTTTACCATAGCAGTGCTACACAGTGGGGATGCATCCGAACGATAATGTCCCACCTTTTTCACTTTCATTATAAATCATATTTTAGTATTTGAGTAGGATATTATCGGCAATCATTATGAATTGTTGTGGCCGGAGCGGTGTCTAAAGGTACAAAAACTCAAAAAATGTAACGTGACCGAGCTTTATATTCCGCAGAGATACATCTCTTCAGCCGGAAACGGCTGCCCGTCCGGCTGTTCTCGCCCGGGAGCGGGTCACCTCAGCAAATCCTCGGCAGCTGTCCGCCCGCGAGCATATCAACGACCCTTCGGCCGCCGGCGAGCGTGCGGAGGAGGGTCGTACGTGGATGCGCCGCAGTGATCTCGCCGATGAGAGCCGCGTCCGTCCCGAGCGGATGGCGGCGCATCCTATCGAGCAGCTCCTCAGCCGCCTCTGCGGCCGCCACCACCACGCATTTCCCCTCGTTCGCCACATAGAGGGGGTCGTAGCCGAGCACCTCACAGAGTCCTCTCACCTCTTCGCGCACCGGCAGGGCCGCCTCCTCGAGCTCTATACCCGTACCGGCGGTTTCCGCGAGCTCGCAGAGCACGGTGGCGAGCCCGCCCCTGGTGGGATCGCGCATGAAGCGGATCGAATCTCCCGTTCCGCCGCGCAGCAGTTCCCCGATGAGCCCGTTCAGCGACGCGCAGTCGGATTCGAGCGGGGTGGAGAGCTCGAAACTGTTCCGCGCGGCGGTGACCGCGAGACCGTGATCACCGATGCAGCCGTTGATGAGGACTTTGTCGCCCGGCACCATGCCTTCCGCCGAAATGATGCCGCTGCGGTATCCGGGGACAAATCCGACTCCCGCAGTGTTGATGAAGAGACCGTCGCAGCTCCCCCTCTCCACGACCTTGGTGTCGCCGGTGGCTATCTCCACCCCACAGCCCTCGGCCTCTCGGGCCATAGACTGCACGATGCGTTCGAGCTCCTCCATGGGAAAGCCCTCTTCTATTACGAAACCGGCACTCAAATAGGCGGGCACCGCTCCGCTTACCGCGAGATCGTTCACGGTGCCGCAAATCGCGAGCTTTCCAATGTCGCCGCCCGGGAAGAAGCGCGGTGTGACGACGTGGGAGTCCGTCGTGAAGGCGAGCCGTCCTCCAGCCGCCGCTTTCCCCGAATATCCGGTGAGCCCCGCTGTCTCGGCTTCGTCGAGGAGTACCGTCGGCAAAAGGGCCGCATCGGAGAGTCCCGAAAGCGACTCTCCGCGGAAGTGCTTCAGAAAAAGTCCTTCCACCAGCTCCCTCGCGAGTCTGCCTCCACTGCCGTGGTCGAGGCGAACGTGATCGTGCATCATTGCCTCGCCTCCTCTCGCCGGTAGCGGTAATAGGCTGCGCAGGCCCCCTCGCTCGAGACCATGCATGCTCCCACCGGATGGGCGGGGCTGCAGCTGTGCGCGAAGAGGCTGCACTCGAGAGGAGTGGCCAAACCCTTCAATATGCTGTCGCAGATACAGCCAGGTTCCTCCGAAGACGCCTCCGGCTCCACCTCCAGCTGCATTTCCGCATCGAAGGGAGAAAACTCTTCGCGGAGGCCGAGACCGCTCTCGGGAAGCTCCCCGAGCCCCCTCCAAATGGCGCTTCGGGGGCGGAAGACCCTCTCCATGAGCTCGAGGGCTTTCGGATTTCCTCCGCTACGTACGAGCCGGCTGTATTCGTTCTCCACCTCCGCCCTTCCCTCCTCGCGCTGGCGCACCAGCATGAGCAGCGAGCGCATGATGTCGACCGGCTCGAACCCGGATACCACGCAGCTCAGACCGTACTTCTCTGCAAGGGAGCGGTACATCTCGGTACCCGCCACGGTGCTCACATGACCGGGACAGAGGTAGCCGTCGATGCCCACATCGTCACCGGCGAGGGCCTCCATGGCCGGCGGCATGAGCTTGTGCCCGCTGAGTACGAGGAAGTTCGCAAGTCCCCGTTCCCGCGCCTCTATCAGGCTCGCCGCGGTTGTGGGCGCGGTGGTCTCGAAGCCGATTCCGAGAAAGACGACCCTTCGGCCGGGCTCGGCAGCCGCGATCTCCACTGCATCGAGGGAGGAGTAGACCACCCGCACGTCGCCTCCACGTGAGCGCTCCGACTCGAGGGAGGCGCTGCTGCCGGGGACTCTGAGCAGATCGCCGAAGGTGGCGACGGTAACCCCAGGTTCCCGCGCATAGGCTATGGCCCTGTTGATGTAGCTCCCCTCGGTAACGCAGACCGGGCATCCGGGGCCCGAGATGAGACGAACACAGTCCGGCAGCAGAGAGAGCAGCCCGAAGCGGTGGACCGCCATTGTGTGGCCCCCGCAGACCTCCATGAAGGTGTAGGCTCCTCCGGTCGTCTCGGCAATCTCCTCGGCGGTACGTCTTACCGCCTCCGCATCTCTGAACTCGTCGACGTACTTCACTCCGGTTCCTCTCGGCGCTCCGAAGCACGTTTCGCCTCGTCGATGTAGCGCAGCGTCTCCTCCGCCTCGCGCCGGTCTATCGTACCGATGGCGTAGCCGGAGTGGAGGAGCACGTAGTCTCCGACGTGCACGTCCTCCACGAGATGCAGCCCCGCCGAGTAGGTGGTCGCGCCGACTCTCACCTTAGCGCGGGTGCCATCGATCTCCAGTATCTCAGCCGGAATACCCAGACACATAGACTCCTCCCCTTTTCTCGTTCTTCTTGTCCCGGGCGCCGGCGACGGCGATCTGTCCCAGCGCGATCCCTCCGTCGTTCGCCGGCACCTCTCGGTTTGCGTATACTCTAAATCCCTCTATTTCGAGGAGCTTAAAGGCCATCTCCAGCAGAAGCCGGTTCTGGAAGACCCCTCCGGAGAGAACCACCGTGTCGATTCCAGCCGAAGCGCGTGTTCCGCCCGACTCTCTCATGCCCCGTAGATCACGCGCCCAGCCCGCCACGGAAACGACGATCTCCGCTACACTGCGGTGAAACTTCAGTGCGATTTCCTCCCGTGCGGCTCCCCGGTCAATATCCTCGACAATTTCTCGAATAAGCCCAGCTGTCTCCACGCCCTTTCCCTGCGAATTTTTCGACAAAAAGGAATACACCGGAATATCGAGGATCTCCTCCTCGCCGCCTCGGGCCCCGGCATCCTTCTTCTCGTGAGTCTGTATTCGATCGTCGGCGCAGCGCCATGCAAGAGCCTCGAGACGCATAGAGGCCTCCGCCTCGAAGCTCGAAACCTGAGTGATACCGAGAAGAGAGGAAACCGCGTCGAAAAGGCGCCCCGCACTGGAGGTAGCGGGAGCGGCCGTACCGGTGGAGATCGCACGCGAGATGAGCTCGAGCCGGTCGGAATCGATTCCGCAGAGCTCGGAGGCGAGCCGCAACGCCCTATCTTCGGGGTACGCCTGCCGGAGATGGCTCAGCGCCATACGCCACGGCTCCTCGACAGCCCTGTCGCCACCCGGCATCGGCACGTAGGAGAGCTGTGAGACCCTTTCGTAACCGCACATATCGCAGAGGAAGAACTCTCCTCCCCAGGCGGCCCCATCGTCACCGTAGCCGGTACCGTCGAAGCCGACGCCTATAACCGTCTCCTCTATCCCCTGCTCGACGAGCACCGAAGCGATGTGGGCATGATGGTGCTGCACCTCGGTCAAAGGGAGTCCGAGGGCCTGCATCTCTCTCGTTGAGGCATAGTCCGGGTGCAGATCGCAGACTGCGGAGCGCGGCGTGATGCGAAAGAGCTCGAGGAAACGCTCCAGGGTCTCCCGGTAGAAGAGCAGGGTTTCGTAGTTCTTGAGATCGCCGATGTGCTGACTGAGAAAGACCGACTCACCCTTGCCCACGGCAAAACAGCTCTTCAACTCCGCCCCGCCGGCAACGACTCCATCCGCAGAAAAGGGCAGAGCAACGGGATTAGGCACCATGCCTCGGGAGCGGCGAATCGTTCGGACCTGCCCGGCGGCTATCATCGCGACCGAGTCGTCGCAGCGGTTGTGTATCTCACGGTTGTAGTGAAGGAATGCATCGGCCGTTCCCGCGAGTCGCTTCTCTGCCTCATCGTTCCGGTGGATGAGAGGTTCCTCGCTCGGATTGCCGCTGGTCATGACGAGCGCGTCGGTACGTAGCCGGGAAAAGAGGAGGTGATGAATGGGCGCATAGGGGAGCATGACTCCCAGCGTGTGGAGGCCCTGAGTCACCGAGGCTGCCGTTTGGCGCGGCTTCCTATTCGCTCCCCGTTCCGTCCCGCCGTCGAGACCGCTCTTTTCCCTCCGCAGGAGTACGATCGGCCGGCCCGGATCGTGCAAGAGGCGGTACTCCTCCTCGCTCACAACGAGCCCAACCAGCTTCTCTGCAGAGCGGTACATGACGGCAAAGGGCTTGCCATCCCTCCTCTTGTTCTCTCGCAACCGCCGCACCGCATTCTCGTCGGCGGCGTTACATGCCAGGTGGAACCCGCCTATCCCCTTTATCGCGACGATTCCGCCTGCCTCTATGAGCGCGGTGGTCTTGTCGAGAATCTCATCGAACTCACCGATATGCTCTCCGCCGGCAAGGCGGAGCGTGTAGTGCGGACCGCAGCGCGGGCATGCGTTCGGCTGTGCGTGGTAGCGCCGGTCCTCGATGTTTTCGTACTCCCGTTTACACTCTTCGCACATGGGAAAGACATCCATAGT
>CAYFVU010000010.1:17943-36533 GCA_964346645.1 uncultured Spirochaetaceae bacterium | reverse complement strand
CGATGTTTTCGTACTCCCGTTTACACTCTTCGCACATGGGAAAGACATCCATAGTAGTAGCGCCCCTATCGTAGGGCAGCCCTCTCACGAGCGAAAATCGCGGCCCGCAGTTGGTGCAGTTGGTAAATGAGTAGAGCCGACGTCTTCCCTCTCCGAAGATATCCTCGAGACACTTGCTGCAGACGGCGATGTCCGGCGAGATCCTCGTCGGTTCTGCCTCGTTCTCCGTACTCGCCTTTATGCGGAAATCCTCGAACGCTTCGGGGGCGGATGCTTCGCTCTCTATCCGTTCGATACGCGCGAGGGGTGGCGGTTGCGCGGAGAGCTCGCCGAGGAAAGCTTCGAGATCCCCCTCAGGTCCCTGCAGCTTTATATGAACAAAACCGCGCGTGTTCGCGGCCCATCCGAGGAGCCGGTGCTTTTTCGCGAGCCGGTGCACGAAGGGCCTGAACCCCACCCCCTGCACGAGACCGTAGACTCTGACTTCGCGCGCCATATGCATTTCACCTCTTATAGTAGCACATGTTCCGACGCAGTGAAACGCGCGTTTTAGGCACTTCTGCGGCGGGATTCAGTACTTTTTTGTTGGTACAGCCGGTCACACGGGTGTATAGTAGTGGCACAGGGGGTAGAAATGGACCAGGAGAGCGCGCTGCACACCAGAGCCTACTTCGATGAGAAGGCCGCCGAGTGGGACCGCACCATGGCCCCGAAGGAGTGGGAGATCCCCAGAATCGAGCAGGTAATCGGGGGGTTGGGAATCGTGCCCGGCGACCGGGTCCTCGATGCGGGCTGCGGGACGGGCGTGCTATTTCCCTTCCTCAGCAAGCACATAGGCAAGAACGGTCACATCTATGCGCTCGACATATCGAGCGAGATGCTCAAGCGGGCGAGAGCGAAGTGCGAAAACGGCTACGTACACTTCATCAGAAGCGACGTCTGCGGCTTCGTCGAAGACCACGCGAAGGCCTCCTTCGAGAAGATCGTCTGCTTCTCCTCGTTCCCCCACTTCGAGGACGACGGGAGGCTCCTCCCGGCCTTCTACCGACTCCTGTCGGAGGGCGGCAGACTCCTCATCTTTCATTTACAGAGCTCGCTCAGGCTGAACGAGATTCACGCACGGCTGCCCGACCGCCACATCCGTAGCCACACACTGCCGCCGGTTTCGAGCCTGGCAACGCGGGCCGGAACAGCGGGCTTTTCGATCCTCACCCACGAGGATGGTTCGACGGGATACCGGCTCGTGGCTGAAAAACATTCCTGATTGCGGGCGAGGCCGGCGGCTAATCGGCGTTCCCTTCGGCGCCGGAAGATCCCTGCGCTGTCCCCCCAGAGTCCTTCGAAGAGAAGTTGTACACCTCGCCGTTTACCTTCATGTCGGTCGGGCGGCTCATCTGCTGAGGATTCTCCTTGCTCGGGCTTATAAGGTAGCTCATCGACTTCACCGGCCCTCCGGACAAATCGAAATCGAAGCGGAGCGAATTCTCCCCCTCCCTGGCAATGGTTCCATTAGCGCTGGTGTAGACATCGCTCAGATCCGTCAGATCAATATCCTCGTAGCTGAAGACCTTGTTCTCCTTGTCGTAGCTCACTCCTTCGGGGACCTGTCCGTACTCGATGCCGGCCGCGCCGTAGATAAAGACCGTAAACATGGTGCCCGCCGCCTCCATCACGTCGTCGTCGCTTATCTTCTGCTCCTCTGCAAAGCTGAGGGGGAGCGCGATCAGCATCAACCCACACACGAGTGCTGTTTTTCTCATGAGTACACCTCCGTATCGTTTATTTAGTGGATCAAATCTTGCATTTGACTCTGAGGAAGCTCTCATTACTACATTTTATGTGTGAATCTTCCTACTGATAGAGCCACACATATCCTGTTTTCTCCTCAATGGGCGAGGGATTCTCCTGCCGATGCAAGATTTGATCCACTAAATAGCGGTTATGTCCGCGCACACACCGTAGTAGTAGGCTGCAAATTGTGCAAGGGGCAGATAGCCCGGACTCACGGTACCGCCGATCGATGAATGTGTTGAGAAACCGTTACGAATTCCTGAGACTTTTACTCTTTTATTAAGACGAATGGTGCATTAAATACTCCTTGTAGTAATTTTTGTTTCTATTGTATACTGTTTATGTGAAGACTTTCACATTACTTTATCAAAATACTAACAAAAGGGAGAATAACGTATGGCACGCAAAATCGTAGTGGTAGGAGGCTCAGCTGCGGGCCCCAAGGCCGCCTCCAAGATCAGAAGGCTCGACCAAGAGGCAGAAATCACCATCATACAGAAGGGACAGTACCTGAGCATGGCCTCCTGCGGATACCCCTACTTCGTTGGCGGGGTGTTCGAGGACCGGAACAAGCTCATCTCCACCCCCACGGGCGCACCGAGAGATCCGAGCTTCTTCTCCAACGTGAAGAACATCGAGGCCCTGGTGAACACCGAGGTGACGAAGATAGACCGCGAGAACAAGCAGGTCACGGCGAAGGAGCTGATCACCGGCTCCGAGAGCGAAATTGCCTACGACAAGCTGGTTATCACCACCGGCGCCCATCCCTTCGTACCGAACCTGCCGGGAAAGGACCTCGACGGCATTACCACCCTGCAGAGCATGGAGGACGCCGACTACCTCAAGAAGGTGGCCAAGGAGAAGAACGTGAAGAATGCGGTGGTCGTCGGCGGAGGTCTCATCGGCATCGAAACCTGCGAGGCCCTCGAGCTCGCCGGCATCAATATGACCGTCGTCGAGATGCTCGACCAGGTTCTCCCCTTCCTCGACTGGGAAATGGCCAAGCTCGTGCAGAACCATCTCGAGGAGAAGGGCGTGAAGGTGATGACGAAGTCCAAGGTAACCGAGTTCATCGGCGAAAACGGAAAGCTCACCGGGGTCAAGCTCGCCTCCGGAGAGGTCATCGACACCGAGCTCGCGGTAGTCTCCATCGGCGTGCGGCCGAACGGCAAGCTCGCAGCCGACGCGGGACTCGAGGTCGGCAAGAGCGGCGGCATCAAGGTAAACAGGTTCATGCAGACCGACGACAGGGACATCTACGCCGCGGGAGACTGTACCGAAGTGCTCAACCTCGTCTCCATGAAGGACCAGCACTGGCCTATGGGCGATGCGGCGAATCTGCAGGGACGCGTAGTGGCCCAGAACGTGGTCTTCGGCAACAGCAAGGAGTACGAGGGATTCGTCGGCACCGGCATCTGCAAGATATTCGACTTCGAGGCGGGCGCCACCGGTATGTCGGAGCAGATGGCACGCAGGGAGGGCTACACCAACATTCTGACCTCCATTCACACTGCGCCGGACAAACCCGGTTTCATGGGGGCAAATCCGGTCATCACCAAAATGATCGTCGACAAAACGACCGGGAAGTTCCTCGGCATGCAGGCGGTGGGCACCGGCGACGTCTCTAAGCGCGTCTCTATCGGCGCCGTGGCGCTGCACGGCAGGATGCACATCTGCGATCTGGTCAACCTCGACCTCCCCTACGCCCCGCCGTTCAGCTCCGCCATCGATAACTTCATCGCCGCCGCCCACGTGATCGAGAACAAGTGGCGCAGGTTCATGGACGGCATCTCCTCGGTAGAGGTCAAGAGGAAACTCGATGCAGGCGAGCAGCCCTTCCTGCTCGATGTGCGCGACAAAGACGAGTACGAGCAGATGCGGCTCGGCAAGGAAGAGACCCTCATCCCCCTCGGCACCCTGCGCACCAGCGTCGACAAGCTGCCCGAAAACAAGGATGCGGAGATCATCACCTACTGCAAGATATCTCTTCGAGGCTACGAGGCGGCCTGCTTCATCAAGAGCCTCGGCTACACGAACGTGAAGGTCATGGAGGGCGGCCTGGCCGCCTGGCCTTTCGGCCTGGAGAAGTGAGATAGGTATTCCGGGGCTGCCCGCTTCGCAGAGGAGGTTACAGCGTCTTCAGCACCACCTCGGCGTTGCGTGAAGCAGCGTCGAGCTCGATCTCGGCGTAGCGGCCCTCCTTGAAGGCGCCGGGATTGACCACACAGGTCTTTCCGTACCAGTCGTAGCCGTGGGACTCGTGTATGTGGCCTGTAAGAATGAGCAGCGGGGCGTGCACGCCCATCCACTCCCTGAGTATCCGGCTTCCCACGTGCTTTACCCGCATGGCGCGGTCGGCGACGGTCTTGTGAGGCGGCTGATGGCAGACGAGCAGCAGGGGAGCATCATCCGGCTCGGGAACCGCCCCGAGCAGCCCCTGCAGTTCCTCCTCCGAGTATTCGTTCGGAGTGGCAACGGGTCCGGGCAGCGCGCCGCCGATCCCATAGAGCAGAGGAGCACCGGTCGCCGATTGCGCGCCGGGTGGCTCTTGCGATCCGGGTGCCGTTGCCGCCCCGGGTGCCGCGCCAAGCCGGACCGAGAGACCGTTTATACCGATACCCTCCGCATCGATCGCGGCGGCAACCTCCTCGTTGTCGCAATTGCCCGGCACCGCATAGAGTGTACGGTGAAGACGCTTGAGCTCCGAGATCACCTCGAGCGCGTCGCTCTTTCCACCAAAGTGCGTCAGATCGCCGTTGACCACCACCGCATCCGCCTCCGCGGCTGCGCCCGCGATGGAGGAGAATCCTCCGATTCTGCCGTGGATATCCGAAAATACGAGTAGCTTCATATTTTCAGTGTAGCACAGGCGAAGGGTGCTCCGCTACTGCAGGCTCCGCAACATTAGCAAATACCTCGATCTCTCCCATATGGAGGAGGGAACCTGGCTCGGTACCTATTCGGCACGGTTGATAGCCGAGGCGCATAGAGGCGCGATCGACTTCAGCACCACAGAAAAAAGCGGAACCCAGCTCTTCGCGCAGCTGCCGCGCAGGCAGCGCTTCAGCCGGCGAGCAACCCGTAGAGACGGCGCTCCAATTCATTGAGTCTTCGGTCCGAGAGCTCACGACGGCCGGCCTCCATCGGATTCTCGAACTCGCCCACCGGCCGCGCGGGACGATCGGAGAGGACCACGATGCGGTCTCCGAGGATGAGGGCCTCTTGAATGTCGTGGGTAACGAAGACGGTCGTCCGTGGGTCTCTGCCCCATAGACGAATAAAGAGGGTGCTGAGACTGATCTTGAGCCGCAGATCGAGGGCCTGGAAGGGCTCGTCGAGCAGCATCAGATCGGCGGGATAGGCGAAGGCGCGGGCAATTGCCACCCGCTGCCTCATTCCCCCCGAGAGGGCATAGGGATAGTAGTCGAGAAACTCACCGAGGCCGACCGCATCGAGGAACTGATTCGCCAGCTCCCGTCGTCTCTTCCGCTCATAGATCTGCTCCAGCACCAGCTCCACGTTCCGGCGGACCGTCTTCCAAGGCAGGAGCCTCGGCTCTTGGAACAGGTAGCCGATACGCCCACCGTTCTCCACCACGACACTTCCCCCGGCCGGACTGATCACTCCGGAAATGAGGTTGAGCAGCGTGGTCTTGCCGCAGCCGGAGGGACCGAGGACCGCGGTGACCTGCTTCTCGGGAAACTCCATGTCGAGCTCATCGAAGACCTCGAGGGAGTCGAAAGAGCAGGAGAGGGACTCACACCATATTCGCACCGCCGCCCCTCCATGGAAAGAGTTTCAGCACCAGCGACAGAAGCGCGTGGCTGAGTCCCGCGCAGACGATCGCCACGGCCGTCCAGGCAAAGACCTCCGCGGTCTCCAAGCTCATCTGCGCATACTGCATGTCCGCCCCGATCCCCCGTTCGGGGAGACTCAGCACCTCGGCGGCCACCACCACCTTCCAGGTGAGGCCGAGAGCCGTCTGCGCACCGGAGATCAGGTAGGGTATCACCGAGGGCACGTAGATCGCCGTCAACATCTGCGTACGGCTGAGCTCATAGGCCCTCCCCATCTCCACCAGCCTCGTGTCCGTCTGCTGTATGCCGGTGATGATGTTGCGCACCACCACCGGAAAACCGATTAGAAAGGCGGAGAAGATCGGCACGGTGCCGGTCTTGAACCAGAGCAGGGCGATGAGGATGACCGACATGATCGGCGTGGTGCGTATGACCGCGAGGATCGGGGAGAAGCCGTTTCGCAGTGCGGCGTTTATACCGGCGGGCACACCCACGAGCATCCCCGCAGCCACCGAGAGCAGGAACCCGGCAAGCACCCGCCAGGCGCTGATGGCCACCGATTGCCGGAAGTCTGCCCCGGAAACGAGGCCGAGAAAACGCTCGAGCGTCGTCTCGGGCGAAGGGAGGATGATCTGCGCATCCATCGATGCGGCGGCGTACTTCCAGATGAGCAGAAGCAGCGCCACCGCGATGAATGCGGGCAGGCGGGAGAGAAACCCGCCCACTCTACTGCTCGAAGTAGAACCCTTCATCGGGCAGCGAGCCGCCTACTGAAGCGGGATTGAAGTCGAGGAGCACTCCGAGGTAATCCTCCATGAGGGGCTTCGCCTGCTGCGCCGGAATGAATCGCAGGTTGCAGTGCGGTATGGCCGGTTTTGCCAGCTGTGCGGGGAGCACCTCGTACTTGCCGATCAGCTCCGCCGCCTCGGAGGGATTCGCATTCACCCACTCGATCGACTGCTCGTAGGAATCGAGGAACTCGGCCACGAGCCTCGGTCTTTCCTCCGCGAGCGACGGCTTTACCACTACCACCGTTATAGGATAGGTGACATCCGTGTTTCTGACACGTTTCCACTCCTCCTGGAAGTCGAGCACCGGTCCGGCCTCTCCCTTCGACTTCAGCTCGACCATGGTAACGAAGGGTTGCGGAAGCACCGCCGTTTCGGCCTTGCCGGCAATCACGAGCTGCGCGAGCTGTGGGGCGCTCTTTACCGAGAAGTCGAGCTCGACGTCACCCTCGGGATCCAAGCCGTTCTCCGAGAGCAGATAGCGGGTCAGGAAGTCCGGCGTCGCTCCCTTTCCTATGGAGTGGATTCTACGTCCCTCGAGATCGCTCCATGAGTCGATTGAGCCGTCCGATGAGACTATCGACAAGACGCCGAGCCCCGTTATCGCCCCGAGCTCATAGCCCGGACCGGCGGTGTAGAGCTTTGCGGCCATGTTCGAAGGGAAGACGGCGAAGTCGAGCTCCCCTCCTGCGACTCTGGCGACCATCTCCTGCGGCGTCGGCAGGACCTGGAACTTCGTCTTCACGTTATCTCCGAGATCGGGCGCATCTTCGAAGAGCCGGATCATACCGAATCCGGAGGGTCCCTTGAGCGTCGCCGCCCGGAGAGTCATCGATTCGTCGGCGCACAGCGGTGCTGCGGCAAGAAAGCCTATGATGAGAATCAAGAGTATGCGTCGCATGGTTATTCCCCCTTAGTCGCTCACAACGATTCTGTAGTATCTCTTCTTACCGGCCCTCAGCACCAGGGCATCGCCCTCCAAGTGACCGGTGTCTATGGTTGCCTCGATATCCTCGATCTTCTCTTCGTTGATGCGGGCGCCGCCCTGCGAGACGAGTCTGCGCGCCTCGCTCTTGGAGCCGCAGAGGTCGGTTTTTGCAAAAAGATCCAGGATGTTGATTCCCGCCTCGAGCTCCGACCTCGGCATCTCGAGGGTGGGGATCGAAGAAACCTTTGCTGCGCCGCCGATCTTAACGCCACCGGAGCCGGCGAAGGCGGCCTTGGAGGCATCCAGCGCCTTCTGCGCCTCCTCCTCGCCGTGCATTATCTTCGTCTGCTCGTAGGCGAGCCGTTCTTTTGCCTTGTTTATCTCCTGTCCCTCGAGCTTTTCGAGCTCCGCGATCTCCTCGAGGGAGACGAAGGTGAAGAGCTTGAGGAATCTTCCCACGTCGTCGTCGTTTACGTTCCTCCAGTACTGGAAGAACTCGTAGGGGCTGAAGAGCTCGGCGTCGAGGAAGACCGCGCCCTTCTCGGACTTGCCCATCTTCTTGCCGTCCGCCCGGGTAACGAGCGGAAAGGTGAGGCCGAAGGCCTCGTTGCCGTCGACGCGGCGGATGAGCTCTATGCCGGCAACGATGTTGCCCCACTGGTCGTCTCCGCCGATCTGCAGCTTACAGTCGTACTCACGGTTGAGCACGAGGAAGTCGTAGGCCTGCAGGAGCTGGTAGTTGAACTCGATGAATGAGAGACCCCGGTCGAGACGCTGCTTGTAGCTCTCGAAGCTGAGCATCCGGTTGACCGAGAAGTGCTGTCCGATATCGCGGAGAAACTCTATGTAGTTGAGTTCGCCGAGCCAGTCGTAGTTGTTCAGCAGAACTCCCTTTTCGCCGTCGAGGGTCACCACCCGGCCGACCTGCTCTCCAATAACCCTTGTGTTCGACCGGATCTCTTCGACCGAGAGGATCTTGCGCATCTCCGTCTTTCCCGAGGGATCGCCGATGAGGCCTGTCCCTCCCCCCGCGATGATGAGGGGCCTATGGCCGAAACGCTGCAGATGCGCCATGGCGAAGATCGGTACCATGTGGCCGACGTGGAGACTCTTCCCCGTAGGGTCGACGCCGACGTATATGCTGATCGGCTCCTTCGCCATCAGGTCGCTGAGCCGTTCGATGTCCGTGCACTGCTGAATAAAGCCTCGAGCTTCGAGTTCCTGTAGAGCCTTCTCCATGCTACTCTCTCCTGTAGTTCTTGATCTCTCGCCGTATGCGCTCGGCCAACTCTGCCACCGGCACCCGCTCCTGCTGCATCGAATCCCGGTAACGAATGGTCACCGTGTTGTCCTCTTTCGTGTCGTAGTCGATGGTGATGCAGAAGGGCGTACCGATCTCGTCCTGGCGACGGTAACGCCTGCCGATGGCGCCGGACTGGTCGTAGAAGGTGGCGAAGTCCTCGCGCAGATCCTTCTCGATGTCGCGGGCGAGCTCGGCGATGCCGTCCTTCTTGACCAGCGGCAGCACCGCCACGGTCACCGGTGCGACCTTGGGGTGGAAGTGGAGTACCGTCCTGGTCTCGCCGTTCTCGAGCTCCTGCTCCTCGTAGGCGTCGGAGAGGACCATCAGCACCGTCCTCGTGAGCCCTGCCGAGGTCTCGATTACGTAGGGGACGAAGCGCTCCTTCGTCTGATCCTCGAGGTAGGTCAGATCCTTCTTGGAGAACTCCTGGTGACGGCCGAGGTCGAAATCGGTACGCGAGTGGATTCCCTCGAGCTCCTGCCAGCCCATGGGAAACTCGAACTCGATGTCGAACGCCGCCTTGGCATAGTGAGCCAGCTCGTCGGGCCCGTGCTCGCGGAAGCGCAGTTTGTCCTTGCGGATGCCGAGCTTGTCGTAGTAGCCTATACGTTCGTTTTTCCAGTACTCGAACCACTCCTGGTCATCTCCCGGCTTCACGAAGAACTGCATCTCCATCTGCTCGAACTCGCAGGTGCGGAAGATGAAGTTCTTCGTCGTCACCTCGTTGCGAAATGCCTTTCCGACCTGCGCGATGCCGAAGGGGATCTTTACACGGCTCGTCTGCACCACGTTCTTGAAGTTGACGAAGATTCCCTGTGCGGTCTCCGGCCGCAGATACACTATGCTGTTCGAGTCCTTGACCGGTCCGAGATGGGTGTCGAACATCAGGTTGAAGTCGCGCGGGTCGGTAAAGCTGTCCTTCGCCCCGCAGTTAGGACACGGTGCGGAGAGGTCGATGTGGTCGGCGCGGAAGCGGGACTTACACTCACGGCAATCTACGAGGGGGTCGGAGAAGCTGTCCACGTGCCCCGAAGCCTCCCAGACCCTCGGATGCATCATGATAGCCGCATCGAGCCCGACGATGTTGTCGTGCAGCTGCGTCATGTCTCGCCACCAGAACTGCTCCAGGTTGTTCTTCAGCTCCACACCGAGAGGTCCGTAGTCCCAGGCCCCCTGCAAACCCCCGTAAACCTCACTCGACTGATATACGAAACCGCGCCGCTTGCACAGCGACACCAGTTTTTCCATAGTTACCTCCGCCATTATTCAACCTCCCGTTGCAGCAGTTCTATTACGTGATCTATTCGTTCGAGCGCCTTCTCAACCCCGAGCAGCCGGATCGATCCGAACAGGGGCGGGGAGACCTTGCTACCGGTCAACGCAACCCTGATCGGCATGAGCATCGCACCGAGTTTTACCTCCAGCTCGCCGGCCTTCTCCCGCAGCTTCTCCTCGGTGGCCTCGTCTCCCGCCTCCGAGAGACCGGCAATCAGATCCCGGCCTGCACGCAGCACCTCCAGCGTCTTCGGCGCATCGAGCTTCTTCGGTATGACCTCGGCCATGTCGTAGGAGTCTATCTCCCGAAAGAGGAAGCGCGAGAGCCCGACGATGTCCCCGAGGAAGTGGAGTCGCTCTTTCATGAGCGGGATCATCGCATCTATTATGTGCGACTGCTCCTTCGTGGGCGGGGTGTCGATGAGCTCCGCCTCCTTCAGATAGGGAAGGAGGAGCATCTTCAACTCGCCGTCGCTCTTGGCGCGGATGTACTGCCCGTTGAACCACTCGAGTTTCTTGTAGTCGAAGACCGCCGGCGCCTTGTTCAGCTTCTCCAGGGAGAAGAGCTCCTCGAGCTCCTCCTTAGAGAAGAACTCCCGCTTGTCGTCGTATGACCAGCCGAGCAGGGAGATGTAGTTGATGACCGCCTCGGGCAGGTAGCCCTGCCTGCGGAACTCCTTTACCGCCGTGGCGCCGTGACGCTTCGAGAGCTTCTGTCCGTCCTTTCCCATGACCATGGGGAGGTGGCAGTAAAACGGCGGTTCCCAGCCGAAGGCCGTGTAGAGCAGCACGTGGAGAGGCCCGGAGGGGATCCACTCCTGCGCCCTGAGGATGTGGCTTATCTGCATGAGGTGGTCGTCCACCACGTTCGCCAGATGGTAGGTGGGGAAGCCGTCGGACTTGAGGAGAACCGGATCCGGCGGCACGTCTTTGTTCTTCTTCTTGACCTCGCCGAGAATGACATCGGAGAAGGAAGTCGTTCCCTCGAGGGGAACCTTGAAGCGGATGACCGGCTTGTAGCCCTGGTCGAAGTACTCCTTCCTCTGCACCTCGGTGAGGTCCCTGCAGTGCCTATCGTAGCCGACCTGTTTCTTCTCCTTCTGCTGCTGCTCCCGCAGATTGGTCAGCCGTTCTTCGCTGCAGAAACAGTAGTAAGCCTGGCCCGCATCGACTAAACGCTCGGCATGCTCCTTGTAGAGGTCGAAGCGGGAGGACTGTACGTAGGGTCCGTAGGGTCCCTCCTTCTCGGGGCCCTCGTCCCACTCTATGTCGAGCCATTCGAAGGTGTCGTAGAGATCCTGCAGGGCCTCGGGGTGGTAGCGTTCCTGGTCGGTGTCCTCGACCCTGAGGATGAAGGTACCCCCCTCCGCTCTCGCGAAGAAGTAGTTGAAGAGGGCGGTGCGCACTCCGCCTATGTGCTGCAGCCCCGTCGGAGAGGGGGCGTAACGTACTCTCACACTCATGTGGACTCCTTCTCTTGCGGTGTTGTCTCATCAGTCTGTGCTGCGGTATCGCCACCTGCCGGCTCGGTTCCGTAGAGCCAATCCAGCGCGTCGGTAATGAGTTTGCCTAGTATGATCACCACCACGTTGTCGCGCTGCTTGGACATCTCCTTCTCCAGCGCCTCCCGGCTGTAGCGCTCGGTGAGCCTGTCCTTGTGCTGCTGTACCAGCGAGAGAACCTCATCGTCAATCGTCTTGAAGGGATCGACGGTGTAGAGCGATACGAGCTCGAGAATCGGCTCCTTCGTCTCGCGTATGATCTGCAGGAGGATCTCTCTTCCGTCGGTATTCTCCCGCTTCATCAGCAATCCGAAGGCGTAGAGGAAGCGGATCCACTGCCGGTTCGGTACCCTCGCATCCTTGAACTCCTCGAAGTAGGAGACGATGTCGTCCGGATCGTTGTGGAGGAGCTTGGGAATGCCGAACTGCAGGGCGAACTTGCGCAGCTGCGCAGGCTTCTTCGCCCGCACCTTCTTTTCGAGCTCCTCTATGCGGCTTACCGTGTTTGTGATAAAATAGGCGTTTATCAGCGTACGAACGAACTGGCTCCGGAGTTTTTCCTTGTCGAGACACTGCTGCTCGAGGTAATCGATGAGCCCCTGCCAATTCTCCTCCTCGAGGAGGGAGAGAAGACGCCAGTGGGCAACGAAATAGGCGTCGATGAGAGCTATGGCTACGAGGAAGATCAGGGGGAGGTACCAGGATGAGCTCCAGAAGGTGCGGGTATACTCCGGTCCCAACAGGATCAGCGGCATCAGCAGCACCACCAAGAAGGAGAGAAGGATGATCGCGTTAAAAAGGAAAAAAATTAATTTAAATTTCACGCCGTTTTCCCCTATAATATACGTGAGGGATTGTACTCCATCTTTTACGGAGGGGTCAACGGTAGTAGAGATATGAAGAAGGTATCGGTTGCACAGATAGAAGAGAACACCTACATCGACGAACCGGTGTATCTGGACGAGAACTATATACTCACCAGTCCCGAGATACCGCTGAAGGCCCCCCTCATCGAGCGGCTGAAGCGTTGGAACTACAGCCACATACTCACCGAAGGGATGCCGGCAGAGGGTCCGCCGGGCACCGGCGGCGACATGGGTATCGAGGAGGGCTCGACATCCCAGCTCGACCAGGACATCAAAGAGAAAGAGGCGCAGGAGGAGGCGGAGAAGTTCTTCGCCCAGCTCGTGGACTCTACCGAGAAGATCATCAACGATTTTCAGGAAAACGGCAACATCAATCAGAACGTGGTGGTCGAGCTCGTCAAAGAGGCGATGAACGGCCTCAAGGAGCAGAAGCGATTTCTGCTGAGCATCGACTCAGACAAGGTATACGACTTCGACGTTCCCTACGTAGTGACCCACGCGGTAAAGACTACGCTCTTCGCCCTCGCCATCGCGGAGTTCATCAAGCTGCCGCCGCACAAACAGATCGAGCTCGGCACCGCTGCAGTGCTGCACGAGATAGGCATGCTCCGCATCCCGCCTGAGGTCTATCAACACAACCGTCAACTTACCGCTAAGGAGCGGCAGACCATCATCGCCCACCCCATCATCAGCTTCAAGATCCTGAAGGGGCTCGGCTTTCCCAATCCCGTCTGCCTCGCCGTGCTCGAACACCACGAGTACATCGACGGTACCGGCTATCCGAGAAAACTGCAGGGAGACGACATCTCCTTCTACGGGAAGGTCCTCGGCGTCGCATCATCCTATGCCGCATCCACCAGCAAGCGGCCCTTTCGCGACGAGCAGGACGGCCACACCAGCATCATGGAGCTTGTAAAATCCATGGGAAAGCGCTACGATAACAAGGTGCTTCAGGCCCTGGTCTTTACCCTCTCCATCTACCCGTTGGGCACTTACGTGCAGCTCTCGAACGGAGCGAAGGGACTGGTGATAAAGACGGACCCGAAGGCGCCGAAACACCCGATAGTGCGGTTGCTCACGAACGAGCACGACGAACCGTATAAAGAGCGGCCTACCGTTCAGCCGAAGGAGGGGGACAAGGTGCAGATTCAGCGCCCCCTTTCCAAGAGCGAGGTCGACACGCTGTTACACCACACATTAGCGTAAGATCCTGCCGGCGGCAGGAGTATAACTCCGACGACAGCGAAGCCCCGGCGAAGAGCCCGGGACCGCTGATGCTATTTAGTCTAACGTGAACGTCTACCGTAGAGTTACGGAAGGGAACAACACTAGTTATGCATACAGGCGGACGAGCATCCACACTCGAAAAACTTTTCATCTCTCTTTCGCAGACGAAGAGAGGCTCTCCCGCATACCGCGAGAAGCTCGGAGAGATTCGCGCATCTCTGAGCGATCCGAGAATTCCCACCTGCTTCACCGTGCTTTCGGCGGATTGCACGGCGGTCGCGGAGGCCTACGCGGTCTCCGACGCACTCGAGTCGGTGACCAACGGCATGTACGATCCGGAGGCTCTCGCCGGTATCGCGGAGATCGGGGAGGATTCGCCGCTCTACTACTGGCAGCGGCTCGTCTACGCCCTCATCGCCTTCTACCAGGGCGACCGCGACAACATGCATCAGCTCCTCGAGGAGATCCCGGACGGTTTTCCGCCGGACCGGCTGAAGAGGGTGCTTTTTCACCTCACCGGGGTGCGGCAGATAGCCGAGCCTTCGAAGGAGCAGCGGGAGCTGATTCGGAAGGTGGAGGAGGACCACTCCTTCATACGCAGCGCCGTAACGCAATTGAAAGAGTATCTCGAAGACGGCATGGAAGAGACCTTCGCGGAGACCGCCGCCCTGCTTGTCAAGGATCTCGCCTTTACCCGCTCCGAGGCGGCAAAACGTCTGGCGCTCACCTGCATGCAGGCGGCCGGAGAGGATACACTCTCCCTCTTCGTCGAGCAGCTTCCGCTCATATTCGGCGAGGCCGAAGGAAACCGGCTCGTGGCACTGGCCCTCATGAGGGAGAGCCCTGACGTGAGCATCCTCTTCTGGATCCGCCTTATTCTGCGCTGCCTGATAAAAGATGATCTCTCGCATGAGACTGTCGAAGCACATCTCTCGATCGTAGGCGATCTGGCCGCACGTCTACTCGATGAACTCCCGGAAGAGGAGGCGGGCGAGCAGGATTACGACAGCTATTTCGAGCGTCTGGCCCTGCTGACGAGAAAGCTCGAGGACGAGTTGAGACGGCGCTTTCCATCCGAAGAGGGATCGACAGCAGATCCCCTGCAGGTGCCGCTGCGCAGACTCGCCGAGTTCTCACTCGGCAGCGAGCACAGAGAAGTGAAGGCTCCGGCCGAGCGGAAGAGCGGGAAGAGACAAAACCGAGTGGCGGACCGAAATCCGGTGCAGCTCGAGCTGTTCTAAACCGTCCGATTTTTTACCCGCGCGTCGCGATCGCCACAAGAGGGCTGCGAACAGAGACGAAGAGCGCAGCCATGAAAGCATAGAGGAAGGTCGGAGATATGAGGCACAGGAAGAACGAACGGCAGTGGATACTGCAAAAGCGGAGGGAACTCCTCTCTCCTCGCCCCCTCGAGAAGCTCGAGGACTTGGAGAGAGAGGTAGAGCAGAGGCCCCGTTACGTAGGCCCCGGTCCTTGGCTTGCAGCGGCAGGGCAAGACGATACGGATAAGGAAACACAGAAAAGGCGCCGAAAAAGAGAATAGGCCCACAAGCGGCGCTATATGCACGGACAAGAAAGGAGCGCGGAATATGCAGGAAGTCACCGTAACCATGCCCGACGGGGTACAGTCGACCCATCCCTACGGAACGAGGGTTGAATCCATACTCGGCGTGGCGAACGAGAAGGACAATCCCGTCGTCGCGGCCATGGTAAACAACAAGCTCGTGAGCCTCACCTTCAAGGTAGAGATAAACGCCACCGTGGAGCCGGTACGGCTCTACAGCCCCTACGGGAACCGCATCTACCGCCGCTCCCTCTGCTTTCTCTTGGCAATGGCCTCCTCGCAGCTCTTCCCCGAGAGGAACCTGATCATCGGTCACTCCCTCGGCGACGGCTTCTACTACTACTACGAGGGCATGTCGGAGGTCCCCGATGAGGATATCCGCGCCCTCGATCAGAGGATGAAGGAGCTGAAGGAGGAGGAGCTTTCCATCCGCCGACAGGTGATCTCCTACGAAGAGGCCCTCGAATACCTAGGCAATCAGGGACTGAGCGCCACGACCAAGCTCCTCGAGTACCGCAACGACTCGAAGATTCCGATCTACAGCTGCGGCGACTTCATCGAGCTCTCCTACGAGCCGCTGCTGCAGAACACCTCACTCCTCTCAATATTCAGCCTCCGCAACTACGCCCCCGGCTTCCTGCTGCGCTATCCCCTAGCCCAGAGTCCCGACAGGGTCTCGGAGTTCAAGGACAATCCGGTCCTCTTCGGCATATTCAAGGAGTACAAGGCTTGGGGGAAGATCCTGGGGGTGAACTGCGTAGGCGCCCTCAACGAGCTGGTAGAGAAACGGGAGATCCGCCCATTCGTGCAGGTGGCGGAGACGCTGCACGAGAAGAAGATATCGAGCATAGCCGACAAGGTCTACAACAGGCGGGAGAACCTGAGGGTGATACTGGTTGCAGGCCCCTCATCCTCGGGCAAGACCACCTTCACCCACCGGTTGGCCATACAACTGCGGGTCCTCGGTTTCAATCCGGTCGTAATCGGCCTGGACGACTACTTTCTCCCGAAGGAGTATACTCCCATCGACGAGGAAGGAAAGCCGGACTTCGAGAATCTCAACGCCCTCAACATCGAGTTACTCAACAAGCACCTCCTCTCCCTCTTCGAGGGCAACGAGGTGGAGATTCCCATCTTCGACTTCAAGCGCCAGCGGCCCATGGAACAAGGCAGGAAGCTGCAGTTCGGCGACCGCAGCATTCTTCTCATGGAGGGCATTCACGGGCTCAATCCCGAGCTCACACCCGATATCCCCGACAGGAACAAGTTCAAGATCTACATTTCCGCCCTCACTCAGCTCAACCTCGACGATCACAACCGCATCTCCACTACCGACAACAGGCTCATCCGGCGAATCGTGAGGGACCACCAGTACAGAGGCAACTCCGCCCTTACAACGCTCAACATGTGGGATTCGGTCCGCCGTGGCGAAAACAAGAACATCTTCCCCTTCCAGAACAACGCGGACACCGCCTTCAACTCCGCGCTGGACTACGAGCTCGCGGTACTGAAGCCCTTTGTAGAGCCGCTGCTGCGGACGGTCAAGCCGCAGAACAAGGTATTCAACGAGGCGAAACGCCTCCTCTCCTTCCTCGAAAACTTCTCTCCCATTCCCAGCACGCACGTGCCGGAGCACTCGATACTTCGGGAGTTCATCGGCGGAAGCACATTCTACTGACGTCGCCCGGCGGCCGAGCGCTCTTCTGTAAATATGCGGCGACGCAGCTCTTCGAGGTCGAAGTGACGATCCCATGAGCCGCGAAGCGACTCGGTGGTGAGCGCGCGAGAGAGAAGATCTATGTAGCTTTCACGGGGGATCTCTCTGGCCCCCAGACTCGCCAGATGCTCGGTATAGACCTGACAGTCAATGCAGGTAAAGCCCCGCTCCTCCAACGCCTTTACGAGAAGAATGAATCCGGCCTTCGAGGCATTCGATCGATGGGTGAACATCGACTCCCCGAAGAACATGGAGCCCAGACTCACCCCGTAGAGGCCTCCGGCAAGGAGCTCTTCATCCCAGACCTCCACCGAGTGAGCATAGCCGAGCTCGTGCAGACGAGTGTAGCCCTCCCTCATCTCCTCGAGGATCCAGGTGCCCGACTCGTGGCGCCGGGGGGTCTCGGCACAGTTGCGGATAACCGAGAGAAAGTCCTTATCGGTGGTGGCGGTAAACTCACCTCTCCTCAGTAACCTGTGCATCGATCTCGAAATGTGCAGCTCATCGGGAAAGAGGACGAATCTGGGGTTCGGGCTCCACCATAGGATGGGGTTGTCCTCGTCATACCAGGGGAATATTCCCTGCCTGTATGCGGAGAGGAGCATGCCCGGAGAGAGGTTTCCCTCCGCGGCGACTATACCGTACTCGTTCGCAGACTCGACCGGAGGGAACTCAATATAGGTATTCTCGTCGAAGTATGGGAGTCTACTGTTCTCCATAGGCGTGAATGGTTATCTCTCCGTCCTCCTCGTCCACGACGGCCTTGCCGCCGTCTTTCAGCTCCCCGAAGAGCACCGCGTCTACGAAAAAGTCCTTGATCTTCTCCTGGATGAGACGGGAGATATTGCGCGCACCGAACTCCGCGGAGTAGCCGTTGCGGGCGAACCAGAGCCGTGCAGCGTCGGTGACCTCAAGCTCCACGTTTTTGTCGGTGAGCTGCGTCTCGAACTCTCTGAGCTCCTTGTCGACGATCTGCAGAACGATCTCCTCCGGCAGCTTGCTGAAGGTGACCACCTTGTCGAGACGGTTGCGGAACTCCGGACTGAAGATGCGCTGCACCGCCTCGTTGATAGCCCCTTCGGTTACGCTGCGCTCGCCGAAGCCTATGAGCGGCTTGTCCATCTCACGGGCACCGGCATTACTCGTCATGATCAGCACGACGTTGCGGAAGTCGGCACGCCTGCCGCTGTTGTCCGTCAGGGTAGCATAGTCCATTATCTGCAACAGCACGTTGTATATGTCCTGATGTGCCTTTTCTATCTCGTCGAGCAGAAGAACCGCATGGGGCTGCTTGCGGATCGCATCGGTCAGGAGTCCTCCCTCCTCGTAGCCGACGTACCCCGGAGGAGATCCTACGAGGCGGCTCACCGTGTGCTTCTCCTGGTACTCGCTCATGTCGAAGCGAATCAGTTCCACCCCCAGCACGTCGGAGAGCTGTCGGGCGAGCTCGGTCTTTCCGACTCCTGTAGGTCCGACGAAGAGCAGGCTCGCCACCGGCTTGTCGGCGGTCTTGAAACCGGCGCGTGAGCGCTTTACCGCCTTCGCGACGGTACCCACCGCGAGCTCCTGGCCGTAGACGTACTTCTTTATGTCCTTCTCGAGGTCGCGCAGCCGTTCCGCCTCGTGGGCCGAAACCTGACGCACGGGGATCTTCGCCATCTTGGCGACCACCCGCTCGATGATGTGCTCGTCGACGTGGTAGAGCTCTCGGCCCTCGCCGGTCTGTTCATTCTCGCCGGTCTGTTCGCCCTCGCCGGTTTGTTCACCCTCGCCGGTTTGTTCGCCCTCGCCGGTCTGTTCACCCTCGCCGGTTTGTTCACCCTCGCCGCTTA
>CAYFVU010000010.1:2644-17843 GCA_964346645.1 uncultured Spirochaetaceae bacterium | reverse complement strand
TGTTCGCCCTCGCCGGTCTGTTCACCCTCGCCGGTTTGTTCACCCTCGCCGCTTAGTTCATTCTCGCCGCTCTTGCCGACCTCGGCTGCCGCGGCCGCATCGATAGATTCGTTCTGCTCGGGCCCCGCCCCTTGCTCGGGCTGCGACTCCTTCGAGCCGTCGATAGAATCCTCGGACGGCTCTTCCGGCGCCGGGCGGCCTCGGTAGTGGAGCATGTGAATGTAGGCGCCGGCTTCGTCGAGGACGTCGATCGCCTTGTCGGGCTGGTACCGGTCGTTAATGTACTGAGTGGAGAGATCGACGGTTGATTCTATCGCCGCCCGGTCATAGGCCACCTGGTGGTATTCCTCGTAGCGCGACTTTATTCCCATAAGGATCTCTACGGTCTCCTCCCGGGTGGGTTCGTCTATGTCTATCTTTTGGAACCGCCGTGAGAGTGCACGATCCTTGTCGAAGTACTTCTTGAACTCGTCGTAAGTGGTTGCGCCGATACAGCGGATCTTGCCGGTGGACAAGACCGGCTTGAGGAGGTTCGATGCATCCATCGAGCCCCCGGAGACGGCACCCGCTCCTACTACCGTGTGTATCTCATCGATGAAGAGGATAATGTGGCTCTCTTTATCCAACTCCGATAGGACCTGCTTCATCCGCTCCTCGAAGTCTCCCCGATACTTGGTGCCGGCGAGCATACCGCCGAGGTCCAGGCTAATGACCCGGTAGCCCTTCAGTATATCCGGTACATCCTCTTCGGCGAGGCGCGATGCGAGCCCCTCGGCGATGGCGGTTTTTCCCACCCCGGCCTCTCCGACGAGCACAGGATTGTTCTTCAAACGTCGGCACAAAACCTGCACTGTACGCTCGAGCACATCCGTCCTGCCTATGAGGGGTTCGAGCTCGCCATCCTTCGCCGCCTGAGTCAGGTCGCGGGTGTAGAGCTCGAGAACCTTCTTTCTCTTCTTTCCGCCGCCGGACTCCTGCCGACTCTCCTCCTCGGCAGGGGCCTCCTCGAAGCCGGGCTTCTCCTCGCCGGGAGTCTCCTCGAGGATTCCGCCGTGACTGATGGTCACGAGCAGAGAGTAGCGGGTTACCCCGTACTTCTGCAGAAAGTAGGAACCAAAGGAGTCGTCCTCGTCGAAAATAGAGACGAGAATATCTCCAAGATCGACGACCTCTTTGGCCGAGGATTCGGTGTGAAAGATTGCCCGCTCTATGACTTCCTGGAAGCCGAGGGTTTGTATCGGCTCATCCGACTCCACCTTCGGCACCTTCTGATCGAGGTAGTCCTCTATCTCGCTCTTCACCTGCTCGACCTCTACCCCGCATTCCTCGAGAATACTGCGGGAGGAGTCGAAGAAGAGTGAGGCATAGAGGATGTGTTCCGGGGTGAGGTACTCGTTGCTCCTCTCCTTGGCATCGAGATATGCCGCATTTATCACGCTTTGAACATCTTCAGATATCTTCATTATGCTGGTATTTACTCCTTCTCGACCACGCACTCCAAGGGGTACTCGCTGTCCCTGGCCAGCTTCTTCACTTGACCGGCCTTGGTCCTGGCGATGTCGAGCGGATACGTACCTACGACACCCCTCCCCTTCTTGTGCACGTCCATCATGATCTTCGTGGCCTCCGCAGCCGGTTTACGAAATACCTTCTGAATCACGTACACAACGAAGTCCATGGTGGTGTAGTCGTCATTCAGCAGTACCACTCGGTACATGTCAGGCTCTTTTATTTTCTGTTCTTCTCTTTCCTGTATGTCTGTTCCCGGGCTTCCGGATAGACGAGCCATCACATTCCTCCTTTTAAAGGGTACTCATCGTATTTCGAGCAGTCAAGTGTCGGTGTGCTCTTATGCAGCGCCGATGCGGGGTCGAACTCATCGCGCCACGGGCGCAGCGCCGGTACGGAATCACGCCTCTTCCCGTTGCAGGGACGACGATGGTTGCTGATCACATCTCGGGATTTGCGTAGTAGCCCGATTCGGCGCGTCCGCTCCTGCCGAAGATCGAGGTCTGTACCTCTACCGGCATGTATTCGCGGCCGAAGTCGCTGTCCTTTCTCGACTGAAAGGTAATATAATACCTTCCCGTCGGATTGTCACGCTCCATCTCGACAATTTCTCCGATTCCCTCAGGCCGATACACGTAGAGGCTCTCTCCGCCGGTCTGTTCGCAGAGGTAGGTCAACTCCTTGTCGATGCTCTCGAACCTGTTGAGGGTAACACAGTAGAAGGTGATGTCGTTGTTCTGCATGTAGTTGAGAATCGTAGAGAGCCCGTAGTCGTCGAAGGCGTGCTCGGGAAGCGATCCGCTGCCGAGAAATACGAGGGCCCTTCGACCGCCTGTCGAGGTGAGAGTGCTGCCGGCGAGTCTTACCCCCAAGTCGAATGACCAGTTCGAAGAAAAGTCGCTGCTCCTAACCGCGGCTGCCCGCGCCGTCTCCACCGAGCTCGTTCCCGCTTCCTGAATGACGGGGTTTTCTCCGCCGCTTATCACACGGAGCTGTCCGTCACCGTCGAGGGCATTGACCAGCTCGGTTGCCACCCGTCCTATGGCCTCTCCCTCCTGCTCCACAATCTCCGAGTACTCCACCATAAGGGCGAGGTCGGTTCTCTCCTGCTCGTCAACCACATACTGCAGCTCGATATCTTCCACGGGATATCGCCCCTCCGTCAAAAAGAAGTTGTTCTGCATGAGTCCGACGTAAGGCGGTCCCTCCCTTCTCGAAACCTCCACCTCCACGAGCACGTTCGGAAAGTCATCGGCCCTCACCTGCTTTATCTCGGTGTGGAGTCCCGAGTACATTTGGCTGAAATCGGAGAACCACTCGACCCTGTTCCTGTCGAACTCAACGGTGAGAAGGTTATCGTTCGCATCCTTAGCGGCCTTAAGCAGGTCGACCCGTGGCCCCTCCACATCCTTGAGCAGCTCGAACTTCTCCTGAGCCGGAA
Organism: uncultured Spirochaetaceae bacterium; assembly: GCA_964346645.1. Lineage (GTDB taxonomy): Bacteria > Spirochaetota > Spirochaetia > DSM-16054 > Sediminispirochaetaceae > CAYFVU01. The sequence continues at coordinate 14,893 of CAYFVU010000010.1, read as the reverse complement.
TGAAACGGTAGATGCGGTCACCGTCGACCACCAACAGCTCCCCCTCACGGAAGAGTGAAATAGCCTCGGGCATCTCCAAGCGGTCGCCTCCGTAGCTGCGAATGAAGTTGCCGCTCTCGTCGAAAACCGCCATGTAGCCCCGGAGCTTGTCGGTCACGTAGATGCGGTCTTTGTAGTGCAGAATCCCGGTCGGCTCCTGAAAGCCCTCGAATGAGCCGGACTGCTCGCCGAAGGAGAGGATATAGTTCCCCTCGTAGTCGAACTTGCTCACCCTTCGGTTGCCCTGGTCCGTCACATAGATGTAGCCCTTTCCGTCGTCGGTGATGTACTGCGGTCCGAGGAGCTTTCCGTCGCCGGTGCCCGTGCCGCCGAACCGCCGTATCCTGCGTCCGTCGGGACTCATCCGCACGATCCTGTCGCCGGTGAACTCCGTGACGAAGAGCTGTCCCGACTCGGCACGTACCATGTCGAAGGGGTGGTTCAAACCTTCGAGCCCTCCGCGCAGGCTCCCATCGAGACCTCCGTTGGCATTGAACTTGAGAAGCTCGTTCGAGCCGAAAGAAACGAGGTAGAATCCGCCGTCCTCGGTGGGCATGATCGAGGTGGGTCTATTGAAGATCTGCACCCCGTCGCTTTCCGCCTCGACCGTGTGAAAAGAGACGTACTCCGGCTCGTCGAGAAGCCCCCCCTCGAGGCTGCGCCGATACTCGAGTGTACGTATTTTCGTCTCAAGTGCCGAGGAGGCACCCTCGGTACCCGCGAGCTCCCGCCACATGTCGAGAGCCGTCTGCACGAATCCGCTGCGGTAGTAGGCTTCGGCCATCCAACGCTTGGACAGTACGAAGTCCTGCTTGTAGGTCAGCGACTCCTCGAAGGCTTGAATGGCCCGGTTGAATTCGCCACGATGGAAAGCCCTTACACCGAACTCGAACTCACGCTCGGCGTAGACCTGGTCCATGTCTATGCCGCCTTCCAACTCATCCGGCGCCGTCTCTTCTCCTGCGGCCTCCGGCGAAGGAGCCTCTTCCTGCTGCGCCGCGAGCGCTCCCGCTCCGAAGAAAAAGAGAAGGAGAGAGAGGAACACCAACACACGAGTCCGGATTCGCAGAACGTTCATCATCATCTTCATCATTCTATTTAACCCTCTTTATCCGCACGCTCGAGGACCGCGTTTAGGTGGCCCTTGATTACCCCGTGCCCCTTGCTCAACTGGAAGGCCCGTGAGATGTAGTTCTTCGCCGCCTGCATTTGCCCCATCTTGTAGTAGACCCAGCCGAGGGAGTCGAGGTATGCCGGTTGGTCCGGCTTTTTCCGCACCGCCTCCTTGCAGAGGTCGGCAGCCTTCTCGAGATCCTCCCCGTTCTCCGCCTTCACGAACCCGAGGCTGTTGAGCACGTTCGGGTTCTCCGGCTCCAACTGCGCCGCCTTGTCGATGTACTCCAGACTCTCCTTCAGCTCACCCTTCTTGTAGAGCACGTAGGAGAAGATGGAGTAGACCTGTGCAGATTCGAAGCCGTTGGCCTCGAGCTGCCGCAACTCATATTCGGCGAGGGAGTAGCGTTCTGTGATACTGTAGATAGTCGCGAGGAGCATCCGGCACTGGTAGAGGTGGAGGAAGTCGTTGTGCGTGGTTACCACCTGCTCGAGGTGCAGCAGCGCCTCGTCGTAGTGCTCGAGCCGTGAGTAACAGAGGCCCAAATAGTATGAGAGCTCGGCATCCTCCGAGGGGTCCGTATCCACCGAGAGAAAGAGCTCGAGGGCAGGTTCGTACTTCTTGTTCTTGTAGAGCCGTTTGCCGGTTTCGAAGGCCTCTTCGTTAGTCATTCAGGACGAACTCCGTTTCACGATACTTGTTGTTTCCCGCCTCGTTGAGAGGGTGGAGAAAAACGGGCGACACCGAGATCTTCCGCTCCTGCACCGCATTCCAGTCGCTCCCCTCCTCCTCCTGGGCATGGACCGCCGCACCGTCGAGAAAGAAGAAGCGGTCGCCGTTCGGTGCCGTGCAGGAGTAGGCCGAATCTCCATAGATCCTGCGGGAGGGATGGGTGACCGCCACCTCCGTCTTCTCTTTTCCGTGGAGCGGATAGTTTACATTGATGAAGTGATCGCTCCCCCACAGATCGAGGAAGACATGCACGTTCCGGCAGATGAAGCGCGCCGCATCGCTGATCGGATAGGGCGGTTTCAGCGGCGCCACGGACACGGCAACGGAGGGGATGCCGGCGAGGGCACCCTGCCGTGCGGCAGCGGCGGTGCCCGAGAAAATAATATCCGTGCCCAGGTTCGGTCCGAGATTAATTCCCGAGATGACGAGATCCGGCCGTACGGGTATGGCACCCAAGAGGGCAAAGAGCACGGAGTCGGCGGGACTGCCGCTGCAACCGAAGGTCCGGGAGTCTATCTCCTTGAAGCGCACCGGCTCCTTTAGGCTGATGGAGTGGCTCGTCCCGCTGCGCTCTCCTTCGGGCGCACTCACCCAGACCTCGTGGTCGGCTTCGAGCTCGCTCTTCAACGCCTGAAGACCGGGACTGTCTATGCCGTCGTCGTTGCTCAGTAGGATTCGCATCGTACTATTATACGGTATATCGCGTTATTTTGAAAACACAAGCCGCGCGCCGCCGCTCGGTTGTATATAGTGGACCTTGGGATGGAAACCGAAGATGTGTTCGTATTCGTCCAGCCGCTGCTGATATTCTTCGAGGGATTCAGAGGAGAAGAGGCTCAGTGTGCAGCCGCCGAAACCCGGACCGACGAGCTTCGAGCCGTAGCAGCCGTTGAGCTCGGATGAGCGCTTTACCAGCCAGTCGATCTCGGGACAGGAGACCTCGAAGTTGTCGCGCAGACTCTCATGAGAACGTCCGAGGAGCTTGCCGAAACCGGGACCGTCGCGGCGCAGCAGGAGATCACGCCCCTCTTTTACCCTGGCATTCTCTTTGACCACATGGGAACAGAGCCGGCGGGAGCTCTCGGAGAGGACACCCATGCCCATCTTGAGATCCTGCTCGGTGTAATCTCGTAGCGTCTTCTGGTTTACATGGTCGCGGAGCAGATCGACGCTCTCGTTGCAGAGCTCATAGCGCTCCTCGATCTCCTCCTCCACTCCCTGCTGTTTGACCCCGCTCTCGGTGAGCACGAAGCGGGTGTCGCCGAGGCTTATCGGGACCGCCTCAAAATCGAGGCTTCTGAGATCGAGAAAGAGGGCGTGATCCTGGGTAACGAAGAAGGAGCTGAGCTGGTCGGTGATCTTCTCTCTCTGTCCCATGAAGGCGGTTTCGGAGAGGTAGGCCACCTGCACCAGCTGGATGTCCTCGAGGTCGAATTGGTAGACTTCACGGGCGGCGAGCGCCGTGGCGACACCGAGGGCCGCCGAAGAGCCCAAACCGATGGACTGCGGTACGTGGCCGAGACTGGTGATGTTCATCCCCTTTAACTGCGATCCGACCTGCAGCAGCTCATAGAGGACTCCCTTGATGTAGTTGGCCCAGCGGTCCTCCCGCTTGTACTTGAGATTGGCGATAGTGGTTCGCTTTCGCTCATCGAGCTCCGCGGAGTGGAACCTGAGGGAGGTGTCTTTCCGACGGGAAATGGCAACCTGCACACTTAGGTCGAGCCCTAGTTGCAGAACGTATCCTTCGTGGAAATCTGTATGTTCACCGAGCACATTAATTACGCCCGGAGCTTCGGCTATTACCTCAGGCTCTTCCCCATATTCAGCGACATGGTAAGAGGAAATATCATCCATGCACTTCCCTTACATTCGAAATATAATGTCATTCTCATATTAAATGAAAAGCGAGGTGAATGCAACAAAAATCATCAATCCAGAGTGCTGCCCATAGAGAGCAGCCCATAGAGAGCACGTGTGAACTATTGATAAAAAAACCGCTCCGAAGGGCTCGGAACGGCATACGGACAGGTGATAGCGGGGCTATTTGATACCGTATTTCCTCTTGAATCTCTCGACACGGCCGGCGGTGTCGACCAGCTTCTGCTTACCGGTAAAGAAGGGGTGACACTGGGAGCAGATTTCGACCTCGATGTCTTTAGCGGTAGACCGGGTCTGTATCTCGTTCCCGCATGCGCACCTAATCGTGGTAAGCTCGTACTTGGGATGTATTCCCTCTTTCATACAGTTTCCTCCAAACCTCTATACTGATGCCCCCTGCCCGGAGTCTCTTTTTTGATATTACTCCACAGGCGGCTCCGTTTCTTGTTCGCACTGGACAATATAGCACTTTTCCGGCGGCACGTCCACTAGTCGGCTACTCACCGCCCGAATTGGTGTTCATGGAGCGGAGGAAGGCCTCGTTGGTCTTCGTCTTGCCCATTCTGTCGATGAGCAGCTCGATGATCTCCATGTCGTCCATCGGGTTTATGACCTTACGCAGGACCCACATCTTGTTCAGCTCCTCTTCGGTCAGCAACAGCTCCTCCTTCCTCGTGCCCGACTTCTTGATGTTGATAGCAGGGAAGAGGCGCCGGTCGGCGATCTTGCGGTCGAGATGTATCTCCATGTTGCCGGTACCCTTGAACTCCTCGAATATGACCTCGTCCATTCGCGAGCCGGTGTCGATGAGGGCGGTAGCTACGATGGTGAGGCTGCCGCCGTGCTCGATGTTTCGGGCGGCGCCGAAGAAACGCTTCGGCTTGTGCAGGGCGTTGGAGTCGACACCACCGGAGAGAATCTTGCCGCTCGTGGGCACGGTTTGGTTGTAGGCCCGCGCGAGGCGAGTGATCGAGTCGAGAAGGATGACCACATCGTGCTTGTGCTCGACGAGACGCTTCGCCTTCTCTATGACCATCTCGGCGACCTGTACGTGGCGGCTCGCCTGCTCGTCGAAGGTCGAGGCGATTACCTCGCCGTTGACGTTCCGCTCCATGTCCGTTACCTCTTCGGGGCGCTCGTCGATGAGGAGCACGATCACGAAGACCTCGGGATGATTCTCCGTAATGGCGTTGGCGACCTTCTGCATCAGGATGGTCTTACCGGTTCTCGGCGGGGATACAATGAGTCCACGCTGGCCCTTTCCTATGGGACAGAAGAGATTGATCATTCGTGTGGAAACGTCCCCGTCCCTCGTTTCCATGTCGATCCGGTAATCCGGATAGAGGGGGGTCAGATTATCGAATTGCACCCTCGTCTGGGCGACCGACGGATCGTCGGAATTGACCGTCTCTACACGGAGCATCGCAAAGAAGCGCTCGCCCTCCTTGGGCGGGCGGATCTGGCCGGCTACCGTGTCGCCGGTTCTCAGGTTGAAGAGGCGAATCTGCGACGGACTAATGTAGATATCGTCCGGACCTGGGAGGTAGCTGTTCTGCGGCGAACGCAGGAATCCGTAGCCGTCCGGGAGTATCTCGAGGGAGCCGTAGGCGTATATCTGTCCACCCTTCTGCGTGTGGGTCTTCAGAATGGAGAATATGATCTCCTGCTTCTTCATGGTGATGAGGGTATCTCGGCTCAGCCCCCTCTCTGCGGCAAAATCTCGAAGATCGGGGACGGTCATCTTGGCGAGATCGTTGATGGTAAGCTTCTCGCCCTGCGCTTCGTTGCCCTTGCCGGAGTTACCGTGCTTTCCGCCTCGGGAAGAGTTCTTGCCCTTTCCCTTGCGTTTGTTTATACCCTGATTGCGTATCAACTCGTCCGCCGAGGGAATATCCTCGTCGTCCTTCGACTTCGATGAATCCGAAGAGGAGTTAGAATTAGAATTGGAATTGGAATCGGGGTTGGATTTGGAATTGGAGCCGGAATCTCGATCGGAGTTTTGCTCAGGGTTCGCTTTTCCGGGATTGTCGCTGTTTTGCGCGACATCTCCGGAATCGGAGCCGTCGGCTATATCCTTCCCGGAACCCTTGCTCCCGTTCTCTCCGGTACCGTTTCGGCTCTCCGTGTTCTCGTTGTCACCTTTGTCGTTCTCCGCCCCGTTGCCGTTCTCTTCCTCGGCGGAATCCTTGATCAGTTCTACCCGCACTTTCTTCTTCTTTGCTCGTTTCTTCGAGGTAGGCGTGCCGGCGTTCGATCCGTTGTCATTGCCGTTCTCTTTCATTGATTCATCACCTGCATTCTCATTTTCGAAATTGAAGGATTCTTGGTCATTCTTTGCTACTCCCATTGGAAACTCCAATCGTATGTAATCTGTATATTGATGTACTGGTTGTAACCGGGAGTTGCGGGGAGTCGGGGCCCGAATCGGCCCTAACTATAGTTCCACTTCTCCACTCTGTCAAGCCGCTCCGGTGCACGTATCGCCAACTCCGCGAGGAGGGCCGCAGCAACCGCCGAGCGTCTCCTAATGATATCTCGTCTCGTTCCGAGTTCCATTGTCCAGGCCCGAACGCCGATCTCCTCTCCGGCTATCCCGAAGCAGACCGTACCCACGGGTTTTTCATCGCTCCCGCCGGAAGGTCCCGCCACTCCCGAAATAGAGATCGCCACATCGGCATCGGCCCGGGCACGTACCCCTTCGGCCATTTCCGCAACCGTCTCTTCGGAAACCGCTCCGTGGGTACGCAGCGTCTCCTCTCGTACTCCGAGGACGCCCGTCTTCGCCCCGTTGGAGTAGGTCACGAATGATCCCCAAAATAACTCGGAGCTTCCCGGTAGATCGGTAATCAACTTAGCGAATAGCCCGCCGGTACAGCTCTCTGCGGCGGCTATCGTGCAGCTCTTCTTCCGAGCCGCATCGCTGAGGAGGTCGAAGGCCTCTGCCTCACCCTCTCTTACCAGCTCATCCCCGAAGCGCTCCTTGAGATTCCTGACGAAGCCGCTCCGTTCCGCCTCGCTTCCCCCTTCGAGGTAGAGGCTTATCCTATAAGGCTGGAATCTGGTGCGCCACTCGACCGGTTCGGGACGGAGCTCGGCGCATACATCCTCTAGAATCGCCTCCGGTATAAGCAAGGTACTGACCTCCGTGGTCTCCCTCATTTCAACATGAAAGAACGATGCAATCTCCCCCTTCAGGGAGTCGAAAAACATCGGCCGCAGCTCCCTCGGCGGACCGGGCAGAGCCGCCACCATGCTGCCGTTCAACTCACCCCAGAAGCCCGGGGCGGTCCCGTTGTGATTCTCTATGACCGTAAAACCCTCGGGTATCTGAGCCTGACGTCTGTTCGCCTTGGCCTTCGAGAGCGCATAGTTGCGTTCGATGGCGTTGAACAACTCCTCCTGATAGACGATCGGTACACCGGCAGCCGATGCTACCGCCTCTCTCGTTATGTCGTCGGTCGTCGGACCAAGGCCGCCGGTAATAATGACCAGGTCGTATCTATGTATTGCGTCCTGCAGGGTAGCCGCAGCCTCGGGACCGTCCCGCAATACACAAATTTTGTCCACCCGTATACCGAGGGAGCTGAGCTCGGATGCCAAGAACTGGCCGTGTGTATCCTGAATGATCCCCTCGGTAATCTCCGTCCCGAGCGAGAACAGTATTGCGTGTACCGTCTTATGCACTGCTCACCGTTTTTTTGAGAGTATCGACGGGGGCAGCGAAAATGTCCACGGTGTCGGGGTCCTTGATCATCTCGCACTTGCCCCGAAACAGCACCCCATCGGCTATTCTCACACTCGGTGCCTTGATGTCTCCGATGAGTCTGCCGGAGGTGAGAAGCTCGACACGTTTAGAGGCGGTAATGTTGCCCTCTACCGCCCCTCCGATGACGACCGATTCGGCGGTGATATCCGCCTTTATCCGGGATCCTTCGGAGAGGTACAAACGTCCCTCTGATATGATCTCTCCTTCGAACATCCCCTTTATCTTGAGAGAATCCTTGAAGGTGAGCTTTCCCGAGAGCTTCGTCGCCTTTCCTAGTACCGTCGAATAATCCGCATCTTTGTTTCTGCCGTAATTTCGCGCCATGTTTCAACCTGTGGAATAGGATTCTCCGCTTCGGACGATCGACCGCAAGAGGCAAACCTCCATGTCGTGCGGACACCAGTAAAAATAGGTAACGACCTACTTCGATTTCATTACGAATACTCCGTCCCAATCTTCAGGGGGCGGATTCTGCATGTAGTGATCGCATCGGGCAAAATAGACCTTGGAAGGACCATCGTCGGGGTCGACCTTTAAGGCCTGGGCAAAGTACTTCTTTGCCTCTTCGAAGTTCATCAGCTTATACTGCTTTCTCCCCTCGGTAAATAGATCCAGAACCTTCCGTTTCTCTTCGGTTATCACTATTTCACCTCGTTTACGGAACCTTCGTTCTCCTTCAGTCCGACAAAATGCTGTTTCATCCTCTCGTCAAGATCCTTGAGAACCTCGTCGCCGTTGGACTCCTTGAGTCCCGCCTGATCTACCCGTTCGATCTCCTGCTCTACTCCGTCTATGGACTTCTTTACCTTCTTGGTCTCCTCGTCCACATATCTGATGAACTCTCTGACCTTCTCGGTATCTTCGACGGAAGTCACTTGACTGAGTCGCTCGATCTCGTGGAGCGGCCCCTTCAACTCTTCGAGAAAGCGGGAAAACGAGCCGTAGAGGCTGTCGACCATCTCGAGCTTCTTTTCCTTTCTCGAGAGTTGATCGTACAACTCCCGTCCGCGAAGTACCGCCCGTATGCGGGCGAGCACCTCGGAAAAATTGAAAGGCTTCGTAATGTAGTCCTCGACCCCGAGCTCGAAGCCCTCCACTTTGTCCTTTACATCGTCCATAGCAGAGAACATGATAATGGGGACATCGCGGAAACGTTCGTACTCCGAGTCGCTCTTCAGCATCCTGGTTACCTGCCACCCCGTCAGCTTGGGCATGACATTATCGAGAATAATGAGATCGGGAAAGAAGTTTTCCAACTTCTCCAGGGCTTGCTCGCCGTCCTCCGCAGTCTCGACATCGAATCCCAATTTACCGAGCATGACATCGAAGAAGTCGAGGTTGACGGGCTCGTCGTCGACGATAAGAACTTTTGTCTTTTCCTGCATATATCTATATCTTCCTATAACTCTAGTAAGTTGTCAATCCCGCATATTCTCATTTTATCTATCCCGCCGGGCGATCCGGAAGACCACTCCCCCTGCGAGTAGCAACGCCGATGCCCAGAAGGCGGCCCATGCAAACCAATCACCCCAGCGGGTGTACGGGGTCCTCCTGGCCGTGTAGACCGGCACCGAGCTTATCAGATAATCCCTGGTAAAGGGCTCGAGCATGTCGATTATGCGTCCGTCCGGATCGATGGTGCAGGTCATCCCTGAGTTCGTCGAACGCACGAGACTCCTCCTGTTCTCGACGGCTCGAAAAACCGCCATGCCCATGTGCTGCATCTGGGCGGCAACCGATCCCGACCAGCTGTCGTTTGTCAGATTTACGATAACCTCCGTCCCCTCGTTCACGAAACGGCGATTGAGATAGCCGAAGACGTCCTCGAAACAGATGGGAGTGGAGAACTTCACCCCGTTCGCCTCGAATACTGTGTACTCCTGCCCCTCCTCCCAGAAGTGGTAGTCCTTCTCTACGAGTAGACGGTGGAACCGCGGGAAGGTGTTCTCGTAGGGGAAGTGCTCGGTGAAGGGAACGAGGTGCGTCTTACGGTAAATCGTCTTCAACTCATTCTCGTGGTACAGAAGCACTGCGTTGTAGTCGACCCTGTTGTACGTCCCGTCATCTAGAACCGGCGGCTTGTGGGGAAACTCGAGCTGCCCGTCGTCGTTCCCGGTTACGAAGGGCACTTCCTGATCCTTCATGTACTCGCGGAAACGGCGAACCAATTCGTAGCGGTCGGGATCCGTCCTGTACTTCGTGTGCCAGTCTACACCCGGCACGAATGCGGTCTCCGACCAGATGACGATTTCCGGATCGTATTCGAGCGCTTCGTTGCTCAGGTCGATGAGAGTCTCGAGATTCCTGCGGTAGGCCCTCACACCCCCCTTCCAGGTGTCCGCATTGTGCTGCACGAGGGCTACATTCCACTGCGGCGCATCGGAGTAGTCCCGCTGAACCGCGAAACCGTAGACCAGCGTGGCCGCAACCGCCGCGGCAAAGATCCCCGCCTCGATTCGGTGGGAGCGGAAGAAGCTGCGGAATCCGGAGACTCCCTCCTTTACCGCATTTCCGATAAAGGCCGAAGGGAAGGCGGTGAGCAGCGAGACCCCCCACATGCCGAAGATCGCCGATATCTGGATGAAGGGGATAAAGAGGTACTGGCTGTAGCCGATGTTCCCGTATGGATAGCCGAGATACCCGCGGGTGCGGAGGTACTCGTAGGCGATCCACAGCAGGAGCTGCACCAGGTAGCCGTAGCGGGGAAAGAGCGTGTCCGCGAGCTTCATTAGGGGAAAGAGAAGTAGAAAGTAGACGGCGTAAATGACCGGCACGATGAGAATCGCTAAGGGATGAAAAGTCGAAAGCCAGAAATTGAAGAGGGCGTAGCTCGTAAAACCGTAGAGTATGCCGTAGACGGCGATCAGCTTCCAGGAGCTTCGATGGACCAGCACGAAAACCGGTACGAGCGCCACGAAGGCGAGTACCGGAAAGCCTGCCTGTGAGAGAAAATTGGGGAAAGAGAGGGCGAAGACGAGGGCGCCTCCTATGAGGAGGCCCAGCTGCAGGAGCAGTTCTCGAACACGCTTCCCTCTCGATGTGATTGTGTGTTGTGCTGTATCCACGGTTACGACTCTTTAGGCGAGATGCCGAGATGCTATTCCGAACCGCCTCTCAATGGCCATGCGATCTGCTTGAGCTCTTTCCCGGGTCTGAACACCGCGACCCCATGTGTCACCACCGGTACGATCTCTCCGGTCTTGGGATTTCGTGCACGTTCACGTCCCTTTCTCGTACGGATCTCGAAAGTCCCGAATCCACGAAGCTCAATTACGCGGTCTTCCTTCAGAGCGTCTTTGAGCTCCTCGAAGAACTCATCGATCACATCGTGTATGTCGTCTCTTCCCACATTGAGCTTTTCATGGATCTTATCTATTATTTCGGCTTTTGTAAGTTTATTATTATCCATGATTAAGTGCTCGATTTTCCTTCCTATACTACTGATTCTTCAAATAGTTGAGCTTGTGATGCAGCCTGGACTTCGTGCGTGCCGCAGTGTTCTTGTGGAACACTCCCTTTCCCGCTGCGGTATCGATGAGTTTCGACACCTCCGTATAGGCGTTCTCCGCCGCCTGCACGTCGTTCTCCTTTACCGCGGAGAGGAAGCGCCGCTTTGCGCTACGCACGCCGCTCTTTGCCGCTTTGTTCCTAAATCTTCTCTTCAGGCTCTGTCTATGACGCTTCTGAGCCGACAATGATCCACTCAAGAGTATACCCTCCAATTATATAAATACATCTAACTGTTCGCTGATTGCGGTTGGTAACCGTATCAAATTCCCCATTGCCTGTCAAGCACGGAAAACAGCGAAATCCCTTCAGGGACGGAAATTATGAGAGCAGACCTTCGAGGTCTACTTCCCATCTGTGCTGCTTCTCGTCCCAAGAAAACCGGTCGAAAGGTACCTCTATCATCCCCCCGTCGTAGGATGTGAGATGTGCCTTTCGGGAGAGGATGTTGACCTCGGTCACCTTGTACTCCTCCTTGCGAAAACGAACCCGATTGCCCTCGCGGGGAACCTTCGCCTTCTCCTCCTTATAGAAGTCGTACTCGTAAGCGAGACAGCAGAGCAGCCTCCCGCAGGGTCCCGAAATCTTCATCGAATTGAGGGAGAGGTTCTGCTCCTTTGCCATCTTTATGGATACGGGATTGAGTTTGTCGGTGATGCCGTGACAGCAGTATTTACGCCCACAGACGGCCAACCCGCCGAGCACCCTCGACTCGTCCCGCACCCCGATTTGCCTGAGCTCTATGCGCATCTTGAAATCCGAGACCAGATCCTTCACCAGTTCTCTGAAATCGACTCGTGCATCCGCGGTAAAGAAGAAGAGGATCTTTGGCTCATCGAATAGGTAGTGGGCGGAGACGAGCTTCATGTCGAGATTGTGCTTCTTCACCTTATCCCTGCAGATCTCGAGGGCTTCCGCCTCCCGAACCAGATTCCGCTCGTACTCTTCCATGTCCGCGCTGTCGGCTTTGCGGATCAGCTCTTTCGCCTCGTCTATTTGGTAGTTGTCCGGATGGGCGGGTCTTCCCAGCACCACTGCGATGTCCTTGCCGTAGCGGCTGCCCGCCACCACATAGTCACCCTTCTCGACCCGCTCATCGAGCACATCCTCGCAGACGAGGGTTTCGCTGGAGTGGAGGAACTTGACCATGACGAAGCGAGTGTCTCTCTCCTGGAGAACGTCCTGCTCACGTATATCCGTTCCCTCCGTA
>CAYFVU010000010.1:0-2544 GCA_964346645.1 uncultured Spirochaetaceae bacterium | reverse complement strand
GTATCTTGTGTATATTGACTATCGTAATTATCGTTCATCGTGTTCTCCTTCAGCTCAACAAGTCCACCACGAGACCGTTTATTTCCTCGACTCTCCTCAGAATGTCGAGCTGAGCACCTTGATTCTGCATAATACCGGAGGCGAGGTGCTCGAGCTTCTCGTCGATGATCTTGACGAGGGTATACTTGCGCTGTTTCTTCAACGGATTGAACTGTGAGCCCTCCTTCGTCTCTACCTCAAGGGTATTGGTGATCACGTAGGAGAGAAAATCGCGAACCGCCTCCTTGTAGCTCCGTATGTTCTCGTACGTGGGCCTCTCTTTCAGCCGTTCGCCGTAGGTGTGGACATCATCGACGAGCGATTCGAGGTTCTCCTCTATCTCTCGATGGAGTCCGCTCCACCCTGCAGAGGCCGGCTCACTCGTCTCAGCCTCCCACAACTCGGAGAAGGATGACCTGTGCACTCCTCTCACGTCGGACTCACTCTTCTTAGAGGAGGATTTTCGGTAACGCCGAAAATCGCCGGCACCGGTGGGCTGAATTCTGGCCATGTTTATTACTTTACGGCGGAGAGGGGATTGTACCGCTCTATCTGTTCGCTGTCTCCGGCATCAACGCCGCTCGAGCCGGGAATCGTCTCCTCATCTTCTCCGGTTGTGACCGTGCACTTCCCGTTGAGGATGACCCCCTCTTCGACGAGGATCCTCGATGTCCGAATGTTGCCGAGCACCATACCGGTGGAGAGCACTACGACCTTCTCCCGTGCAACGATGTCTCCCTTGACCACACCGCCGACCACTACGGTACCCGCATTGATCGAACACTTCGCGCGACCGTTCTTGCCGACGAGCACCTTGTCTGCCTTGTCGATGTTGCCGGCAAAATCGCCGTCGATGCGGAGTAGTCCGCCGAGAGAAATATTGCCCGAAAAAAAGGCGCCTTCACCTACGATAGAGTTAATAAAAACGCCGTGTAAATCCAATTGCTCACTCATGACTTATCCAATTCGATAGGCTGTTAGATTACTGAAGGTCGGACTGCACATTGAGAAACCGCTCCGGATCAACCACCTGAGAGCCGATACGCACCTCGAAGTGGAGATGCGGCCCGGTCGAAAGACCGGTGTTTCCCATAGTACCGATTTTTTGCCCCTGCGTCACCTCGTCACCCTCCTCTACGTACACGTTGTCGAGGTGGGCGTACTTAGTGGCGAAACCGTAGGCATGGCGTATGACGATGTAATTACCGAAACCCATTGCATCGTACTTTCGTTCCACCACCTTGCCGTTCGCGGCGGTCACGATCTCCTTACCCCGTCGATAGGCGAGATCGAGCCCCTTGTGCAGGTACCACTGCTGGGTAAAGGGGTGAATCTCCGGACCGAAGAAGTTGGTTATTCGACCGACTCCGCCCTCAACGGGCCAAAAGGTCGGTAGATCGACCAGGAGGTCGCCCTGAGAATCGAGCAGTCCCTTTACCTTCTGAAGAGATTCTTGACTCTTTTTTAATACTGCCTGGATGTTCCGGAGCTCGTTCACCTCCCTCATGATGCCGGAGTCCTGCTCCTCGAAATTGATGAACGAGGCGAGATCTCCCCCGCCGGTCGGTTCGGTGCGCTCCTGTGCGGATGGAAAGCCGAAAGAGCTGAGGGTATTCTGTAGTGATTTCTCGAAATCCTGGGAGACTTTGCGCAGCTCGGTTATCTCGTCGCGGACGAGCTCGAGATTCGCCTTGGTTTCGGAGAGATTTTCGGATTTTTCGGTGAGGAGATCGGAAACACCGCTGAACTTGGTACTGAACACGAAAAATGCGGTAATGACGGAGAGAGTGAGGAGCGAGATGAACACGAGAGAAAATACGGAGATGTGAAAATTGAAGATCTTCTTTTCTGAGTGGGGAATAAGCATGACGGTGAATTTCTGCTTACCCAGCCGCACGATCCTTTGAAATGTCCCGGAAATCGCGGAGCCTATACGTACGAAGAGCCGCATGAAGAAGGCAAATATCCGTTTCTCTACCTTTTTATACTGATGTGCTGGGGACATTTCTTCTCCTCAATGATAATTCACCCATAATAAGCAGTGAAAGAGTAGCACGCAGTAAAAAAATTGTCAAATACAATTGACCGCTCACCATTTTCGTGGTACTGTTTCCTCCGTATAATTAAAAGCTATACGAAATCCCTACAATCGGAAAGCAGTATGCAGTTATTTGACTCTCATGCACACATCGGACTAATAAATGAAGATCCGATCGAGCAACTACTAATCGTTCAAGAGGCGAAGCAGGCCGACGTAAAACACGTCATGAGCATCTGCAACAGTCTCTACGACTTTTTTCAGGTTTACGACAACCTGAAAACAGCCTCGCACGTCTACCACGCAGTCGGGGTCTCTCCTTCAGAGGTTACGAATCCCGGCAAGGATTGGATGCAGAAGATAGAAGAAGGAGCGAGCTACAACCGGGTCATCGCACTCGGAGAGATCGGACTCGACTACTATAGAAAATTCGGCAATAAAGACAGTCAAATTGAGCTTTTTATTCG
>CAYFVU010000009.1:23615-60933 GCA_964346645.1 uncultured Spirochaetaceae bacterium | reverse complement strand
TACGGCCCCTATGTGTACATTGCCTCCGTAGAAAAATACCGTCAGGTCTCTGCCGCTACAAGGTTTCCGATTTTTGCGGACTCGATTATCTCTTCGAACTCAGCAGATGCCTAGGCAGGGATGGACCTGGGATTTCCTAAGGCCTGAGAACCAGCAAGGCGATAATGGAGAGGAGCAGCAGTTCAAACGCCGCGGTATGGGCTCCGGCGTAATC
Source organism: uncultured Spirochaetaceae bacterium (assembly GCA_964346645.1). GTDB lineage: Bacteria > Spirochaetota > Spirochaetia > DSM-16054 > Sediminispirochaetaceae > CAYFVU01. Next base: position 60,719 of record CAYFVU010000009.1, on the reverse strand, counting down.
GTACGTCAAAAGGGCGATACCTATTACATCCTTACCAATGCCCACGTTGCAGGTAAAGCAGACGAGATAAATGCGGTATTAAACAACGGTGATGAATACACCTCCAAATTAGTGGGAAAGGATCCCAGAAGAGACCTAGCGCTCGTAAAGTTCAGCTCAGATAAAGAAATCCCGGTGGCCGAAATAGGCGATAGTTCGGATTTGAGAGTCGGCGATTGGGTACTGGCCGTCGGCAGCCCCTTCGGTTTTGTAAACAGTGTCACCGCAGGAATCGTGAGTGCAAAGGGACGATCGGGACCGCAGAACATGATGAGCCAATTTATTCAGACCGACGCTGCAATAAATCGAGGTAACTCCGGTGGTGCGCTGGTAGATATCGACGGAAAAGTCGTAGGTATCAACACCTGGATTGCCGCTCCCTCCGGCGGAAGTGTGGGTCTCGGTTTCGCCGTTCCGATAAACGATGCAAAGAATTCTATAGACGACATGATCACAAAGGGTACAGTCGACTAAGGCTGGTTGGGAGTAACGGTTACGGATATGTCGGAGAAACTCGCTAAAGAGATGAAGCTCTCCACCCAAGACGGTGCGTTTATTCACAATGTATACCTCGACTCGCCTGCCGAAAAGGGAGGTCTACGTCCCGGTGACTTCGTGACGGCTATCAACGACAAGAAAATCACGAGCCGAGACGACCTCGTGAGAGTAGTCGGCAATATGAAGGCGGGAGAAAACGTCGAGTTTTCACTCATTAGGAACGGCGAAGAGAAAACCGTAACGGTGGAAATTGGCGAGCGAAAGGATGAAAAGACAATACAGTCCCAGCAGAACAAACTATAGCCCGGCATGATCGTTGTTCCCCTCGAAGAACAGGCGAGAGAGCAACTCAGACTTGGTACATCCGTTTCCGGCGTTCTTGTTGCGAACCTCCAAAAGCAATCCAAGCCTTTTATCGGAGGAATTCGGCCTTACGATGTAATTACGGAAATCAACGGCAAAAACATAGAAACCCTTATGGACTTCTACAAAGCTGTAAACGATCCCTCGACGGAGGAATACAAGATAGGCTTTATCCGAGACGGAAGTAAGTTCTTTATCGGAATTAGCAAAGAGTAAAATTCCCGGCCCCGGGGCTATCCTCCTCCCAGAGCAGTAAAGTGCTGAGGCATGGTGGTAGAACGAATTCTACTGGAGTTCGCTTCTACACCATCCCGGGGCCACTTTTATTACATAAAAGTAATGTTCTTGTAAGGTTTATGCAGTAGTCTCCATATATACTATTTGTATCTCTATACAAGCCGATGGAACATGATAGGTGGCTGGAGGCACTGACGAAGATGAGATAAGCTGGTTCCATTTTAAGATTAAAGAGTGGTATCTTATAACAAGGAAAGAGGAATAGAATGCGTATACTAGTGGTGGAAGATGACAAAGATATTAGCTCTTACATCGTAAAGGGACTTGGACAGATCGGTTACAGTGCCGATGGAGTAGAAAACGCAGAGGATGCACTCTTCATTTTAGAAGGCACACACTACGATATTGCCATTATAGATCTCATGCTCCCCGGCTTGTCCGGAGAACAGTTGATTGAAAACATAAGAACCAAGGGGGAGAACATTCCCATTATCATTCTCAGTGCCAAAGGAGAGATAAGTGATAAGGTGCGGGGACTTGAGGTCGGTGCCGACGATTATCTTACCAAACCCTTCTCTTTCACAGAATTAGCTGCCCGAATCAATGCACTGCATAGAAGATTAGTCGGTAAAGAAAACGAAGCAGTCTATCGGGTCGCTGATCTTGAAATTGACACACACAAACGTCAGGTATTTCGAGGCAACAAACTTATTGAACTTCGGCCACGAGAATATGCCCTTCTGGAAATACTGATGGAAAATAAGGGTCAAACCTTGCCAAAGGCTATAATTCTCGAGCATGTGTGGAGTTTTTATTTCGATCCTCAAACCAATGTTCTCGATGTTCTCATGCACAGGTTGAGGAAAAAGGTAGATGAACCATTTGAAAAACAGTTGATACACACGGTAAGAGGAGTCGGCTATGTCCTCAAAGATGAAGAAGAGTCTTTCTATAAGGATTAAGTTCGTAGTAGTTTTTGCATTCATATTTCTCTTTGCCACGACTATTCCTCTTGCTCTTACCCTCTATCTCACTTTTGAGTCCTTAAAAGAGAGCCAGAGATCCGAAATCGAAGATAAATCCCTCGAGTTACACAATGCCTTCGAAAGAGGCGGTCTCAAAATGGTGAAGAAGGTGGTGGAACTCGACACGACTTTAGGTTTGGATAGTCCCTACTTTGTACGTATCTGTACAAATGAAGATAATACAACGATATTTTCTTCTGCTCCGAAGGGGTGGAAGGGATTCGATTTTTCTCGATTATCGGACATAACCCTGCCTCAAGAAGGAAAAATAATCATTCTCGAGGCACCGAGCGAAGCATATACAGTTGAGGTGCTAAGCACGTCGTTGTCCGAGCGTTATACGATTCAGGTCGGTGGAAGCACGAAACTTCGTGATCAAGTTATTGGAGCCGGTCTCAATACCTTCGCTTTGGTGATTATTCCATCGACACTACTGTTACTATTGGTAGTATGGTATATCTCCTCTACCATGTTAAGACCGATTTCGGATATCGTGGGCGTCGTAAGAGAAGTTATCCACACGGGAAAATATGACAAGAAAGTTCCTTTGCGAAAGAGCTCCTCAGAGTTCGAGGAACTGATAGAGTTGATCAATCGCATGTTCTCAAAGCTCGAGAAACTCATTGACAATATGAAGGAAACATTGCAGACGGTAGCTCATGATCTTCGAACTCCTATGACTCGTATACAATCTCGGGCCGAAATTGCAGTAAAAGAAATAAATGAAGAGGAGGAGACTCAAAAAAGTCTGTACTCCATTATTCAGGAAAGCCAAAGAGTCAGTACTCTTCTTCAACTCATCCTCGATGCTTCAGTGGCGGAGTCCGGCATGGTTGAAATTGAAGAAAAGGAAACAGATATAGCCCTCTTATGCGAAGAGGCGGCTGAGGTCTATGAATATGTCGCCGAGTCCAAGAATGTATCGATAGAGACTCATTTTCCGGAGCATCTCTATATGAAGGTTGACCCTAACCGGATTCAACAGGCGGTAGGAAACCTTCTCGACAATGCGATAAAATACACAGCCCCCGATTCTACTGTGAGAATAAGTCTGCAGCAGCATGACGAGAATGTTGAAATCATTATTCAAGATGAGGGTGACGGCTTGGATTTTGATAACATAGAAGATATATGGGCTCCTCGATTTCGAGCCGAGAATAAAGGGGAAACGAAGGGATATGGTTTAGGACTCACAATAGTCAAGGCGGTAGCGGAAGCCCATGGCGGTACTGTATGTGCCCACAATCGGAACACGGGAACCGGTGCAGAGTTCGTGCTGACCCTACCACGTACGAGGGTTATCTCATCCACATAAAAATATTACCTAATTATAATGGTACAGCAAGAATATGGAAATATTAACCTTCTATAAGAAGACTATGAAGACATCAACGAGAGCATCAAACATCATACTCCTTGTCATTTTTATTATCTCTTCGTTGACCTCCTGCGGGAATATCATGCTTGTAGGTTACGGAGTGGTCCTATGGGGAGGAGAAGAGTTTTCTTTATCACCCGGAACCCTAGTGGAAATTCACAGTCAGAATTCTTTGGATCAGACCTATACCATCTCAACTATAGAGGATTACCTCGAATATACGGTAAAAAAAGGATTTATCGCAAAATTCGAAAACAAGAAGAAAGCAGCTGCTTTTCACAAAAGGTACAGCCGGTATCTTGATTCATATGCAGTCGCAGAGGCTAACGGATTGAGGATACGGGAAACACCCGGAATCGACGGTTCTACTGTCTATAAACTGCGCAGGGGAGATGAAGTAAAAGTAGTGGATAAAGTAAGCGTAACCGGGCAAAACGAACCCTACAAGGGGACGTGGTATCGAGTAGTAACGCACGACGGTTATGAAGGATACAGCTATGGAAAATACCTTACTCTCAGAACAGGAGAAGAAAAAATTGAACACGATTCTACCCCTGATCTATATAAGCAGCTGAGTAATAGATTTTTCTCCTCAAAATGGCGCCCCGATTATATGAAACGCATGGTAAGACAGAAGAGAATCGACCTGGAACGTTTTGACCCTCAAATTGGTCTTTTCCCTGATGAGGAAAAGAAAAAAATTCATGTCGGAACAATAAAGAATTCGTATGTTTTTACCTTCGATACAGCTCGAGTATCTCCTCCGAAAACCCTGATTTTCTCCAACGGAGATTTAAGAGTTCAATTTATCGATGATACAACCATCATGGTTGAATATGAAGCTCGAGGATCGCTGGTACGTGAGAACTACGTGCTCCTTGATGTATCGGTAGAGGAGGCAATAGAGGCTGAAAAAGAGCGTAGAATAAAGAAATATAAAAAATTCATCGAAAAAGGAACTCATTATGTAAGCTCTCATTACGGCGCTCTTCATTTTAAGGAAAAATTTACGGTCACATGGAAATGGCGTGAAGACGTCCCCGAGCACATCTTACCGGCGGAAGCAGGTGAAGAGGGACGACTCGAGTTCGATGTAGTACTTGCACCAGAATTACGGAAGGCATACACAGGAGCCTTTTCGTTAGTATTCCCCTTTGCAGAACGTGAGCATGAGGTGACCTTTGTGTATGAAAGGACTCAGAACGGACTGAGGTTCATCTACATCCCGGAAGACCTTATCTCCAAAAATGAAGTAAGGTCTCTCCCTCCATCCTCACAGCTCATTATGTTTTTCTATAATCAAAACACATGACATTTTTGTAATTGCGTTGAAAGTTCTCAGTAATTCGCCTTGTGTAGTTTTCAATTAATGCACAATCCTTAAAGGAGGAGATATTATGAGTGAAGCGGAAAAACCATGGAAAGTTAAATTAAAGAGGTTTATTGTCGGCGCGGTTGTAGTTCTACTATTCATCTGGGCTTTCAGCACAGCGAATAAAGCAAAAACCCTTGCAGAAGATAATGCTGAGTCACTAAATACGCCAACATATACCATGTCGATGCTTCTCGGCGGGCCTGAACGTTTTGCAGATAATTTCGATAATATCGATAATGTTGAACCGGATAAGGTGACGATCGAAGATTATGTGTGGGCCACCGTGAGGATAAAGAATACAGGGCATGGAGATGCCTCGAATGCTGAAATCCTCATCAACAGAACCATACCGGTAGAGCAGGTACTGGTCTCTTCGACGGGATATGGGAATGAGGTGAAGGTCGAATCGGGTGAAGAACCGAACACAACCCTCATAACAATGAATCATATAACGGCTCAGGAACCCCTCTACATTTTTCTTGGAGTCAATAGCAATACTCTCCCGGAAACGTGGAACAGCTGGAAAGAAGATTACGAAAATACCATTACTTCCATAGAGATTGAAGGAGATGATTCATCCGCGACATTGTTTGGAGAAGGCTATACAAAGACTATGTAAATTTTAGCTGAAAGTAACGATCCTGGAGTCCAGAAATTATCATGCATACTGCCTCCTAATACTATCTCCAGGATCGTTTTTCATTTTGTCAGGCAATTACCTCTTTCGATACAATGTAAAAAAATTTCCGGTGAGACGGTTCTGTTGGCCTCTGCCCATATGGAGCTCATGGCCTTATTCCAGCTTAACAACCTTCTCGATCTTACCCATAACACTCTGCATGTCGTTAATGTCGATGGGAAGAATGAGACTGGTCTCCTTTCGTGCGAGGGATTTGAGTCTCTCTATGTACTGCTCGGTCAGCTGCAGCGCCGCCGCGTTCTCTCCTCCCTCCTCTTCGATGGCCGAGGATACCTGGCGGATGGCCGAGGCCGTGGCGCGGGCCATGGAGAGGATCTCCTGGGCCTTTCCCTGGGCTTCGTTAATCTGTCGCTGTTTCTCACCTTCGCTCTTGTTTACCGCCTCCTCCTTTGCCGCCTGGGAGTAGTTTATGTTCGACTCCATGTCTCCCTGGCTTCGGGCGATGGCCGCGCGCTTCTCCCGCTCGGCCTTCATCTGTACCTCCATCGCCTCGAGAATAGGCTCTGAGACGTTGATGTTCTGTATCTCGTAGCGTGAGACCTTCACTCCCCAGGGGTCGGAGGCCTCGTCTACCGCCTTTACCACCTCGCCGTTGATCTGGTTGCGTTCCTCGAAGGTCTTGTCGAGTTCCAAACGGCCTATCACCGAGCGCATCGTCGTTTGCGCCAGCTGTATGGTGGCATAGAAGCAGTCGGTAATTCCGTAGCTCGCATATTTCGGGTTTACCACCCTCATGTAGAGTACTCCGTCGACGGTGACCTTGACGTTGTCGGCGGTAAAGCACTCCTGTTCCGGCACGTCGATGGCCTGCTCCTTGAGGTTGTGTTTGAACTTTACCTTGTCGATAAAGGGGATCAGCAGATGAATACCCGCATCGAGGGTCTTGACGTATTTACCGAGCCGCTCCACCACGAGGGCGGTCTTTGCGGGAACTATCCGTATGCTGCGAATGATGAAAAAGAGGGCGAGTAAGCCGAATATGCCTAGTAGAATGAGTAGCGGAAGAAAGGGATTCATGCGCTGCCTCCTTTTGCACTCGTCTCGGGAGAAGTTCGGCCGGAGCCGCCTGCTGAACCGCCGCCGGAGCTGCCAGAACCGGAGCTGCCTGCCGAACCGCCGCCGGAGCTGCCGGCGCCCGACTTTCCTTTGCCGCCCCCGCCCTCTGCGGCTTTGCCGCCGGGGGGCTGTTTCTCAAAGAAGGGTCCCGCCGCCTCTACAATCGACCTCAGCTGCGCCGCCTCGAGGGGCAGTACCGATGTTTCGGCGGTCTCGAGGATGTGGCCGAACTGGTTGATGTACTGCTCGGCAAGGCGCAGGGACATGGCGTTTCTCCCCTTCGGCAGCCGCAGGGCCTCGGCGATGATCCTCAGCCCCTCGGCGGTTGCCTCGGAGGTTATCTCTACCCCCTGGGCCCGGCCCTCCGCCTCGTTTATCCGGCGCTGCCTGTCCCCTTCGGAGACATTGATGGCGTACTGCCGTTGTCCCTTGGAGACGTTGATTCGAGCGGTTTTCTCGCCGTCGCTGCTGAGAATCTCCGCTCTCTTCTCCCGTTCCGCCCTCATCTGCTGTTCCATCGCCTTCTCTATCGTGTCGGTGGGAGTAATATCCCTGATCTCGTACCGGGTTACCTTTATGCCCCACGGGTCGCTTGCCTCGTCGACCGCCTTTACGATGGCCTCGTTTATCTCATCTCGTTCGCTGAAGGTTTTGTCGAGCTCGAGCTTTCCGATCTCAGAGCGCATGGTGGTCTTCGCGAGCTGGGCGGTGGCGTAACGGTAGTCGTCTATGCCGTAGCTCGCCTTCTCCGAATCCATCACCTTGAGGTAGAGAATTCCGTCCACCGACACCTGCACATTGTCGCTGGTAATGCAAATTTGCGGCTCCACATCGATTACCTGTTCGCGCAGCTCCACCTTGTAGGCGATCTTCTGCACAAAGGGGATGACGAGATGCAGCCCCGAACCGAGGGTTCGCTTGTACTTGCCGAACTGCTCCACCACATAGGTGTCCGCCTCCGGGACTATCCGTATCATCTTGAAAAAGATGACGATTACCAGCAGAACCAGGGCATAGATAAGAATGATGTTCATGTACTACTCCTCTAAAAATAGGGCGGAGACGACGAGGGTCAGGCCCTCTTCCTGAACTATGGAGACCTTCTCGCCCTCTTCAAAGGTCTCGGTATAGCTGACCGCCTTCCATGTTGTCCCCTGATAACGAACCCGTCCCGGTTTTTCCGGGCTAATCCGTTCGCTCACAACCGCCGTCTTCCCGAGAGCCTCGATGCGGGAGGGGTTGAGAACGGTACCGTGAAATATGCGGGAGAATCTTCGTCGCAGAAAGACGAGGGAGAATACGGTCGAAGCTCCCCAAATCAGGCCCTGCAGCCCGAAACTCGCTCCTACTGGGGGAAGGATTGCCGCGGCGATCGCCGTCAGGAGGGCGCCGCTTCCGAAGAAGAAGATCACGAAGCCGGGCACGAGCATTTCCGAGGCAAGGAGAATAAAGCCGGCGAGACCCCAGATAAAGGAGGGATTGGTCAACAGTTCCATTATGTATCAACTCTATGTGCTCTTTGGGCACTTGTCAATTGGATGAAGCCGGCTTCGAGAGCTAGGTTTCGAACTTTTGCTTATGGAGACTACAGTAGCCGGCGGGAGCCCATTAACGGTGGTATAATTACCGGGAAGTGATGAAGAGGGAAGGATCGCAGCTACACCGGCTCCTCCGGTATAAACTCGGGGCAGGACTCGGCGGTGTAGATGAGGGGGGGAGCCTCCTCGTCGATCATTCGAATGCTCTCCCACTTTCCCCCGCGAAAGCGGAGGAACATGCTGATGCCCATAACGATGATAAAGCCGATAAAGGCGATCCAGGAGACTACCGGATCTACTTTCAAGACTCTTATAAGCACAACCGCGAGGACGGCGAAGAGCCAGTGGACGGCAACCGAGACGAGCATGACCCAGCGAGTGTCTCCCGCCCCCCTGAGCGCTCCGGTAAATACCAGCTGCGCCGAGTCGGCCATAACATAAAACGAGGCGAGCCGGAGCATGATAACCGCAAGGGAGCTCACCTCTGTGCTGCCGGCCCCGAGCCCCGGAATAAACATAGCCACCAGTGGCCGGGCTGCGATGATAAAGACCACCATGATGCTGAATGAGTAGACCCACGCAGTTTTGAGCCCGATAAAGGCCGACCTGCGGGCCTCCCTATAGTCGCGGGCGCCCACGTTCTGTCCCACCAGGGCGGTAACGGCGTGTCCCATGCCGAGCATGGGCAGAAAGGCCACCACGTCCCAGTTGAAGGCGATGGTTACCGCCGCCGCTACCCTTGTCCCGTAGGAGTGCATGGATTGCACGAAGAGGTTGAAGGCGGCGATGTTGAGGAACATCGCGAGACCCGCCGGCACTCCGTATTTGAGGAGCGTCTTGAGAATCTTCGGGCGGAAATTGAGGGCCGTGTGGGTGGAGAAGTCGGCACGGTTCTTCCCCCTGAGGTAGAAGGCCGCGAGGATAATGAAAATCGCCATATTTCCGAGAATCGTCCCTATTGCCGCTCCCCTCAGCCCGAGGGCGGGAAAGCCGAGCTTGCCGTAGATGAGGATGTAGTTGAGGGGGATGTTAACGAGCATACCGACGGCGTTCGCCGTCATGACTACGGTGGTTCTTCCGATACCGATAAAGAAACCCGCCAGGGCATGCCGGAGGACCAGAAAGATTATGCCGAACATCAGTGTCTGAAAGTAGGTGTAGGCGAGCTCGACCTGCAGAGGCGCCTGTCCGAGAGAGGCGAAGAAAAAGCGCATGAGGGGAGAGATCGCCAGGAGGAGGGGATAGGCGAGAAAGGAGAGTACAACTGCCTGAAAGGTCGCCTCGGCGCACTTGTCGTACCTGCCGGCGCCGTAGTACTGAGCCACCACCGCCGTTACGTAGCCGATGGTGCCGATAAAGAAGGAACCCACCATGAACTGAGTGAGACCTCCGCTCATGGAGGCGGCCAGCTCGGCTTCTCCAAGCCGGGAGAGGAAGAAGCGGTCCACGAAGAGCATGACCGTATCCGAGGTTTGGGAGAGGACCATGGGGAAGGCGATTGCCAAAAGCCGGCGCAGAGTCGTGGTGGGTGTGCTGTTTTTCATTATGAGGAGAGTCTATAACTTTCTGAGATCCGATACAAGCCGGTAGGAGATCTCAGTAATCTTCTATGTACAGACTCAGCTGCCCTTTATCTTGAAGAAGTCTGCGATGCGTCTGCCGATACGATCCATGTAGAGGCGCAGCAGCTGGCTGGTAGGCGTGGAACTCTCCACCACTCGTCGGGAGAAGGTAGGGTCCTTCATCTTGCGGTCCACCATGATGCGGGCAATTTCATTACTGAGTCCGGGGTTGCGCTCCAAAATCGGTTCGAGCCCCTCTTTGGGTACGATGATGCAGCTCACCGGTACGAGTGCCCGGACCGTTGCCGTGCGGGGTTGACCGGTCATCAGCGACATTTCTCCGATGACCTCCCCGACACCCAGACGGTCCAACTCGACCTCGCGGCCGTCGGAACCGACTTTGACCACCTGCACCACGCCGCTTGTGAGGACCACCATGGAGGTGTTCGTGTCTCCCTCGACGAGGAGCGTGTCGCCCGGGCGGTAGATCTTTTCGTACGCGAAGGAGGCGAGCAGTTCGATGTCCGCCTCTGAAAGCGGTGCCAACAGCTCGGTATTCGCCAACTCCTCCTGTAGCGATGGCTTGCTGTAGTGCCGCGGCGGAGCCTCTTCGGTGGATACCCCGTACTTGACAGAGGAGGGGAGAATGCCCGCCCGCTCGAGCCGCTGATGTATCGCCATATAGAGATCATTTTTTGCCCGGTAGTGAGTGATGAAATCACGGAAGTAGGTGTACACCGTGTAGTGATAGGGATTGCCCGAGCCGTCGGAAAAGTTGACCGCCGGTGGTGGATTGGCCAGCACCGCGGTGCAGCTGAGTGCCGCCTCCGTAAGGAGCCGTCTGATCAGTTCCGGAGGGAAGGCGGAGTCTACGGCAATCGTCAGCCAGAGAGCATATTTCTGATCAGGCCTGGAGAGGTTGTGGATAGTGTTGCGGGCGATGGCACTGTTAGGCACGATGTAGAGGCTGTTGTGTAAGGAGAGCAGATGGATGGCGTGCCAGCTGATATCGATCACCTGTCCGAGGGTCCCGTCGCTCATCTCGATCCAGTCACCCTTGTGAAAGGGATCCTCTATAGTTATGGAGAAGCCGTAGAAAAAGTCGGAGATCAGGTTCTGCAGAGCTAGTCCTAAGACGCCCACCAACACTCCGGTAGATACCAGGAGTCCGCTGATCGAGCGTTCGAATACGGCGGTGAGGATCACGTAGAACGCCAGAAGAAAGAGCACCACTGTTACGATGTTCGGCAAGATCTTCGGTGCCGGCGTGCCGTAGCGTTTTTCGAAGTGTCCTGACCAGAAGTAGCTGTGCAGGTAGCGATTGATCAGCCAAGCGGCGGCCAGGATGAGGAGCGAGAGCAACAGTAGGCGCACCGGCCTGGTGAATTCGAGGTGAGAATAGCGGTTCAGCAGCATGAGCGTGACAATCAAAACTGCCGGAAAAGCGAGAGTGTCGCTCACGAGTACCGCTCGGGAGACCCTTCTTCCACTTTTTCGTCGTAGAAGGAGGCGGCTCAATAGGTAATAGAGCAGAAAGGTGGTAACCACCAGAATGCTGGGAGCAAGAGAGAGCGCATAGAGGCTGTTAGAAAAGAAAGCGATAATATCCACACTTCAATATCGGCGTGTGTGGGATTAAAGATTACCTGCGGTGCGTCCGATCAGCTCCCCGAGGCCCTTCGGATAGAAGTCCCCCGTTCCCGCCGATCTTCATCTCATCTCTCATCGATTTCCTCCCATATTTTTACCAGCTCTGAGAGCATCATTGCCGTAGCGCCCCACACCTTTCCGGCTTCGGTGGGATAGTAGGGGGCGGTAAGCCTGATCCCGCGTGCGTCGAACTCCCCCCGGAGGGGCGGTTGAAGGAAGCGGGAGATCGGAATCGAGAAGCATGCCTCGACTTCCCGCTCGTCGGGTTCGAACTCGGGGCGTTCGACCGTACAGCCGATTACCGGAGTGACGGTCACGTCGCTCACCCCGACATAGAGCGGCGAGAGTGAGCCGATCGGTCTGATGAGATCTTCGAGTATGCCCAACTCTTCCCGGCACTCACGCAGCGCAGTAGAGACAGGATACTCTTCCTCTCCCTCGCGGCGGCCGCCGGGCAAGGATATCTGGCCGGCGTGCGGTGTCTCGTCTTCGGGCCGGAGGATGAGGGGAATGTGCGGCTCGCCCACATCGCCGTCCGGGTAGAGGAGTATGAGCACCGCGGCCCATGAGCGCGGCGGGTGCGGCACCCGCCGTGGGTGCCGCGGATCATGCAAACTCTGCGATTGTGTATGTTCCTGCTTTCGGCGCTCCGACTCCACGGACTTCGGGGGCTCGAGAGGTCTTCCGTGCGGTGCGAGGAGGCCGTGTGCGCGGGCTCCGGGAAGGGCGCCGCTGCGCAGGAGTCTTCCTAATCGTTCGCAGGTGTCGGAAAAACTCAGCTCCGTAGTCATGGACTCCTATACGTATTCGGGATCCTCTTCACTCTCTTCGAGGAACCATTGCTCATCCTGGAACTCCTCTTCCTCCTCGACAATCGAGTCGATATGCATGCGCACGTATTTACCCTTCGCCGTAGCTGCGGTGCTCCCGTCCTGCAACACGATCTCACCGGAGCCCTCGAAAATACGGCCTCCACTCTTGTCGATGCGTCCGACGATTCTCAACTCCTCCCCGAGGGGGACAGGTCTCTTGAAACGCACATTGATATCCGCCGTCACTCCCCACGTGTCGGGATCGTCGATCATCACCGCGCGTCCGATAGTCTCGTCGAGGAGGGCGGTGATGATGCCGCCGTGCATTCTGCCCGGATAGCCCTGGTGCTCGTCCCTGCCGGTCGCGAGGGCTACCACTTCGCCGTCCTCCGTCTCGTAAAAGCGGGTGAAGAGACCCAAGCTGTTTTCGAGCCCGCATATCAGACAGCGGGCGCTGTTGTTCTGTTTATTCACTACTCTTCGGTCATTCATGCTTCCTCCAGTATACGAAGTCGATTCTCAATGACCAATGCCGTGAAGCATTGCCACCATGTGGTCGAGGGTGGTGAAGATCCCCTGCAGGTACTCTTCGACCGCCTTCACGCTGCCCGGAAGGGCGTAGAAGATCGTGCTGCCGCCGACCGCGCAGACAGAGCGTGTGAGGAGGGCGTTGGGCTTCTGTGCGCCGGCATCGAGCCTTATCTTGTCCATGACGCCGGGAACGAGTTTCTCAGCGACTGCGTCGACCGCCTCCGGGGTCACATCCCTCGGCCCGATGCCGGTGCCGCCGGTGGTGATGACCACATCCTCCCCCGCCTCACGAGCGGCGCGAAGGGCCTCCTCTATCTGCGCCTGTTCGTCGGGAACCGTCTGATACTCGGTGCGCAGATGGTAGCGCTTCGTCGAGAAGGCTGCCTGCAGCAACTCAATGGCCCGCGGACCGGATCGGTCGGTATAGGAGCCTGCGGAGACCCGGTCGCTGACGGTGATCACCCGCACGACGAAGTCCCTCGGATGATACGCTATCTCCTGACCTTTCTCGATTACGCCCCCATGAATGACCCGTGCGAAGAGTCCCTCCTGCGGCATCACGCACTTGCCGACCTCCCGGAAAATGGCGCAGTCGTCGCCGTGACAGGTCTTCCCGATCTGGGTAACCTCGAGCTCGGCCTCTCCTATGGTAAATCGGTCGAGCACCGCAACCTCGTTGAGGTCGAGCCCCTCGACGGTGATGTTCTCGCCGAACTCGCCGGGGCCTATCCGCCGGTTCATGTTGCGTTCGAAGCGCTCGACGCTCGGCTGTCCGAGCAGGCTCACCATGCGGTGCCAGTCCCCCGAGTGGGCATCCTCCCGGATGCCGTGTTCGTAGACCTCCGCCCGTTCGACAGGCTCCTTTACCGTTCCCTTGCGTTCGGATATGTTTATCGATCCTACGGTTATGCTCATTGGGATGCTTCCTCTTGCCTTGCTTCCTTTCTCTTTTCCACGAGGCGGATATTCTCCATGCGCATGGTCGAATCGACGGCCTTGCACATGTCGTAGACGGTGAGCAGCGCCACGTTGACCGCCGTGAGCGCCTCCATCTCCACCCCCGTCTGCCCTGTGCAGCGGACCGTGGATTCTACCTCGACTCCGGAGTCCGTGAGACTCGTCTGCACATCGATCTTGGTGATGGGAAGTGGGTGGCAGAGCGGAATCAGCTCGTGTGTACGTTTCGCAGCCTGTATGCCCGCAATCTGTGCGACCGTAAGCACATCGCCCTTCTTTATCTTGTTCTCTCGGATGAGCGCCACCGTTTCGCAGGCGAGCCTGATTAAACCTGCGGCCACCGCAGTTCTCCGTACGGCCGGCTTTCCGCCCACATCCACCATATAGGCCTTGCCCTCTTCGTCCACGTGCGAGAGACGCCCCTCTCTCTTGCGTGCTTCGCCCTCTTCCATATGCTACCCGCCGAGCCCGTAGAAGGTGTTGGTCTCGCTGACGATCCCTCTCGCCGGCTTCTCGTGCACCGCGGCCTCGATGGCCTGACGGATTCCGAGTCGCCGAATGTCGTAACCCGAGTCGCTGAAGAGACATGGATAGATGACGCCGCTGCTCGAGAGACGCAGACGGTTGCACCTCGCACAGTCACCTCCGTCGCCTCCTTCGACGACAGAGAACTCCCCCGAGCGGAGGTCCATCTGCCGAATAAATCGCACTTGGAATCCGTGCTCACGGCCGAAATCGGAGATCCTCTGTGCGTCGCTCATGTCGCCGTCGGGGGGGATGACGACGTTCAACTTGATGGGGAAGAGACCCGCATCTCGTGCGGCGAAAATACCGTCGAGCACCTCCTGGAGATTGCCCCTGCGGGTAATTTCCCGAAATTTTACCGGGTCGAGGCTGTCCAGACTGATGTTGACTCTATTCAGTCCCGCAGACTTGAGTGAATGGGCCTTGTCGGCGAGAAGGGTGCCGTTGGTCGTCATGGCCAGATCCTCGACTCCCTCGATATCGGAGAGCATGGCCACGAGATCCACGATTCCCCTGCGGACCAGCGGCTCCCCCCCGGTCAAACGCACCTTCCATACAGCCATGGTTACAGCAGTGCGGACCACTTCGACGATCTCCTCGAATCGCATGACCTCGTGGTGTGGAATGAAGGGAACACCCTCCTCGGGCATGCAGTAGGTGCAGCGGAGATTGCACCTGTCGGTCACCGAGATCCGCATGTACTCTATCCTGCGCTTATATTTGTCGTACAGCAAGGCTTGCTCCTTTCTCTATGCGGGACCGGCCCCGCTCTATCTTGATCATGCCGTCGGCCCGCGAGAGCGAGAGGAAGTGCCCCGAGCCGTGATACTCGATCGGATGGATGTCTCCCGCCTCATCGACGGTGATGAGTATCCACTCCTCGCGTGTGCTCTTTCTCCGCTCGAAGTCCTGCGCCATGGCGGCGAAGCAGCGGGCGGGCCGGTAGTCTGCGTACATGAGCCGGTAGAGATAGTGCTTTACCAAGACCTCGAACATGATGTAGCAGGAGACGGGGTTGCCGGGAAGACCGAAGAGGTCGGCCTCTTCGGAGACGGCGAAGGTGGTGGGACGACCGGGTTTTACGGCTACTCGATCGTAGAGAATGGAGAAGCCGTTCCTCTCCATCGCCTCGGGGCCGTGGTCGTAATCTCCCATGGAGATGCCGCCGCTCATGAGAACGAGGTCATTTTCCGTTTTGGCCTCAGCTATCGTCTCTTCGAGGCTCTTCGCATCGTCCGGAATAATACCGTAGTAGGTGGGAACTATGCCGAGCTCTGCGAGCTGGGCCACCGTCTGAGGGGCATTCGCGTTGCGGATCTGCTGCGGCTCGGGTGTCGAGCCCGGCTCTACCACCTCGTCTCCTGTGGAGAGTAGGCCCACCTTCGGCAGCGTATGTACGGCCACTGATTCGTAGCCCACCGAGGCGATGAGTGCCGTGTGTTTTGCTGAGAGAATCGTTGCGCGGGAGAGAAGGAGCTTTTTCCTCCGTACGTCTTCTCCCCTGGGACTGAAGTTGGACGGCAGGGTTGACGGATCGGTGCCGGTGAAGCGCACGTAGGTTTCCTCGTCCCTACCTCTATCCGCCGGCTCCAAACGCTCCGACTCCCCTTGCAGAGTGGTCTCCTCGGTCTGCTCGATCATGACCACGGTGTCGGCTCCCTCCGGGAGGACGCCGCCGGTCATTACCCGGACACAGGTTCCCTCGGTAACCTCCAATCCGCTCGTAGCGCCGGCGGCGACGGCTCCCGAGAGCCGCAGGGGCCCCGGCAGATCCCTCTTCCTGCACGCGTAGCCGTCCACCGCTACACGGTCGTAGGGGGGCAGATCGCGGTCGGAGAAGATATCTTCGGCGAGCACCCGCCCCTGGATAGCCTCCACCCGTCTCCTTTCCTTCCGACGGGAGGGGTCCGAGCTCCACTGCTCGGCTTTATCGGCTGCACGTCCGACGGTAATATCGAAAACTTCAGAAAAATCCCGAAGTTCTGAGTCTTTTTTCTTTTTTGCCACACACCTACTCCATCCGCAGCTTAACACGCCTCTGTCGTACCGAGTCCGGAGTGGTAGAGATATGAAACTCACATTCTTACCTACGGCTCCTTTCCGAACGCGGGAGGTCAACGCCTTTCGACGGTGGCCCGACGGATTCGCCCCTTGGCCCATGCACACGGCATGAAAACGGTAGGCGACGAAACTTCAGAGCGCAATGTGCGAGTATTGTAGCATTAATGATATATATGTGGAAGAATGGATGTAAGATATCGGACGAATTATAAACGAAGGGATTGAGTCTCGTCTTCGACCTCGTGAATGCCGCGGAGCCGGTGTACCGGCTCCGCACGGATTACTGAGCCGCGACGGAGCCTCTCACGAGGCCCGCATCTGCGCCCTTACCGTTCGCCCCTCGTAGGTAAAACCGTTCAGCGCCTCGACGACCGAGGCTGCATGCTCATCTTCGACCTGCAAGGTGCTCCACGCAGAGCTGATATTGATCCGTCCTATCTCGATGTTTCTGTTCCGGGCGCTCTGGTTGACCAGGCCGATCAGATCGGGGGGAGCGACTCGATCTCGTTTGCCGAGGTTGACCCTCACACTCTCGAAACCTTCCTCCGCTCCTTTGGCCGCGAAGCCTGTTTTCGAACGTTCATGTCTCTTCTGTGCGCCGCTCTTCTTCTTCCTCCGTTCCTTCTTGAATGAAGTGTGAGAGGAGGCGGCTACGGTTTTCTTCGGCGGCTTCATGTCGGGAAGGTCCTGGTAGTAGCCGAACATCTCCGAGAATTGGAGCGAGACGATTTTCCGGAGGAGCGCCTCTCGGCTCATGTCGCCCAGCCGCTCGTTGAGCGCGGCAATGTGTGCCTCGAGCTGGGCATCTCTGCTCTCGGTCGTGCTGAGGGTCTCGGCAAAGTCCAAAAGCTGCCGCCTGAAGATATCGTCGCCCTCGGGAATTGTGCCGAAGCGTATCTTCCTCTGGATTACCCTCTCGATGTGCATGAGCCTCTTCTGCTCCCTCGGACCTACGAGGGCGTAGGAGGTGCCGCTCTTGCCTGCGCGGCCGGTTCGGCCGCTCCTGTGGGTGTAGATGTCGATCTCGTCGGGGAGATCGTAGTGGATCACGTGGGAGAGGTCCTGCACGTCCAGCCCCCTCGAGGCTATGTCCGTGGCGACGATCAGCTGCAGGTTCTTCCGCTTGAACTTCCGCATTACCTGCTCTCTCTGATTCTGGCTGAGGTCGCCGTGGAGCGACTCTACATTGTAGCCGTCCTGCACGAGGCGGTCTGCAATTTCCTGAGTGGATGCCTTGGTGCGGCAGAAGATGATCCCGTACATGTCGGGATGGTAGTCGACGAGCCTCTTCAGCCCCTCATACTTCTGACGGGCTTGGACGGGAAATGCTATGTGCTCTACACTCTCGGCTGCGGCATTCTTAGGTCCCATGCTCACCGTGTGGGGGTCGCGCATGTAGGTAGAGGCAATTTCGGCGACCTCCTTCGGCATGGTTGCAGAGAGCAGTACCGTACGCCGCTCGGCGGGAAGAGCCTCGAGGATCGCATCGAGCTCCTCCTTGAATCCCATGTTCAGCATGATATCCGCCTCGTCGAGCACGAGGTATCGGAGAGCCTCGAAATCGGTCTTATTCTTCTGTATGAGATCGAGAAGACGGCCGGGAGTGGCCACGACTATCTGTGCACCCCTGCGGAGTGCGCTGATCTGCTCTCCGTAGCCTGCGCCGCCGTAGACGGCCTCTACCTTCATCTCGGGAATGTTGGCGGTGTAGGAGCGGAGCTCGTTGCGGATCTGCAGTGCGAGCTCTCTCGTCGGACAGAGTACCAGGGCTCCTGTACTGCGGGACGTTCCACGAAGTTTTTCCGCGATGGGCAGGCCGAAGGCCGCGGTTTTGCCGGTTCCCGTCTGTGCGAGGGCTACGATATCTTGTGTGTCTTCGAGGATGAGGGGAATGACCGATTCTTGAACCGGCGTGGGCCGGCTGAAATTCATCGCCTCCACCGCAGAATGCAACGAATCGCCCAAAGAGAAGTCTGTAAATGTCAAATGATTATCCTTATTGTGAATGTATATACCCTGCGCACGGTGATTTACCTGCACGAGTGTGCCCACCATACACGAAATATCCCGTCGTATCAAGAACTCGGACTCGAGAAATGGAACCGCTGTGCTTTTCTTCATCCGATTAATATATTACTATATATGTAAGGAAAAGATCGAATGGAAGAAAACGAGTTAGGGAATTCCCACAGTCCGTATCTGCAGCAGCATGCAGACAATCCGGTGGCCTGGCGCATGTGGAGCGAAGAGACGCTGCGAGCGGCGAAGGAGCTGGAGAAACCGCTCTTCATCTCGATAGGCTACTCCACTTGTCACTGGTGCCACGTTATGGCCAGAGAGTCCTTCGAGGACGAGGAGGTGGCGAGGGTGCTGAACCGAGCCTTTGTTCCCATCAAGGTCGACAGGGAGGAGCGGCCCGAGATAGACGCCTTCTACATGGACGTTGCCCTCAAGCTCAACGGCTCCGGCGGCTGGCCTCTGACCATCTGCGCAACCCCCGAGGGAGAGCCGTTCTTTACCGCCACCTACATCCCCAAGCAGAGCTACGGGGGGCGTGCCGGTATGCTCGAGCTCCTTCCCGAAATCGAACGTCTCTGGAACGAGGAACGGAAACGGGTGCTCGACTCCGCCGGCTCCATCATCGATGCGGTAGGGAGATCGCACGGGCAGGGGAGCTCGAATGAGCTGCCCCGTGTTGGCATCGAGGATGCCCTCACCCGTCTGCAGTCGAGCTTCGACGAATCGTGGGGAGGCTTCGGGACAGCGCCGAAGTTTCCTCAGCCCCACCTGCTTCTCTTTCTCCTTCGCACTACCTTTTCGAACGAGCGGGACCACCACGCACGGCGTATGGCGGAGACAACGCTCGACCACATGCGAGCGGGGGGCATATACGACCACATCGGCTTCGGTTTCCACCGCTACGCCACCGACCGCGGGTGGAAGGTGCCCCACTTCGAGAAGATGCTCTACGACCAGGCGATGCTGCTCATGGCGTATCTCGATGCGTATCAATGCAGCGGAAACAGCCGGTATGAGCGTACGGCCCGCGAGACCGCGGAGTTCGTGCTGCGCGATATGCGGGGTCCCGACGGCGGCTTCTTCTCCGCACTCGATGCGGAGAGCGAGGGAGAGGAGGGGAAGTACTACCTCTGGAGTCGTGCCGAGATTCTCGACATACTCGGCGAGGCGGGAGGGGAGGTCGCCGACTTTTTTCACGTATACGAGAACGGCAATTGGACCGATCCCGTCGGCGCAGAGGCGCAGCACAGCAATATCCTGTATGCAGAGCCCGGGCGCGATCCCGCCGAGGAAATCGCCGGATGGGATGAGAAACGAAAGGTGCTGCTCCGGCGCCGGGAGAAGAGAGTGGCCCCCTCCATGGATGACAAGATACTCGTGGATTGGAATTCCCTCATGATACGGGCGCTCGCCCGGGCGGGACGGGTCCTCGATGAACCAGCATATACGGAGAGTGCCCGGGAGAGCCTCCGGTTCATAGAGACGCGAATGTACGATGAAGAGGGAGGGCTTCTGCACAGCTATCGGGGTGGACACGCATCGGTCCGAGCGTATCTGGACGACTATGCATTTCTTACCGCCGCCTATGTGGAGCTCTACTGGAGCGATTTCGCGCACGAGTTTCTCGAGAAGGCAGTGCGGACCGCCGAGAAGGCCGTAACGCTCTTCGAGGACGAGGAAAACGGTGGATTCTATCTGAGCGACCAAGGTAGCTCGGAGCTTCCCCTCAGGAACAAGCAGCTCTTCGACACGGCGTCTCCATCGGGCAGCTCGATCATGGCGGAGAATCTCGCCCTGCTGTACCGTATAACCGGAGAGACTCGCTTCAAGGAGTCCCTGCTGAGAGGTGCCGCCGCGCATGCTGGGGAGATCGAACAGGCACCGAGCGGCGCGACGCTGTTTCTATCCGCGCTCTCCTCCGTTGCGGGAGAGGGCGGGAGAGAGCTCGTGATCGTCGGGGACGGCGATGAGGCGGCGCGTATGACGGAGCTCGTGCGAAAGCGGTATCTGCCGGGGACCGTGGTGCTGCGCAAGAGCTCGGAGAACGCATCACGTCTCTCGCACATCGCCCCGTATACCGAGGGCTACCGTGCCGACGAGCGGACGGGGGCCTCGGCCTACCTCTGCAGGGCTTTTAACTGCAGCAGACCCGTGGCGACCACCGAGGAATTGGCGGAGCTGATCAGCAATTCCTAGGAGCTGATCGATTCCGATTGACCCCGGCGCAAATCTCTCATACTATCTCCGGTAGGAGGAAGAGATGACCTTTGCCCCGATGAGAAGCCGCAGGAGCACTCACATAGTCGTTGCGCTGGTAATCGGCTTCATCATATTCAGCGTCATAGTACTCGTCTTTACCGCCAGAGGCTTCAGCCTGTCCATGGTACTACTCTCGATTCTCATTCTCACGGCGATCGTGATGGAGACCTCCAAGCTCGGCTGGTCTTACCGTGTCGACGAAGACGGAATACGGGTAAAGCGGACCTTCAAGCGCTATCACATCCCCGGAGATGAGATCGACTCGGTCAAGGCGATAGGCTGGAACCAGGCGGAGAAGATTCTCAGGGACGCACACCAGGGAGAGACTCGCATGAAGGCGCAGGTCAATTTCGGCAGAGTCATCGGCTACTGCTCCATTCCCATTCCCGTCCCCGATTCCCGCTCGTTCCCCCCCTCGGGCGGAAAGAGAAGTAATAGGAGCGGAGACGAGCTTTTCGTTTCTGTGAAGAAGCGCAATGGCCGTAATTATCTGATGACGCCGAAGGACACGAAGGGCTTCGTGCGGGCCTGCAACAAGGCCGGATTCGGAAAGCGGAGTTGATAAGGATTTGATAAGGAGTGATATATGAAACGAATATGTGTGGTAGTTCTCGTAGTGATCGCCCTGGTTTTACCCGTTGCGCTCTCTGCGGATACCGGCGCCGGTGTGGTGCTGGGGGATCCGACCGGAGTGAGCCTGCTCTTCGACGAACGGATAGCCGTCGCCGCGGCGTGGGACGTTTCACAACATCTTCACTTGCATGGCGACCTGTGGCTGTTCAAACGGCAACTCGTCGAACCTGTCGACTGGTACATGGGGCTGGGGGCGCGACTGCAGATCTACACCGAGGGGAGTACGAGCGGGCCCTCGTGGGCCGATGGAGATGACCGGGATCAAGGCATAGGGATCGGTGCGAGAATCCCCTTCGGATTGCAGTGGTACCCGATGGAGCAATTGGAAGTCTTCGGCGAGCTCGTGCCGGTTCTCTCGCTCTTTCCCGCCACGGAGTTCGACATGGACTTTGGGATAGGATTGCGCTACCACTTCTGATGGAAAGATAGAAACGGGGCGAGGAATCATATGAGATTTGAAATCCCCTGATTTGATTGAGCACTTATTTGATTAAGGGCGAATGATCGCGGCGGTTCCCGTCTTTTCGTAGCTGAATGGGTAGCTCGGTATCTCGAACCTCTCCGTCTTTACTCCGATCGAGGAGCTCCCGCTTACCGAGTATTCGAGCTCCCGTCCGCCGATGAGCACGTCGACGACGGTCCGTCCCACCTCCATGTAGTTCAGCTCCAGCGGTACGTAGATGACCCTGCTGTCCTGCGGCTCGAAGACGTAGCTGCGGCCGGTCGATCCCGATACCCATTCACGCTCTTGCACGCTCACCAGGTAGTCGACGCTTCCGATCTCCGCCTCGAATACATTCGGATTTCCTATGAGAAGACCGATTTTCAGGAAGATGGTGGTATTCCCGAACTTCTCTATTACCAAGTCCCGTATCGAGACACTCGGAAGTTTCGGCACGGGAAAGGTTCCGTCCGAGGTTTTTGATATCCGCATCGTGCTCTTGCTCAGCGGTATGTTTAGGTCCATGCCGAGTTCGAGGCTGTACGCGGCTCTCTCCCTTCCCTCGAGAGAGGCAACGGATTTCCGCAGCTCTCGGTAGGTGAAGGATATCGGCAGTTGGACGCTGGAGCTGCTTCCCGCAGCCACGGTGAGGCCCTCATCCTCCCGTCCCGAAACGAAGGAAGAGCCCTCGACGAGGAGGTCATAATCGTAGCCTGCGAGGTCGATGCCGACGGGATAGGGATTCTCGACGATAAAGCTGCAGAGCAGCTCGATTCCCTCGAAGTCAATGTCGCTAATCTCGATCTTATCTATCTTCGCCTTCGGCTCACCCGCAACATCCTTTACCTGCTGGGAGCTGCAGGAGAGCAGAAGAATCGCACTCAGCACGGAGGCGAGTGCCGCTTTCGGCAGTATGGATCTCTTTTTCATACCTATTACCATAGACCACGCGGACCACATTGACAAGCTTTGGGATGCAACGAAAATTGTTTATGAGCTCTCTTGAGCGGCTCTGGATTTTCGCAGCACTATGGTGACTACGGAATTAGATATTGCTTGATACGGTAGGTGTTTTAGATAAAAAAGTCAAATTCTCGATGACCTGAATCTCAAAAGTTTACTAAACCTGCGTCTATACAAGTTATTGCTCGGCCGAGTCGAGGCGCTCGAAAGAGGTCTTGCCCTCCCGGCGGCTCCGTTCGTATTTTGTAGACATGATACATGTGGGAACTTGCGGATACGGAGACTACAAACCTGGCAAGGACTGGAAAGAGCGTTACGACAGCAAGATTCAAGCCTATGCGGACCGTTATTCAGTGCTCGAGATCAACAAGACCTTCTACTCACTGCCGATGGAGAAGACCGCCGCGCGCTGGCGCGAAGAGGCGGGAGACGAGCTGATCATATCCGTTAAGGCGTGGCAGGCCGTAAGCCATCCGACCAGCTCGCCGACGTGGCGAAAGCGTACGGATAAGCTGAGTGAAACGCAGATAGAGGAGTTCGGAAACCTGGCACAGAATCCCTCCGTGGAGGAGGCCTGGAGGCGGACCGTTTCTACGGCTCGGGCGCTTCGGGCGGGGCAGATTCTGCTGCAGACTCCCGCACAATTCAACTACACTGAGGAGAACGAGCGACGAGTACGGGAGTTCCTGAGAAGGGCGAAGGATAGCGGTATGCAGCCGGTCTGGGAGCCGAGGGGTGACTGGAATGAGCATCCGGATGTGCTGCGGTCGATCTTCGAGGAGAGCGGAGCGGCCCAGGCGGTCGATATCCTGCGCAGGAGACCGCTCTCGACGGGAGGTCTCGCATACGTACGTCTCCATGGCTTGAACGAAAAGGAGTTCAACTACCGCTACAGCTACGGAGAGGAGGAGCTGAAACGGTTGGCCGATGAGCTCCGTTGGGTGGAGGAGAACTACGGAACGGTGCTCTGCCTCTTCAACAACGAGAGCATGTACGAGAATGCGGACCGGTTAAAGGAGCTGTTGGCGCTGTAGGTAAGAAGCATTTATAAGAGACATTAATAAGAAGCATTAAAAAGGGGCTGCCCTTCCTCAGGCAGCCCCTTTCTCAACTTTTTGACATTATCACTTCCATGCGTCTATGGAGTGTTCTCTCTTTTCGATTCGACCTGTTACTCTTCCGGCCAACTCTCGTCTATTCTCTGCAGTACCTTATCGAGATCGTCACCGTTGACCCAGTTGACCATCTGCTTCCAGAACGAACCTGCACCGACCTGTCCGGGCATCATATCCGATCCATCGAAACGGAAGGTGTCGGCCTTGTGGAGAATCTCCGCATACTTGCGGTTAGCCTCGGTCGGGTACCAGGAGATTTTCGCATCCTTGTGCGGCGCAACGACACCGCCGGACTGTACCCACTCCTTGATTGAATCGCCGGTGGCGAGAAAGCGCATGACCGCGCGTACTTCGGGCCGGTCGTTGAATGCGCCCATGATGTCTCCAGCGCCGAGTACGGGCTTGCCCTGCTCCTCATCGATGGGAGGCAGGTAGAAGAAGCCTACGTCCTCGCCGACCTTTGTCCCCTCGGGAAAGAAATCGGTGATAAAGCTCGCCTGGCGGTGCAGAAAAGCCTTCGGCGGATTCTGGAACAGCGGTTCGGTCGCATCGCCGAAGGGTACGGTCAGGATCGAGTTCCTGCCGCCGAGGACGAAATCCTCGTTGAACCAGATGTCGGCTATGATCTTGCAGGCCCGCTTTACTTCCTTCGAGTTGAAGGCGAGCTCGCCGTTGACCCAGGCGTCGTACTTTTCGGGGGTCACCGTGCGCAGCATGATGTCCTCGAGCCAGTCTGTTGCTACCCAGCCGGTCGCGCCGGAGCTCTCGATGCCGATGGACCAGGGAGTGTTGCCGTCGGCGACCATCTGCTCAGACAGCTCGATCATCTCGTCCCAGGTCTTCGGTATATCGTAGCCCGCCTCTTCGAACTCGGGGAGCGGGTACCAGACGAGGCTCTTCACATTCGCTCTGTACCATACGCCGGCGGTTATGCCGTCGATGGTGGCGATGTCGATCCAGCTCTGGTCGTAGTGCTCCTTCAAGTAGCCATCTTCGAACCAGCCGGAGATGTCTTCGACCTTACCTCGTTTCACAAAGTCCTGCAGGAGTCCCGGTTGGGGGAATGCGGCGATGTCGGGGGGATCACCTCCCTCTACACGAACGGTAATGAGAGACTCGAAATCGCTCGAACCGTGGTACCGCACGTCGATGCCCGTCTGCTTCTCGAATTTCTTCATACTTTCGACAAACAGGTTTGAACCTGGTTCTACGAACGCGCCGAAAATGTTAACCTTGGTTCCGGACAGGTCTTTGCCATTTGTCCAGGGGTTATCCGTCGGGTTGGTGGCGGTAACCCCGCTTTTCTTTTTTCCCTCTTGATCGGACTGTTCCTTCTGTCCTTCTGCAAGGGCTGCTCCGCCCGCAAAGAGAAGGAGAAGGACGACCAATGTAAAGAGAATGGTAACTTTTGTAGCTGTACGTTTCATTCGTACGTACCCTCCTTTGAGAAATATAAGGAATACCACGTATTCCTTTACTCACCCTAGAGCCGGTATATCCGTGCCTCGTAGGGATACAGTACACATGTATGCAGCTCCTCTTCCGGCTCTTCGGAATGAGGAGCGTGATAGTTGCCGAGCACCGGGGAAGAGAGATCCGCCCACCCGGATTCCGCGAGATGCACCGTTCTCGTTGCAGGATCGACGTTGACCATCACGAGGATCTGCTCGGAGCCGAGCGATTTCGTAAAGACCACGCAGCTCGTGCAATCCGTCGAAACGATGCGGAACGCACCTCGCCGGAGCGACGGCAGCTCCTTGCGGAGCTGGAGCATTCGCTTGTAGTAGCCGAGAACGGAGGGGCGGTTTTCGGTCTCCGCGCGCTCCTCCTCTTCGACGTTTATCTCTCCGTGGCTTCCCGATATCGGTATCCATGGGTCTCCGGTGGTAAAACCGCCGTGGCCACTCGAGTCCCACTGCATCGGGCTCCGCGCATTGTCCCTGCTCATGTAGCGCACCCTCTCCATGATCCGTCCAGGATCTTCACCCCTATCTTTCTGCATCTCGTAGAAGTTGAGAGTGTCGATGTCTCGATAGGAGTGTATGTCCGGATAGGCGGCGTTGGGCATGCCGATTTCATCGCCGTAGTAGAGAAACGCCGTTCCGGTGAGGCTGAAGAGGAGAGTGGCGAGCATTGTCGCGGACTCGTATCGGTACTCTATGTCGTCGCCGAAGCGAGAGAGGGGTCTCGGCTGGTCGTGGTTGGAGAAGAAGACCGCCGGCCAGGCTCTCTCCTCGAGACCTGTCTGCCATTTTTCGATGATCTTTGCCAACCTTCGGGGTGACCAGCGCTGTATGTCCCATTTTCCTCCCGGCCCGTGGTCGACCTCCATCAGCTCCATCTGCATGACCGCATCTAACTCGGATCGGTCGGTTTTCGAGAGCTCTACCACATCCTCGAACTGTGCCCCGGGGCACTCGCCGACGGAGAACACCTCCGCTTCGTTGAGCGCCTCGCTGCGCATCTCGCGAAGATAGTCGTGGAGCCTGGGGCCGTTCATGACGTACTGGGTTCCGCGCACCGCGGGAGGCACGAGGTCCCGTAGGTCGTCGGGAAAATCGGGATGCTTGCTGATCATGTTGATCACATCCATTCTGAATCCGTCGACCCCGCGGGCTCTCCACCAGCGCATGATTCGGTAGACCTCCTCGCGCACCTTCGGATTCTCCCAGTTGAGATCGACCTGGTTCTCGGAGAAGAGGTGGAGGAAGTATTCGCCGCGGACCGATGAGTACTTCCACGCCGAGCCTCCGAAAAAGGACTCCCAGTTGTTCGGCGGGCCGCCGTTCTTTCCGGGATGCCAGATGTAGAAATCTCCGTAAGGCCCATTCGGATCCTGCTCTGAGCTCCTGAACCACCGGTGGCGGTCCGAGCTGTGGTTTACCACCAGGTCCATGATGAACTTCATCTCCCGCCGGTGCAGCTCCTCGATGAGCCGGTCGAAGTCCTCCAGGGTTCCGTATTGCGGATGAATGGAGTAGTAGTCCTCGATGTCGTAGCCGAAATCCCGGTCCGGCGAGGGGTAGATAGGAGTGAGCCACAGGGCATCTACCCCCAGCTCTTCGAGGTAGTCGATCTTGTCGATAATTCCCTGCAGGTCCCCTATGCCGTCGCCGTTGCTGTCGTTGAAGCTCCGGATATAGATCTGATAGATGACCGCATCTTTCCACCAGTCGGTTTTCGTGTGGTATCGCTTCCTCGTTGTTTCCATCATTCGGCTCCTCGTGTGGTACTGTCTCTGATGACCAGCCTCGGACGGATCGTCTCCTGCAGCGGCACCCCTTCTTGCCTTCCCGCGAGCATATCCACCAGTCTGCTGCAGGCGCGCTGTACTATTTCCCTGTGTGGTTGCCGTATGGTGGTAAGTCGCGGTCGCACGATATTTGCCATGCGTATGTCGTCGTAGCCGACGATGGGAATGTCCTGCGGTATGTGAAATCCCAGCTCATACAGAGCCTCCATTGCACCGAGCGCGGCGATATCCGATTGGGCGAATATCCCGTCGATCTCCTGCAGCCGTTCCCGGAGCCGGTAGATGCTGCGGTAACCGGCCTCGTAGGTGGCGTCGGCCGAGTGGATCAGATGCTCGTAGATAGGCATTCCCGCCTCGGCGTGTGCCTGCCGGTACCCATCGGTCCTCTCCTTAAACTGACGCTCCCTCTCCGTTATGCACAGCACGGAGCTGCAGCCGAGTTGCAAGAGGTGACGCGTGGCGAGATATCCGCCGTGGATGTGGTCGGCATAGACGTAGTTGATCTCATCGAGGGAAATACCCTCGGGGAGGAAATGGAGGAGGATGAAGGGAAGGCCGGACTCCTTTATCGCGGTGAAATCGGCGGAGTCGAAACTCGGTTGAATGAGGAGAAGGCCGTCCACCTTGCCCTGCCGGATGAGTCTTCGAATGTTGCTCTCCCCGGTTGCGTAGTGTGTGGTAAAGGAGATGAGGAGGTCCAAACCGGCCTCCTCGAGGATCTCCCGTATGTTCCGGAGGAGGATGCCCGCGTAGGAGAAGTTGTCCTCGTTGTCGAGGGTCTCGGGATAGATTACCCCCACGGTGCTGTTGCGCCGTGTGGCCAGGCTGCGGGCGCTCATGTTTACTTCGAAGTCGTAGGAGCGTGCGATCGCCTGGATACGCGCGCGGGTCTCCTCGGATATGGAAGGGTGGTTGTTGAGGCTGCGGCTGACCGTCGAGAGACTGGTTCCCGCGATCTTCGCAATGTCCTTCATAGTAATCCGATTGATGGCCCGACCTCCTCAAAGAAACGCAACCGATTGCAATTAATTAAAAAAAATATTTTAAAAAAATCTAAATAATTACTAAATATAGAATTAAAGTTATATTATCTTTGAAAATATTTACGCAACCGCTTGCACTACAGGTTTATTGTACACCCGGAGGCAGTATCCGTCAACAGATAATATCAAATTATTCTCCCCGCGCCGGTGGACGCCGCTCTGGTGCTATATGAAATTTCACGATTCTCCGTTTGAAGTGAGCTCGAGGAATTACTATAGTCTATGGAACGAGATACTTTACGGATGGAGTTGCAATGAATATCAAGGCGCGGTTGATCATGATTAACATTCTCTTTCTCGTAGGAATAGGAGCGGTGCTCGGCATCATGTCCTTCTATCACTACCGTCAGGTTAGCTTCGATCGCCTCGTGCTACAGGCGCATCAGTTCAGGAGCAGTATACACCGGGCCAATTCGAAGCTGAAGGATACGTTGGTGGGTGACGAGTTCATGGATGAGTGGGGGAACTTCGTGAATGCCCACGAGCGGATGGAGTCTGATATACGCACTCTGATCGACTCCGGACTCTACACGAATACCGTAGAGAGCGTCGAAGGGGTCGACGACAGAAGTGCGGCGATGAAGAACGTCCTGGAGAGAAATGCCGAGAGGGTCGATGAGATAGGCGCAGCCGTCGATACGCTCGACTCCCGTTACCCCGATTATCTTCCCGGTCTGATCAAGGCTTCAAACTACTACGATGATCCCGAGGTAGACGAGCAGTTGCGGAGGGTGAAGACGCTCTCGATCTACTTCAGCGACAATCTCGAGAGCCTCGTCGGCAATATCATCTCCGACATAGAACGCGGCGCCGAGGTGCGACAGGGGGCCGTGAAGTACAGTGCATATGCGGTTTCCGCCGGCATCATCATCGCCGTAGCGCTCAGCTCTCTCTTCATTCTCGTCCTGCTGAAACGGCGCTTGGACGGAATCCGACAGGAGCTGACGCAACTCTCTTCCGGGGATTTTACCCACACGATGGAGGAGCGCACGAAGGACGAGCTCTCTCAAATCGCGCGGGCGATACACGTATTCATTCACGAATATTCCTCGATCATCAGGCAGATCCAGGAGCTCTCCGAGAGGAGCGGCCGCCTGGAGGAGGAGGTCACCGACGCGTCGAACGAATCGGCGGCTGCGGTGAGCGAATCGCCAAGGTCCACGAGGTGAGCAACGACAGTATCGAGGCTTTCGAGCGGATCGAGAAGGACACGAAGGAATCGAGCAACGCGATGGAGGAGATCTCATCGAGCATGGACGAGCTCTCACAGGGGAGCCGTGAAATCATGGATGCGGTCAACTCACTCGCCGGGACCACGGAGGAGATCCGCGAAGAGGCCGAACAGATCCAGGAAAATACCGGCAGCGTGAACTCCTCGCTCGAGCAGATCCGACAGATCGGCGACAACGTCAACGGCGGTATCAAGGAGATAGAGTCGAGCGCCGGAGAGATCTCAAACTCGATGGAGCAGGTGACGGAGTTGAATGTGCAGAACAGTCAGGCCATCGTCGAGCTCGAGGAGGCGGTCAAGACCTTTACCGTATGTTCACGAGGGGAAGAAGGCGCTCAGGGTGGTTGCTGATAAGGCCGTCTACCCCCAAGTCCAGCAGCCGGCGAGCGCTCTCCTCATCGTCCACCGTCCAGGGAATCACCGGAAAGCCCTCGAGGATCCTCTTGAAGAAGAGGTTGCCGCGCGTTACATGATCCATGTTCGGTTTGAGCGCGGTAGGACGGCTGATGAACCTCCCGGCACCTCCCCGCAGGAGGAAGGGAAACTCGGGCCCGGTGGTGTAAATGAGGGCCGTAGAGATGTTCCCGTCAAGCCTGCGTAGTTCGCGCAGCGCATATGGATTGAAGGAAGAGACCACTACACGGTCCTGCAGTGCTCTTTCACTGATCTTCTTCCGGAGGCTCTCTTCTAAAAGACCGCATTCACGGTCCTCCTGCTTTATCTCTATATCATAGTAGACCTTCGAACCGAGGAGATCGAAGACCTCATCGAGCAGGGGAATACTCTCTCCGGCGAACTCCTCTGCGAACCAAGAGCCCACATCGAGCTCGGACAATTCCTCCCAGACCGTATTCTCGACCCGGCCGTCACGGCCGCTTACCCGTTTCAGCTCGAAGTCGTGGATGACCACCAACTCGCCGCTCGCGCAGCGGTGTATATCCAGCTCTACACCGGGTATTCCCGAGTCGAGCAGTGCGTTGAATGCCGCGAGGGTGTTCTCCGGAGCCTGTGCGGATGCGCCCCGGTGGCCGAAGAGCAGCGGGCGAGAGGCCACCGGGAGAAGTCTTTTACGTTTGTTCATCATGCGCTCCTCGGCACGAAAGCCAATGTTACCACTGTAGTATGAGGCGGGAAGAGTTGCAATGAAAAAGAGTTGCCGGAAAGGCGAAATTGTTGGATTTTTTAAAACCACTGGTATATAATTTGTGTATGAAAAAGAACATATTAAAGACAGTCATGGTGCTGTCACTCTTCGTGTTCGTCGGTTCTCCCTCCCTGTTCGGCCAATCCGCCTCGGCCATGGACGAGATCCTTGCACAGGAGTCATTGACCTACGGCGCCGCGTCATATCTGCTTCTCTCCGCAATCGGCGAGGTGGGGGACGAGGCGGACTTTCAGGAAGCTGGAGATATGATGGCCGAAATGCAGCTCTCGTTCGCCGGGAGCTCCTCCGGTGAGACACTCGATCTAGGAGAATACTCCTTTCTGCTCATGAAAGTCTTCGACCGTTCGGGAGGTCTCATGTACACCATCTTTCCGAGCCCGAGATATGCGGTGCGTGAGCTCGCCTTCCTCGAGGTCGTGCAGGGCGATTCCTACCCGAACGCCGATCTTTCCGGTCAGCGCGCAGTCCGCATCCTCGAGAGGTTTCTGCAGGTAACCGGAGCATCAACGGGAGGTGAGGTATGATCAGAGCTCGTAACTTTGCACTGTCGATAGTAATGCTGGTTCTCCTCGCTTGTACGCTGCCGCTGACCCTCGCCGCCTACGATTGGGACTGGGGAGGCGCGCTCGGCAACAGCACGAGTTTCGATTCCATCGACGAAGAGGAGTTGAGCCAGGAGAACAAGGTCACCCTGTGGACCGACGGAGAGCAGGAGCTCGACATTTCCAGCCTCTCCCTTACCGCCCAGGGCTACTACCTCTTTACCGATGAGCGACCGTACCTCTTCGATGTGGAGATACTTCGCCTCAAGGGTCGTTTTCCCACGCTGCTCGGTACCTCATCCGTGGTGGAGGGTTCGGTAGGTCGTTTCCACTTTGCCGATCCGACCGGCTACATCCTCTCCCACACCGCCGACGGTGCAAGCGTGAATCTCCTCTTTCCCAGGCTGCGTATCAAGCTCGACGGCGGATACACGGGACTGCTGCTCAACCCTTCGAGCGATATCCGCATCTCCGACATAGACTTCACAGAGAAATTCGACGAGGACGAGGAGTTCTTCGGTCCGAAGCGGCTCTTTACGCAGGGGCAGCTCACCTTCACGGATCTCGGAGCACTCAGGCGCTGGGTCTTCTTCGGCCTGGCCCAGTTCGACCTCAGAGAGGAGGATCCTACGACGGAGACGGTCGATACCCAGTACTGGGGAACACTGATGTCCTTCGCATTTTTCCGGAACTTCTATCATGATGCCTTCCTTACCGTCGGCACATCTCAGTCGAGCACGGTCGAGGAGTCCGAGGCCATATCGATTCTGACCGGCTTCACCTCGCAGTACCTCCGCGAGGACTGGCTCGCCTCACGCTTCAGTCTCACCGGTCTCGCGGCCACGCCGGATGCGCCCGTCGACGATATAGATCTCGGTTTCGATGTTCCCTACGGGGTCAGTCAGTTTCGCCCGATGAACACCCCATCCATAGGAGCGGTGGTCGATCCGACACTCGATTCGCTTCTCTACGCCAATTTCGAGTACGCCCTGCGGCCCTTCCTTCACAGCGGCTCAGGGATGATGAGCCGAATAGAGCCCTCTTTCGGGGTGAGCAGCTATTTCCGAGTCTACAAGTGGAACGCCGACTGGATGGTTCTGGAGGAATCCGCCGATTCCTGGTTTCTGGGAATGGAGTATGATGCCGGTCTGACATGGCGCATACTCTCCGATCTCTCGACACGGTTCTCGGGCGGAATGTTCGTTCCGGGTGCTGCGTGGAGCAAGAATGCGGATCCTGAATATATGTTCGAGTTCGAGCTCTCCGCAAGCTTCTAAAATTACAGTGCGGAAAAGGAGTCGCGTATGCGTACGAAAAGATGTTTAGTTATGTTATCGATGATCGTCATCGTGATCCTCACGTTTTCCTCGGCGCTCTTTGCCGCCGACGGGGTATTCAAGGAGGTCTCCGGAAAGGTCGAGTATCAGCTTCCCGGAGAGAGCTGGAAGAAGGCTACGGTCGGGGTGAGCGTTCCCGTAGGAGCGAGAATTTCTACCGGTTTTAACTCAAATGCGAGGATAGAAATCGAGTCCGCCGTTCTCAAGGTGCGGCCGCTTACACGTATGAGCATCGAGGAGTTAGTGCAGGAGGAGGGGACGATCTCGACCGATCTCAATCTGAAAGTCGGCAGGGTTCGAGCCGAGGTGAAGAGCACGGAGGGGATACGTCACAATTTCAGACTGCGCAGCCCCTATTCGACGGCGGCGGTCAAGGGAACCCTCTTCGAGTACGACGGGGTAAATATCGTTGTCTATGACGGGACCGTTCGATATACCAATGTGTACAACATCGGAGGAAACGTCTCGGGAGGGGAGAACTCTTCGACCGACGGCGAGGGGAATCCGCTCCTCGGAGCTGCGGGCCGAAGGAAGTCAATGGCCGTGAACTTTAGAACCCTGCCTGATTTTCAGCCTTTGGATCAGCTTCTCGTGGAGCCCGGAGAAAGCGGATCTCCCGACGGAGTCGAGTACGGAAGCATCGGCGGAACGGTGAGCTTCGAATAGAAGCGGGAGTAGTGATATGAAGAATACTATTAGAGAGAGAACACGACGATGTGCCTGGATTTCAAGTGCTGTGCTGATTGCTTTGGCACTGCCCATGCTTTTCCTTTCATCCTGCTATGCGCCGGTCTCATCGTCTGAAGAGGATAAGGGCGTCGTTCTGGATGTGGAGATGAGCAGCAAGGGTTCGGGCGGCGACACCGTCCTCGCGGGCTTCGTCATACACGAGGATTTCGAAGAGAGTTTGAAGGATGTGACACAGCTGATGGTTGCAACGGATGCGGACGGCGGAAACGACATGGACAACGAGTTCGAGTCGATCATGCTCGATTTGGCCCTCAGCGGCACCATCAAGTTCGGGGAGAATCCCTACTTTGCCATCGAAGTCCCGAGAAAGAACGACAAGGCCGACTTCACCCTGCACGGCATTCCTTCGGGCAGAGACTACTTCCTCTACATGGGCGGTTTCGACTCGCTCGAGGAGGTGCAACAGTTCTTCGGTCTCATCGATGAGAAGGGAGACTACGACGAGGCTACCATACCGTATACCCACCTTTTCTATATTAAAGGACAGGAGAGCGAAGGAACTGTGACGGTGCCGTTCGATGTTTCCGGGGTGAGCTCTTCTAGCGATTTCACCATTGAAACCGACGGCAAGTACAACGGCCCGGGCTGGTACGTGGTAGATCCGTGGGAAGGAGATTACGAGACATCGATTCGAAAGCGCGCCGGACAGCCCTTCAGCGTAAAGAAGGGAAAAGAGGCGAAGGTAAATCTGGTTCTCGTGGATGGGAGCTGAGGAAACATTTTTTGCACTACACACGCTTACCACTCACATAAGCAATCCATTGTAAGCGAAGGGCCCGCGGTTACCGCGGGCCCTTCGCTTATTTACACTGTACAATTCAGGTGGCTGGATTAAAGAAGCTGAACACGTCGATGCTATCATCTTGCGGCGTGTACACATCCCATCCACTGCCGTCCGTGTCGTTGAACTTGATGATGTTGTTATCGCCATCGGTCCCCGTCGAATCGTCTATCAGGTATATGGACCGGTTCGCCGTCCCGATAAACCTTCTCGGTCCGGCAAACTCGCCTACATCATCGATGCTGCCTGCATGTGAAACTCCGAAGGAATCGACCAGTGAGAGATCCTTGTTGAACTTGAGGATGAGGTTGCCGTCGCTTCCACTATGATTGGTCACATAGAGCTGTCCGTTCTTTATCAGAAAATCAGTGTTGCTGCTAAATACCAATGGTGCGCCCGAAAACGTAGCTACTACCCTGTTTCCCGAACTCCTATCAGGATCTAGTTTGAAGATAGCGGTGTTCTCGGAGTAGTTGTCCCCGGCGAAGTATATGAACCCATCTTCATCTACCGCTATGCCAAAAGGATTAACAAACGTTATTTCCTGCTCATCGGTGAGAGTGATGGTATTCGGAGAACTCAGATTGTTTGGATTCTCGGGAATAGAAAACGCGGCGAGCTCATTGTTAGAGGAGTTGAGCGAGTAGAGGGTATCAGTAGGATAGTGGAAAACGAGTCCTGCGCTTGGATATGTGGTAGCAACCGTGGGCTCGAGTACTGAAACATCCTTGAACATCGTGAGATTGTCGGAGGATGAGGAGAACCATATGCGTCCTTGGCTGTCCAAGGCAGTGTCGTATGGTTCGGTAATTGTAGGGACTTCTATCCAGTCATCACCCAGCGTAGAACCGGGAGAGCCTCCCACATCTTCAGGTAAATCGAGGCCGGTCAATTGGAAAAGTGCACCATTGCCGAACTCTCCTCCCGTGTTATCAGGGACAAGGAGCTTGGTATCGTAAGGAGCCAAGAAGAGCTCTATTTCGCTTTTCTTCCCGGCCTCGAGGTCTGCGGACACCTCATTTCCGTAACTGTAAATGGTCTCTTCCAGAGATTTCGTTACCGGTGCCTTGACCTCGAATCGCACGTTCTTCGCCTCCGGCAAGGTGAGGGCGATCTTTTCTGTACCGGGGGGATAGTTCTCCTCGAAGTCTATTCCCGTACCTTTCACGGAGAGTTGTAGGGACGATATTTCGTCCGATACTGACTTGAGACCTTTAAGTTCGACCTGCGGGCTGACACTGCCGCTGGGCCGGGGATTTACGCTGCACGAAAATGAGAATATGATTACCGATGCAGCGATAAATGTGATCTGCACTACATGTCGTAGATTTAATTTCCTATTCATATCTTCCTCCTTTTCTTCCGTAGAGAAGCTAGCCTGAAGCACACATGGCCGGGAAAAATCCTAATAAAATTGCATTAACCTTATCAAAATACTAAGGAATAAGTGTATTTTCTGCCGAGTCGGAACACCCGACTGCGCTACAATCCTATTACCTCCTCTGCGTCACTAGTACAGGATTGATCTGCGGATTGGGCCCCTCTTCAAGGGCTCAATTCCAATCGAGGGTAATGACGACGAATGCGGTTTCGTCTGAGGTGGTTTCGACCCGCTTGAGGCCGCCCTCTCCCGAGGTGCTCGTTTCCACCTCGAAGAGGGAGGCGAGGAATTCCTCGCCGCTCGTGGGGGTAGAGAGGCCGTCGGTCGAGCTCTCTTCACCAGCGGATACAGGCCGATTTTGGCCGATGCGGTTACCCATGACGACCGTGCCCTCTTCTACCCAGAGCGTGTAGCCGTCGTACTCGAAATTGGTCCCGCGGACTGCGGCGGTAGAGACGGGACTCCTCAGCCTGAAGTTGTTCCGCATACCTCGAGTGGATTTTACCTCGGCCTTTACCTTTCCGACCTTCAGATGCAGTTTTGTGTCGACAGTTCCCTCCCGCTCGATGAGCTCTTCGAGAGCCATGCGTGTCAGCGCCTTCACCTCGAGTACGGATTCGCCGATGCTGATGAGCGCCTTCGAATTAAAACCGGTAGAAACAGTCGTGCCGCTGCTTACCTCCATGCCGGCTTCTGCGGTCTGCCAATTGCCTCCTGGGGCCTTTACTTCGACCTTGCCGTCCGCCTCCTCCACTACCGCGCTTATTGAGAAGAGAGGTAACGTAAAAATGCAAGTGAAAACTATTGCTGTAATCGCTGTTAGTATTTTCTTATGGCTGTTCTGTATCCTGTTCATATTCGGCCTCCTTTTAGAAGCAGAAAGTTAGAAGCTGAATGAGACGTCGAGCCGAACGGCCGTTTCGACGCTCTCTTCCGATTCCAAGAGTGCACTCTTGCTTCCGTCATCGTTGGGGAAGAAGAGTCCGCCCGCCAGTGATATTCCGAGGTCTGAGAAAGGCCTGTAGTTCAGTGTGAGATCGACCTCAGAACCCAAGTACCCTTCAGACGAATTGGGATTGGTGTTTCCTGAAGATATACTTCCGGAGGTATTTCTAAAGAAGATCAGCCCGTCGATACCCGTCTGAAATTTCTCTATCGTGCGTATTCCCGTTTCGGCCAATGGCCTTATCGAATAGCTTAGCTCAAGCACGTTGAGGTTTCCGACCTTTGGAGAGAATACCGTGCCGAGCTCCGGTGTCGATGATAATCCGATGAAATGGCTCGAAGTACCTTCGCCGGTGTAACCACCGTAGAAGCTCGTCTGTTCCTTGTCGCCGCTGGAATAAAAACCGCTCAGTTCCACACGGCTGTAGAGCAGCTCTTCGTTGTAGTAGCGAAGGCCGCCGCCGAACAGCTGTGCAAGAGTATCGTATTTGCCCTGACCGAGATTAAGATAGTAGAAGATGTTGTGGTAGAGAGAGGGAACAATGGCTCCATCTATGCCTACTCCAGTATGAAAAGTGTGAATACGGTCGTTTTCGGTTATCCTATCGTCGGTTGGCAAAAGATCCTGCTGTAACAGTGCACTAAATCTAGTATTCTGTCCGAAAAAAAGATTCGGAAACGTAAGCTCTAAGGTCTCAATAGCTTTTGGAGATGTCAGCTCGTACCCGTTATTTGAGACATCCGAATGACGAAAGAAATCGCTCTGCGTTACTAAAATCGAAGAGCTCGGTATGTAGGTCAATCCGGTAAAGGCAAACCCTTGCTTCAAGTTAAAGACCGGATGAGACAGCTCAATCCGGACACCATCGAGTGTATGATCGAGCACATAACCGGAGAACTCTTCGAAACGAAACCGTCCGGCCCGGTATCGCATGAGG
>CAYFVU010000009.1:0-23515 GCA_964346645.1 uncultured Spirochaetaceae bacterium | reverse complement strand
CACATAACCGGAGAACTCTTCGAAACGAAACCGTCCGGCCCGGTATCGCATGAGGGCGGAGCTCTCTTCATCCGGACCGAGGGGAATCCGTCCGCCCGCATAGAGGCTGTCGACGTCGGCGAAGAAGGCCCTGTCCTCGTTGTAGCTGTAGCTCACCTGGCTGTGAATGCGAAAAGCCTCGGAGAAACGGGTAGAGAGCCATATTCCCGACTTCAGCTCCTGATCGAATTCGGCCTCCGGCGTGTTGACGAACTCGCTCGAGCTGTCGACGAACCCTCCCCAATCAGGCACTGTTTCAGAAAAGATCGGGACGGAACTCGAGGCTGCGAACAGCAGAAGCGCGACTAGTAGTGTGCTGTATGTTGAGTGCTGTCTCATGATCGTCCCTCCTTCCAGTCAATGGCTCTTCTGAGTATCAGGAGGGCCTCACTGCCGCTGAGCGAGCTGCGGGGAACCGCTTCTGTGGGAATCAGATCGAGATATTTCAACTCCCGTGCGGCATATCGCCCGCCGGGAAAGAGTTTGTACATTATGCCCCCCTCGATTTCGAGTGCCCGCATAATCAGGTATGAGTACTCGCCGAGCTGTATAGGTTCGGAAGCATCCCCCACAGAGAGACCCCACTGCTGACCCTGCAGGCTTTCCAACGTGTCCTGAACGGTCGCATCTTCCGGGAGTTCACCGATAGCAGAGATGATCATATAGCTTGCCAATCCGTAGGTGGTCTTTTCTTGATCGAGGAGCTCGTCTACGAGCTCGTTGGATTGCGCCGGGAGTACGGTGAGTGCGAACCCGAAAAGCACTGCGGCTAATAGGTAGATTCTATACCGTTTTTTCATGAATTCCCCCTTCATTCATCCTTGACTTATCCTAACAAAAATACTAATAAATAAGCAGGAACAATTCAAGAATGCAGCTGGAAAAATTGTAATTTTCTGAAGCACATGCAGCAAGAGATATACAAATGCATATACTCACATTATACTGTACTTATGAAAAAAAACACGATTTTTTATCTAGGGGGCTCTAATGCGTGGTAAGACACTGCTTTTGCTTCTCATTCCGGTAATAATGGCCGTGATCTTCTCGGCTTTCAGCTTTCTTCCCTTCTATCAGACCTTCGAGAACCGGGTATACGACCTCTTTCTCTCCATCAAGCCGGAAATCGAGGAGGACGATCGCATTCTCCTCCTCGATATAGATGATCTGGCCATCTCAGAGGTCGGCGTGTGGCCCTGGAGCAGAGACATAATGGCGAACGGACTGCTCCTGTTGAGGGAATTCGAGAGCCGTTATGTGGTGTTCGATATCGAATACACCGAGGAGAGCCCTCTGGGAGTCAATTCGCAGGTGCTGAAAGAGGAGATCCCCGAGCTGTTCGAGAAGGAGTTCGCCGAGGTGCGAGACAACATCGGCAACCTATTCAATGCCCTCGCCTCAGGACAGATACCGATGGAGGAGGCGCAGAGCTACGTGCAGGACCTGCAGCAGATAACCACGGAGACGCGCGAGGTGCTCCTCAGCAAGGTCGACGACATTGCACGCGATAACGACAGCTACTACGGAAAGATGGCCAGACTGCACGGCAGCGCCTTCTATACCGTAGGTATGCTTCCGGAGGAGGATCCCACCGTTCCGGATTCACTGGTCGAATATGCCCGGGAACATATCACGCTCGAGAACACATCCATCGAGGAGTCGACCTTTCGCGAGGCTGCGGGTATACGGCCCTGCATATACCCGATTCTCAGCGGCGCTCAGGGAGCCGGATTTCCCAATGTAAAGGTGGACAGCGACGGAGTCAGACGCCGCATCGAGCTCCTGATAGAACACGATGGTCTCTACTATCCCCAATTGGCCCTCTCTCCGTTGCTCCACTGGCTCGGCCGCCCAAAGGTCGTCGCCGGCGAAAATAGCCTCACCATAGAGGGGGCCGAACATCCGGATCACGGAAAGAAAGATATCGTGATCCCTCTCACCGAGCAGCAGTATCTGCTGATCAACTGGCCGCACACGACATACCAGAAGAGTTTCCGTCATCTCAGCTATTACGAGCTGGTCTACAATGCGGAGATCGAGGACAGACTCATCGAGAACCTCGAGATCATGGATGAGGCCGGGTATCTCTCGTATCACGAGGGAGACTTTGCACCGATGGAGGCATACCGGTATGCCGAGAGTATTCGCAAAGAAGTTCTCGGCGGCGGAGATCCCGAACTCATGAACGAATACCGCGAGGTGCGCCGCCGCTTCTTCGATGCGGTCTCTTCCTTCCTCGAAGGATCCGCAGAGGAGAACATAATAGACGAGATCGATTCGATCATCGCCTCCGGCCAGCTGGATGAGCAGACTGCGAAGTCCTATGCCTCGATAAAGGAGGAGGTCCCCGAGGTCTTCGATGCGAGCAGAGATGTCATGTCGAAACTCCGAGAATCGAGGGAGAGATTGGAAAAGCACGTGCCGGGTTCCTTCATTATCATAGGACACGTAGGAACCTCCACCACAGATATCGGCGTAACACCCTTTTCCGAAGAGTACATGAACGTAGGCACCCACGCATCTCTCGTCAATACGATCCTGCAGGAGAACTTTCTCGACGAGCTGCCGGAGTGGTACAGCATGGTGCTCGCCTTCGTGGCTTCTCTCATCGTCACGTTGCTCATATGGAGAATGGCCCCTGCTCTTTCGATTCTCGTCGGCACCATCTTTCTTCTCGTCATCGTAGGCGCCGATCTCGGGGTCTTCGTCGGTACTGGGGTCTACCTCCCGCCGGTCATACCGATTTTCTCGGTCTTTTTTACCTTCGTGGCGCTCACTGCGATCAAGTTCATACATACGGCGCGGGACCGGGCATACATAAGGAACGCCTTCAGCCACTACCTCTCTTCCGACGTCATAAACGATCTGCTCTCGGATCCCGACAAACTCGCCCTCGGCGGGGATAAGAAGCACATGACCGCCCTATTTACCGACGTAAAGGGCTTCTCCACCATTTCGGAGAAGCTCGATCCGTCCGAGCTGGTCGGCCTCCTCAACGAGTACCTCACCGAGATGAGCGACATCATCATGGCGCAGAGAGGTACGATAGACAAATACGAGGGGGATGCCATCATTTCTTTCTTCGGGGCTCCCATCGAGTTCGAGGATCACGCCGAACGTGCCTGCAGGTCGGCCATACGGATGAAGAAGGTGGAGGAGGAGCTGAACCGGCGCTTTGTGGAAGAGCGTCTTTCACCGGCACCGGTCTTCACCAGGGTCGGAATAAACACCGGAGAGATGGTCGTCGGCAACATGGGTACGGCGCAGAAGATGGACTATACGATCATGGGTAACTCGGTAAACCTGGCAGCGAGGCTCGAAGGGGTAAACAAGCAGTATGGCACCTGGATACTCGTGAGCGAGACGACTTTCGTCGAAGGCGGCGCGCCTTTTGCCGCCAGACGCTTGGACATGGTGCGGGTCGTGGGTATACAGGAGCCGGTGCGGCTCTACGAGTTGGTGGACGAAAAGCGAGAGACCTCCTCGAGCATGCAGGAGGCGCTCGAAATCTTCGACGAAGGATTGCAGGTCTTCGAACAGCGGAAGTGGAAGAAGGCTAAAGACTACTTCAAACAGGTCTTGGACATCATCCCCCAGGATGGACCTTCGCAGTTCTATATCGAGCGCTGCGACAAGTTCATCAAAAAGGCTCCGCCCGAGAACTGGGACGGCGTGTTCAACCTGTCGCTGAAGTAGCTGCGTTGAAGTAGCTGCGCTGAGGTAGGTGCAGGAGGAGTTTTTCAGGCGGTACGGCCTCAGTCGAGGATCTCCTTGACCCTTCCTACCACGCCGGAAGAGAGCTTGACCTTGATTCCGTGCGGGTGGTAGGAGGACTTGGTGAGGATGCGTTCTACGATCCCCTCGGTGAGCTCGCCGCTGCGCTGGTCCTGTTTCTGCACAACCGACACGTGTTGATTCGTCTTGATCTGATCTCTGTATCTTGCGTCCATGCGTCTCGAGTATATACTAGAACCATGAGCTACGACAGTTAAAACCGCCCGAACGCAGCCCACTAAATCGGAATCAGATCGATGAGGCCGAAGCTCTCGGCCGCCATCCAGGCGAGGAAGATCCCGTACAAGAAGAGCAGAGTACCGGATTCGAATCTCGAAAGGGTAAGGCCGGTGCGGATGAACACGAAGAGTACGACTGTAGCGACGGCGAGAAATCCGAAGAGCGGGGCAGCTAAAGAGAAGTTGACGGCGGCGCTCCCCGCGATGAGTATGCCGGCGGGAATGGCAACGAGCAGGTCGAAGATGTTGCTGCCGATGACGTTGGCCAGGCTCACGACCGCCTTCCCGCCGCGGGCGGCCTTTACGCTGATGAAGGTGTCGGAGATGCTCGTCCCGATCGCGATGACGGTCACTCCCCACAGGCTGCTCGAGGTTCCGAAGTAAGCTCCGAAACCAATGGCGGAGCGAACCAGTCCCTCGACCCCCACGAGAATGGCCACGAGGCTGAAGAGCAGCATGAGCCACTGCCTACCCACCTTCACCTCTTCCGGGGGAGCCTCGCCCTCGTGGTCCATGGAATCGTGGTATTGCAGGAAGCTGTAGAGGACGTAGAGGAGGAGGGGAATCATCATGAGGGGGCGGGTGACGAGGCCGACGACTCCCTCTTTTACGGCGCCCTCTACCTCGTGTGCCTCGAGGGGATAATAGATTGCGGCCAAGGCGAAGGTGATGAGCACGGTGGTGCCCGAAACGATGTAGAAGAGGGTTTCCTTGTAGACGATGTCGCGGTTTGTCCTCATCTCCGTTCTCGCCACGAGGCCCGAGAGGCCCGGAATGACGAGGATGTTGAAGATAGCCGACCCTGCTATGACCGAGACGCCGAGATCGAACTCGCCGTGAAGAAGCGCGGAGATGACCGTGCTCGAAAGTTCGGGGAAGCTCGAGCCCACCGCCGCGATGATCGCTCCCTGCACGATAGCCGGCAGTCGGTAGTAGGATGCCAATTGCTCGGCCGTGTGCTCGAGGGTCTCGCTTCCCCGCCAGACTATGGCCAGAGACACGAGTGCAATCGCTGTCAATTCCGCCAACGTAAGCATCATCAGCCATGCTATAGGAGAATCGGTGGGGGGAAAAGGGGGATGAGACGAGAACGGCGGTAATCCGTGATGCAGGTGAGCCTGTGGAGACCTGTTGCACGCCGTGGACACAGCACATAGTATGGAGGTATGAAAGGGGGAAACGCGAAATCGGAGGGAAGGCTCGGTCTCGAACACAGTAGATTTCAGGAGGTAGGTATGGATGAAGAAAACAACATACAGAAGAGCGGCTCGCTCGCCCGAATATTGCCTGCGGAGGACGAGAGAGTCATCGTATTCGGAGATATTCACGGAGATCTCGACTCGCTCAAGCGGGGGCTCTCCTTAAGGCGCGCGAGCGATTACGTGCTGTTCCTCGGGGACTATGCGGACAGAGGCAGCGAGGGGGTGGAAGTCATAGAGGGGATCGATATGCTTTTGGAGAAGTATCCGCACAAGGTAGTAGCGCTCAAGGGCAATCATGAGGAGTACTCAGAGAGTGGTGAGCCCTCCTTCAGCCCCTGTACGCTCATGCAGGAGGCGGAGAGAAAGAGGGGGAGCTGGCGCGAGTTCTTCGAATCGACCTTTCGTCCCTTCCTCCGTAAGCTATCGCTGAGCGCCATCGTGCCCGGCGGAGTCCTCTTCGTGCATGGGGGGATAGGAGAAGAGATCGATTCGCCCGCAGCCCTCGAGTCGCCCGACGAGTCGCTCGAAAGAACGATTCTCTGGAGCGATCCGGGAATGGAGATGGGCACCTCTCCCAATATGAGGGGGGCGGGAACGGTCTTCGGGCCGGACATAACCGAGACGGTTCTGGGCGGCGTGGATGCCCGGTTTGTCGTCAGGAGCCACGAGCCGCGGCGAGCGGTCACGGGGCCGGCCTTCGATCACGAGGAAAAGATAGTGACCGTCAGCTCCACGCGTATCTACGACGGCCGTCCCTTCGTGCTCATCCTCTCCGCTGAGCAGCTTTCCGGCGATCTGGGGCGAGAGGAGATCACCGCATCCGTACGCTACCTCGACAAATAGAACTGGACACGATCCCGGGCGATTGGGCCTCGTTCAGTTGGTGTCGAAGTAGGAGAGAATCGCAGGTTTTATGTCAGTCAGGTCATGCAGCTCCGCCCGGTAGCGGGCAAACAGTGTGCTCTTGGTGCGCGATGCGAAGAAGAAGGGTACCGGATTGAGGCTGTGGTCACCGGTGCGGTTGTCCTCCGCATTGCCGTGGTCGCTGGTAATTAACAGATCGATCGGATCGGTTTCATCCTCTACGTATCCCTTCAGCTCTTCGATGAAGGTGTTGAGCATGTCGACCTCCGCGACGATGCTGCGGTAGTTGCGGTTGTGGCCGTAGGTGTCGGTCAGAAAGTACTCGAAGAAGACGAACTCATACTCATTGAACAAGGCACGTATGCGCCGGGCACCTTCGGCAGGAGTGATGACCGGAATGTCGTAGCCGTGTTCCCGGAGGAAGCTGTTGGTGATGTCGGCAAAGAGCGCTCTTCCTTCTCGGTAATCCTCCATGAACCTGAGGGGGATGCCGGCCGATTCCATGGAGAGCGTGGAGACGGGGAGCATGTTCTTGTGCCGCTTTCTCCTCTGCTCCAGGAATGTCTGGCTGTAGAGATTGGCACAGGTAGCGGCTACTTTCTTCTCGTGCAGGTCATGGAAGAGGTTTCTTCGCTTGATCAAGTCTATGAGCTGTCCGTTGGGAAAGGCCGTCA
This sequence comes from uncultured Spirochaetaceae bacterium, assembly GCA_964346645.1. Lineage (GTDB taxonomy): Bacteria > Spirochaetota > Spirochaetia > DSM-16054 > Sediminispirochaetaceae > CAYFVU01. The sequence goes on along the minus strand of CAYFVU010000009.1, from coordinate 16,723 downwards.
TGTGGTAGCCGAGACTGCGGGCGGCGTTCTCGCCGGTCATTATGCTCGTCTGGCCGGTGGCCGACTGTGGAAGACCGTCGATTCCGAGGGATGCGTCGATCGGCAACAGGAGAAACGAGTCCCCCTCCGTCGGAACCGAATCCTTACAGAAGCTGCGGCTACCCAGGAACGGAGAGAGAAACCTGCGCATCGGGTTGACCGTCTTGTCGTTCTCTCCGAGACCTATTCCGTCTATAAAGAAGAAGAAGAGCTTCCCCATAATCGTCCTCACTTCAAATATACGCATTACGGCCGGTCGGTGTGAATACATAGAAGGCCTCCTTTCCCGTTTTGCTGCGCGATTTTGCTTTCCGGTGTATCTTGACTCCAGGGTGGTCGTACCCTATTATGCAGCATAAGAGACATCGGGGTAGGCATGAGTGAGAACAACGGCTCGAACAGGTTCAACAGGGAAGCCGATATACTCATCGAGCTGGGCACGCTGCTGAGAAAGGAGCGGAGCCCGGAACGGCAGGAGGAAGTGCAGCAGATCTACGACAGCTCACTGTCGGTGGAGCAGAAGGTGGCGCAGATCCGCAGGATAGATGAGGAAGAGGGGCGGGGAGAGTCGGAAGCTGAAGCCGAAACCGGACCCATGGTCGGTAACGACTCTCACACAGCCAGCAGGCACAAAAAGCGAGCCGGCACCGGCTCTGCCGGTCCGTCGAAGAACAGGAGACATGACGAGGCAGGAGAGAGAAACCGTCGTAACGAAAGGTATTTCGGCACTTCACCGGAGCGAGACAAACCCGCGCATAAAAGGAAGAAGATCCGCAAACACTTTACCCTCAAACACAACTTCCAGAAACTCGGCTACTTCACTTTTCTCTTTAAGCACTATCACAGGATGAAGGAATTCGGCTATGCCACGAAGACCATGGTTCCTACGGTTTTTCCTCCCGGTCTGAAGGTTGACAGGGAGTTGAAGAGCTCCCTCGAGATAAAGGTAAAACCTCTGGCAAAGGAGATCGCTATAATCCTCAACCAGCTCATGGGCAACAGCTGGTTGTTCCTGCGAAAGAAGGAGTACAACCTCCTGGTTATCCTCATTGATCTCTGTCAGGCTGTCGAGCAGTCGGATTTTACCTCCATCGATTTCAACGTTATGAGACAGGCCGACAAGCTCATAAAAATCGAACAGCTCTTTTTACTGCTCCACTACAGGAGCGAATACGTGGAGCTCATCCATTCTTCGATACAGACCCTTCTCGAGAAGAACCGTCGCAGCATTCGGAACCTCGATTCCCTGCCAAAAATGATAAAAAAGATACTGACTGCGCAGGAGATGCAGCCCTCGCTCTACCACACGTTGCTTGCTTTGAGTATGCTCAGGTCCAGACGGTATCACAGTTTGGATGAGTTGCTTATCCACGGGCACGGTGAACTCATAGAGACGAAGCAGTTCGACTGCACGGTGGTAACCGATGCAAAGATAGAAGAGCACCTTCACAATCTCGTGCTGCAACTCGATGTGTTGGAAAAGGAACGCAAGGAGATCTACAAGGTGCGTATCTATTTACAGAAGGACGAAATCGGCAACATGGATCTCTCTCCGCTGCGCATGCTCTACGAACGCGGTGATCCGTCACAGCGAGTCTCTTTTACTCAGGACCAGGACAGACTGCACATTTTCCTACAGCGTTTCTGCTTCGCCTATCTTTCGGTCTTCGAAGACCTCCTGTGTTCACAAATCAAGCTCTCCGGTATAGGAAGGGTGCGTCTCTTTGAAGGCGATCCATTCAGAAAAGAGCTCGGCAGACTGCAGACGACGGCGAGCAAGTGTGAAGACCTGAGTTTTCAACTCCCTGTATTCAGCAAGAAGAGATTTCTAGAAATCACGCTCAAGCACGCACAGGCCATTGAGCTTGAAGCGGAGGTGGTCTCTCTCATAGATGAGGTCGTCTCTGCCGTTCATACCATAGGAGAGCGACTTTCAACTTTGCTGCAATCGGTGTCCTCGGAGCGCGTGCTCGGCGATCGGGAGTTCGAGCCTGTCTACATCGGCCCGGGAGAGGCGAGGCAGATCCGATTGCCTATGGGGAACGTGATTGAGGAGACGGGTACTCTCCTCGATGGGGGAACGCTCTCCAATGCGCTCTCACTCCTCATTTCCGTCTCCTATCTCTTCGGCTTCCTCTTCAATGACCGCAGGACCTTGCAGCTTCTCAGGAGGGAAGAGCAGGTAAACCACGACATGGAGGCAATCCTGGAAAACTTCGAGCGCATCGCCTCTCCCGAGCAGTATCACGATATCCGCGAGCGCTTCTTTAGTTTATAGACCCTGAAACCGATGATGAGACAGAGATGAGAATGAAACTGCCCCTGTTCACACTGAGCCTTCTCCTCGCGGTCCTCTTCTCCGCCTCGGCAGAACGAACGACAGTGACCGTGGAGAAGGGAGACACCCTCTACAGCATAGGCAGAAGCTACGGTGTTTCCGTACAGCAGCTCATAGAGGTGAACGGCATCCTCAATCCCCGACAGCTGCGCAGCGGCATCGAAATCGTGGTTCCCTTCACCCACGAGGTGGAGAAGGGCGACACCCTCTACGGCATCTCGCGCAGCTACGGCGTCTCTGTAGACCAGCTCTGTAAGCAAAACGGCATAAACAAGACCGAAGCGATACACGTGGGACAGGTCATTACCATTCCTCACGATGGGAAAGAACCCAACGGCGAGGATATCATGGAACCGGATAATTCCCCGCAGAGCACCGAGCGGATGGTGCAGGATGAGCACAAGAAGACGGACTCACAGAGCAACTCCGTGCAGGAGGTACGCTACGAGAAGGGAGCGAGCAGTGAGCGCCTCTTGTGGCCCCATTCCGGCAAGAGGATGAAGCTGACCGGTAAGCTGAAGGGGACGCAGATCGAGGGAGAAGTCGGCGATCGGATCGTTGCCGTCTCCTCCGGAAAAGTCGTCTGGGTTGCACCCTACCGTGGGTACGGGGAGCTGGTGATGGTGGAGAACTCCAACGGCCACATCTACGCCTACGGAGGCAACGATGAGACCTTCGTCGAGGTCGGCGACAGAGTGGAGGCCGGAACGGTCATCGGACGGCTCGGCATCAATCCGGTCGAGAGGAACGCCAAGGTCTTCTTCTTCGTGTATCGAGACGGGCGGCCCGTGGATCCCGAGAAGGCGCCGAGAGGCTGAAGACGAAAGATCGATATGGAACGGGTAAAATTGGTCGGCATCACCGGGGGCTCCGGATCGGGAAAGACGACGATCGTGCAAAAGATTTCGGAGATCGTCTCCGATTTCGTCTTCATCCCGCAGGATAACTACTACAAGTCGGCCGAGTACATCAACAACACCAACATTACCGCATTCAACTTCGATCATCCCGAGGCCTTCGACAACGAGCTCCTCTACGAACACCTCTCGCTGCTGAAGAACGGCACGCCGATCGACATGCCACAGTACGATTTCGTTCACCACCGGAGAAAAGAGGAGACGGTGCGGGTGGAGCCGAAGAAGCTGGTGATCTTCGAAGGAATACTCGTCTTCTTCGAGCCTAATATTCGTAGCCTGCTCGATTTGAAACTCTACGTGGATACTCCCGACGACATCCGCTTCATCCGCAGGATGCAGCGGGATGTGAAGGAGCGGGGAAGGACGGTAGAGTCGGTGGTGCAGCAGTACCTCGAGGTGGTGCGCCCGGGACACTACGAGTTTATCGAACCGACGAAGCTCTATGCGGACCTCATCATTCCCGAGGGCGGTTTCAATGAAAACGCCCTGCAGGTGCTCACCACCTTCATGAAGGATATCAGCTGAGGCGTTCGATAGCGGCTATTTTCGCGCCCAGAACTTCTTGTACTTCGCTCCGACATCGTGAAGGCTGAATTGCTCCGGAACGGGATCCTCGCCGCCGGTGTAGAGACCTCCTGCGCACCTGAAGATCCTCGCGAGGGCGAGTATGGTCCCCTTTAAGATGCCGTGGCGCATGATCGCGCGGCTCGAGTAGACGCTGCACGTGGGAGAGTAGATGCAGGCGCCGGGCAGGAGGGGGCTGATCAGGTGCCTGTAGAGGAAGATGGGCAGGGTGAAGACATGTCTTACCGCCCGCCGTAGCGGGTGTACATGAGGGGTGTTCCGGTCTCTATGGGTAATGCGGGCGCTCTCGCCCTCTTCGAAATTGCTCATCTCGGCCCATTCTACTCTCGTGAAATAATTTCCTCAACAGACGCGCCCTACAGATTGACGCACAGCACGAGAATGTAGTATATTCTTGCCGAATTATCTTAGCGAGGAGGAAGCCTATGGCTGCCAATGTATCCAAGAATGCTCGCCGTGAAGGTGCTCAGCAGCTCGTGAGCCGCTGGGGCGGGAATATCAAAATGAAATCGGTGTTCAAGAACGGCAAGATGCGCCATATGGCCGTGTGCGAAGCAACTGGAAACACCGCACGGAAGCCCAGAGATCTGATGTAGACTCACCAGGACACCGGATGGGGATGTCGATCTTCCATCCGCCGTGAAGCAATAGAGCCCGCAAGCCGAGTGCCTGCGGGCTTTTTTTACCTTTACGACAAGACCTCCTCCAAAATCGAGATCGCCGTGTCTACATCCTCTCGAGTAATGATGAGAGGAGGAACCAACCTGAGCACATTGTCTCCCGCCTTGCCCACGATGAGGCCGCGCTCGAGACAGGCGTTCATTGTCGGAGAGGCCGCTTCGTCGAGCTCGATCCCGACTATTAGGCCTATGCCGCGTATCTCGCGTATCCGTCTCTTCCTCTCGGCGAGCTCCCCGAGGCGCTCGTGCAGATAGGCCCCCACTTTCGCCGCGTTTTCCGTCACACCGTTTTCCGCCAATTCGATGAACACCGCTGTTGCAGCGGCACAGGCGAGCGGGCTGCCGCCGAATGTCGCCGCATGGTCTCCCGGCTCGAAGACCGCCGCCTTCTCGGTGCAGAGCACTGCAGCAATGGGAAAACCGCCGCCGAGGGCCTTTGCAAGGGTCACCACATCCGGCCGGACTCCGCTCTGCTCGTAGGCGAAGAGCGTTCCCGTTCTTCCGAGCCCGCACTGCACCTCGTCGAACATGAGCAGCGCATCGTTGGCATCGCACAACCGCCGGGCGGTCCGGAGAAACTCGTCTCCGGCCGGGTGGATGCCGCCCTCTCCCTGCAGAGGCTCGAGGATGATGGCGCAGGTGTCCTCGTCGACGGTTTCCCGCAGGGCGGCACTGTCATTGAAGGGGACGAACCCTACGTCTCCCATCAGGGGGGCGAACTGCTTCTGATACTTGCTCTGTCCGGTAACGGAGAGGGAGCCGACGGTGCGCCCGTGAAAGGACTTGTGGGCGGCGATGATCTGGGAACCACTCCCGTTGAGCCGGCCGTACTTCCGTGCAAGCTTGAGGGCCGCCTCATTTGCCTCGGTGCCGCTGTTGCAGAAGAAGGCCTTGGAGAAGTCGCTGTGTGCGATGAGCTTTTCCGCGAGCCGGATCTGCTGAGGAATCTCGAAGAGGTTTGAGACGTGCCAGAGCTTCTCCGACTGTTCGCGTAGTGCACGGATGAGTGCGGGGTGGCCGTAGCCGAGAGCGTTGACCGCAATACCTGCGAGAAAGTCGAGGTAGCATTTGCCGTTCTCGTCGTAGAGATGCACCCCCTCTCCATGGGAGAATGCGATAGGGATTCGTTTGTAGGTGTGCATCAACACCCGTGAGGAACGTTGTGCATAGTCTTCGGTCGAATTCATGAGTCCTTCTCCTTTGTGATGAGGCTTCCTACTCCCTCTTCGGTGAATATCTCGAGCAGGAGCGAGTGTGAGAGCCTGCCGTCGAGTATGTGTACCGATCCTACCCCTCCGCCTACGGCCCGAATGGCGCATTCGAGTTTCGGCACCATCCCTCCCGAGACCGTGCCGTTGCCGATCAGCTCTCGTGCTTCGCTCTCCGAGACCGAGGTGAGGAGGCTGTCGATATCCTCGGGATCCCGCAGAATACCGGGTACGTCGGAGAGATACACCAGCTTCTCGGCCTCCAGCGCGGAGGCGATCGCAACCGCCGCATCATCGGCGTTGATGTTGTAGACCTTCCCGTCCGTCCCCACGGAAACAGGAGCCACCACGGGCACGTACTCCTCTGCGAGCAGAACCTGCAGGAGACGGGTACGGACCGAGCGTATCTCTCCCACCAATCCGAGATCCGGGCCGTTTCCCTCTCCACCCTTCGGAACCGCAGTGAGGAGTCCCCCGTCCTCGCCTGTTAGCCCGGCGCTCTCTACCCCGTGGTGCGAGAGGGCCCTCACCAGCCTCTTGTTGACCTTGCCCGTGAGCACCATCTCGGTGATCTCCATCGTTGCCTCATTGGTGATCCTCAAGCCGTTGTGGAACTCAGACTCGACACCTACCCGCTCGAGCATGTCGTTTATGGCGGGACCGCCGCCGTGAACGACGACCGGATTCAGCCCCACGAATTTGAGCAGCGCGATGTCGCCGCTCGTCATCTCGAGGAGCGCGGGATCCTTCATGGCGCTCCCGCCGTACTTTATCACAATGGTTGCACCGGAGAATCTGCGGATGTAGGGAAGCGCCTCCCGCAGTATCTCGGCTTTTTCTATTACGGTCTTCACCTGTGCATCTCTCCTCTCGGACCTCTCAGAATCCTCGGATCTAAGTTCGGTAATCTCCATTGATCTTGACGTACTCGTAGCTCAAGTCGCAACCCCAGGCGGTGGCGCAGGCCTCCCCGTCCCCGAGATCGATGTGGATCCTGATCTCATGTGCTGCGAGCACGGCCGCCGCACGCTCCTCGTCGAATGTCACAGGGGCCCCCTCCTCCATGAGGGTCACATCTCCACCTTCGCTCGAGAAGGAGATCTCGACGGTCGCGGGATCGAACGGGGCGCCGGCCGCACCCATGGCCGCGAGGATGCGACCCCAGTTCGCATCCTCGCCGAAGAAGGCCGTTTTCACGAGATTAGATCTGGTTACCGCACGGGCGAGGCTCGAAGCGGCGTGTTCGTCGGCGGCTCCTTTTACCCGCACTTCCAAGAGCTTCGTCGCCCCTTCGCCGTCACGTGCTATCGCGATGGCGAGACGACGTGTCACCCTCTCGAGGGCACGGCTAAACTCCTCTCCCTCCTCTCCGTCGAGCGCCTCGATCGGGGGAGCCGAAGAGGCGCCGTTCGCGAGTACGAGCAGCATGTCATTGGTGCTCATGTCGCCGTCTACACTTATCATGTTGAAGCTTCGGTCCGCGCATACGCGAACCGCCTCTTGGAGCGCGGTCCTCGAGATGCTCGCGTCGGTGAGCACGAATCCGAGCATGGTCGCCATGTTCGGGTGTATCATACCCGAGCCCTTGGCGATGCCGGTCAGCCGCACCACCTTTTCCCCTATTCGACAGGTCTCGCCGGCGATCTTCGGAACGGTGTCGGTGGTCATGATCGCCACCGCCGCCTCCGCAATACCGTCTTTGTGCGGCAGGTGCTCCTCTCTGCCGAGGGCCGCCCGCATGCGATCGATCGGCAACGGCACGCCTATTACCCCTGTCGATGCGAGCAGTACCTCCTCGGGATCCACCGAGAGGAGCCCTGCGGCCGATTCAGCTAAGACCCGAGAGTCCTCTGTCCCGCGCGTTCCGGTGCAGGCGTTGGCGTTTCCGCTGTTGGCGCAGACCGCGTGGAAATGCCCGCCCCGTTCGATGAGCTCGAGGTTGCGCTCGACGCAGTCCGCCCTCACTATGTTCTGTGTAAAGACCCCGCCGGCGACCGCCGGGGTTTCGCTGTAGAGCAGGGCCATGTCGAGGCCGGTCTTCTTCACTCCTCCCGTAAAACCGGATGCGGTAAACCCGGAGGGCAGTGGAGGGGGTTTCTCCCCTCCCGCAGACTGCAGCCGCGATGCCTCGTGCTCTTCTCTTTCTTTATCTCTCCGATCCTTCATTGAAGCTCCACTCCTCGGGGACCCCTCGCCGCCGGCCGAAACGGCCGTTGCGGCTCGGGCTGCATGTCGGGCTGTGATTGAGGCTCGGCTCAAGGAAAGAGGGGCAGCTGGAGCAGCCCCTCCGTCTCGTCGAGACCGAAACGTATGTTCATGTTCTGCACGGCCTGACCGGCGGCCCCCTTTACGAGGTTGTCTATCGCGCTCAGCACCACGATGGTATCGGTCCTCTCGTCGTAGTGCAATCCGATGTCCAGAAAATTGGAACCCCTCACCCAGCGGGTTTCCGGATACTCGCCCGGCTCGAGGAGCCGGATAAATGGTTCGTCTCCGTAGTACTCGCGATAGAGCCCGAAGAGCTCTTCGATGTGAGTCCTGCCCTTCGGTCGTGCGTAGCAGGTAGCGAGGATACCCCGATTCATCGGGATGAGGTGGGGGGTAAACCTGACGGCGATCTCACCGCCGGCGAAGGTGCTCAGAGCCTGTTCGATCTCCGGTGTGTGGCGGTGGGCTGCGACCTTGTAGGCCTTTACCGACTCGTTCGCCTCCGAGAAGTGGAGGGGCAGATTCACCCCCCTCCCGGCGCCGGTCACCCCGGATTTTGCGTCGATTATCGCCGAACCCGGTTCTGCGAGTCCCTCGGCAAAGAGGGGCGCGAGAGCCGCGATGGAGGCGGTGGTATAGCAGCCCGGATTGGCGATGATCCTTGCCTCGGCTATGCGGTCGCGGTAGAGCTCACAGAGGCCGTAGACTGCGTGTCGGAGAAGAGCGGGATTTCCGTGCTCGACACCGTACCACTGTTCGTAGAGCTCCTGATCCTTCAGACGAAAATCCGCGCCGAGATCGATAAAGAGGCATTTTTCGCTGAGCTCTTCGGTTATGTGGTGGGAGGCGATTCCGTGCGGGAGGGCGAGAAACAGTACATCGCAGCTCTCGGCAAAGTTCTCTATTGTTCCGTCCTCACAGACCAGGCTGGTGCAGCTCTTCAGACTGCCGAACACCTCCTCGAACGGGGTTCCCGCATAAGTCCGTGTGTGTACCGCCGCGAGTTCGACGAAGGGATGGGAGATGAGCAGCCGGGCGAGCTCTATTCCCGTATATCCGGATGCGCCGAATATCCCGGCATTGATCTTCATGATGTGGGCTCTCCTCTCAGTAGTGAATAAATTTACAGGAAAAATAGTATAATAATACAAAAAAAAGTGCAACACCAGCGATTCTGATTTCGGGGGAACACTTCCGGCTGCGAGCTCGAGGAGCGAGGATTCGACGGGTAAGGGTTCGGCGGATAAGGTTTGGGTGGATTAGGTTTGGTCGGATACGGGCTCTGCGGCCCTGCGCCGCATTATTGTCTTTCCGATGCGGACTTGCTATAGTCTCCCCCATGCGGTGTGTGAAGATCGGTGACGGAGACTTCCGGATAGGCCTGCGAACCTACATCATGGGAATTCTGAATGTGACCCCTGATTCGTTTTCCGACGGCGGTAGGTACGACGAGGTGGAATCGGCGGTAGAGCGCGCCCTGCAGATGCAGGCGGAGGGGGCGGATATCATCGACGTGGGGGGCGAGTCGACGCGGCCGGGACACACTCCCGTAGATGCCGGTGAGGAGCTGCGTCGGGTGCTCCCGGTGATCCGCGCCCTCGGAGGAAAGCTCTCGGTGCCCGTCTCCATAGACACCAGTAAGGCGGAGGTTGCGGAGGCGGCGGTAGCGGAAGGCGCCGCACTCGTAAACGACGTGTGGGGCGGGCGAAAAGATCCGCGCATCCTCGAGGTCATATCGACGACCGGGGTAGCCTGCTGCCTCATGCACAACAAGGAGAAGGCGGAGTACGAGAACCTCGTAGAGGAGGTAACTGCTACCCTCGCAGAAATCTCCGCAACAGCCCTGCACGCAGGCATACGGCGCGATCGCATCATACTCGATCCGGGAATCGGATTCGGTAAGGGCGTCGAGGACAACATCGTCATCATGCGTAATCTCTTCCGTTTGAACGAGCTCGGTTTCCCATGGCTGCTCGGGGCTTCGCGGAAGTCGATGATCGGCAAGACCCTCGATCTGCCGAAGGACGAGAGGGTGGAGGGGACCATCGCCACCACCGTTCTGGGTATACGGGAGGGATGCAGCTTCGTGCGGGTGCATGACGTGAGGCAGAACGCCCGTGCCGTACGCATGACCGATCGAATAGTGAGGGGAGGAGACTAGAGAGATGGACAAGTTGGTGATAAAGGATCTCGAGGTATTCGGCTATCGCGGCGTACACCCCGAGGAGGACAAGGAGGGGGAGAAGTTCGTCATATCCGCCGAGCTCCTCCTCGATTTGAAGTTGGCGGGTATTACCGACCGGATATCGAACACCATAGATTCGGTGCGACTCTGCCGAGAGTTGGAGGAGCAGTTCTCCAACAACACCCACAAGCTGATGGAGCGGAGCGCGGAGGAGCTGGCCACTTACATTCTCCTCAACTACCGGATGGTCCGGCACGTCTCCCTGATCCTCAAGAAGCCCTGGGCGCCCGTGGGGCGCAATGTGGAGTATGTCGGAGTGGAGATCGAACGGCAGTGGCGAGAGGCCTACATCGGGCTCGGTTCAAACATAGAGAATCGTCTCGATTATCTGTCCTCCGCTCTCGACGCAATCGACAAGAGCGATTTGACCAGGGTAGTCAACGTCTCTCCGGTATACGAGACAGCTCCGGTCGGCGTTACAGATCAGCCGAGCTTCCTCAATGCGGTGGCGAAGGTACAGACCCTGCTTCCTCCCCGCTCACTTGTGACCATCCTCCTCTCATTCGAGAAGTCTCTCAGAAGGGTGCGTACCCAGCGTTGGGGCCCGCGGACCATCGATCTGGATGTGCTCTTCATCGACGACATCATCACCTCTTTCGAAGAGATCGTCGTGCCGCATCCGCGGCTCCACCGACGCATGTTCGTGATAAAGCCGCTCGCCGACGTGGCTCCCCATTTCCTCCATCCGGTGCTCGGAGAGCGGGTCATACACATGCTGGAGAAGTTGAGGGAGCAGGGCGAGGAGGAGCCTCCTGTCTTCGAGGAAACTACTCTCGACCGGTTTCGGCGGGAAGAAAAAAAGTAGAGGTGCTTCCTCTCCTCTCCCGGGACTACTGCTCGTACAAGCCCGCCGCAACCACCGCCTCGATAAAGGCACGGTAGTTCTCCCGGGCGGTCGATTTGAACTGCTCGACCTCCTGCTTCACCTCTCCGCTCTTTGCGGACATCTCTATGGCCATGGCGGTCTCCTGCAGCTCGAGCGCGCTGAGGGTACCGGAGGTCCCCTTTAGGCCGTGGGCGGCTCTTTCGAGCCTGTAGGCATCGCCGCTCTCATACGCCTCATCGATCTTCTGAAGCTGTTCGGGAATGTTGGGGATACTCCCCTCCATTATGGTCCGTTCGAGCTCTTCGTCGTTCACACATCGCTTCTTGAAAGCCTCGTGATCAAAGTCCTTCATATTCCACCGCTCCTTGCCTCTCCTCTTCGATACACTATTCAAGCACGAAAATTGCGGAACAGGCAATAGATTCAGTATTCTTGCATATTCGGAGTCTATGAGATATTATCGCGGAGAATACCATTTATTCAGAAGGAAGGGGAGCTATGGGAATACGCGGAGAAGTATTTACCGCAAAAATGTCGACGGATAAGAGGACCTACTTTTTCAACGTGAAGGAAAATCGTCATGGCGACCTCTTTCTCAACCTCGTAGAGAGCAAGAAGCAGGGAGCCACCGGTTTCGAGCGGCACTCGGTGGTGGTCTTCGAAGAAGATCTCGAAAAGTTTCTCAACGAGTTTCAGAAGGCCGTCGACTACATGAAGAATCACTGAGCCCCCTTATGCGGAAGCTGCGCCGGTGTATGGGGCTGAGGCCGAGCTCGGCGCAGCGGCTGAGGTGGAGCGGCGTCGGATACCCCTTGTGCTGTTCGAAGGCCCATGCGGGTTCGATCCGCGCGTATCTCGACATCCAGAGATCCCGCACGACCTTCGCGACTATCGAGGCGGCGGAGATCTCCGGCACGGTCAGGTCTCCCTTTACCACCGCCTCCGCGGGAACCGGCAGTTCCGGAACGAACTTCCCGTCGACACGCACCAGAGCGGGCAGCTCGCCCAACTCCCGGAAAGCCCTGCGCATCGCGAGGAGCGCGGCATGGTGGATGTTCAGGCGGTCGATCTCTTCGGGCCAGGCCCATCCGACGCCGATTACCGCCCCGCTGTCGAACAGGGAGAGGGCGATCCTCCTGCGTACGGAAGGGCTGAGTTTTTTCGAATCGGTGAGGGGAGAACGGTCGTAGCCGGAGGAGAGGAGCACCGCCGCCGCCGTCACTGGCCCGGCTATGGGGCCCCTGCCTGCCTCGTCTATTCCGCAGATTCCCCCTTCTCGTGCCGCCGAATTGTGAGTTTCGCCTCTTCCTTGCATATCTAAAAAGTACCTATTATGCTATTATTATGTGCAATCGATGCAAGAGAAAAGGGGAAAGTTCTTCCGCAAAGGGGTGAATTTTCCCTTTTTGCGTTTCGTATGCGTCTAAAGGAGGATCTATGAATGTACAGTGGATGCTTGCTTCGGATATAGACAACACGCTCACCGGGGACCGCGGTGCCCTCGATGTCCTGCGTGAGAAACTGGATGCGGGGCGAGAGCGGGGCGAGCTCTTTCTCGCATTGTCGACGGGACGTCGACTACCGCAGGTGCTCGACGGATTCGAGCAGGAGGGAATTCCCGAAGGGGATGCGATCATATCACAGGTTGGTACCGAGATCTTCCTGCCGCCGTTTACCGAGGACATGCCTCCTCTAGATGTCTGGAACGACATGCTACTGCAGGACTTCTCTCGATCCGAGGCGGAGGGCTTCCTCGAAGGAGTAGACGGGGTGGAGATGCAGCCGGAGGAGTTCAACACCCCGTTAAAGGTGAGCTGCTATCTCGACAGTGCGGAGAATCCCGAGGCGGCGGTCGAGGAGATCCGCAATAGGGTCGTTCATGGAGGCGGGCTCTACCAGGTCGTCTGGTCGAGCGGCCGGGACCTCGACATCATTCCTGCGGCCGCGGGAAAGGGCAAGGCCATCCGCTTTCTCATATCTTTTTTAGAGCTCGATCCGGATAAGATCGTCGTGGCCGGCGACAGCGGAAACGACAGGTCTATGTTCGACGAGTTCCAGCGGGGAATCGTCGTAGGTAACGCCAAACCCGAGCTCCTCAAGATGCGTGAGGAGAAGCCGGTGAGCACCTACTACTTTGCGAAGAAGTCCTATGCCGCCGGCGTACACGAGGGTTTGAGCTATTTTAGACTCATCGATTAGATCATAGATTAAAAAGGAGTGGAAAAGTGAGTAGCAAGAGCGAAGCGCAACTCGAACAGGAGTTTCTCGATTCGAAGAGGTCGCACATTCTGATGATCACCAACCACGGTATCCACCAGTGGGAGGTCGTCTCGGGGCTGCCGGATACCGGAGGGCAGAATGTCTATGTGAACCAGCTTACCGAAGTTCTCGCGGATTTCGGCTTCAAGATCACCATAATAAACCGTGGCGGGTATCCCCATCCTACCACCGGCGAGATGCGTCGCGGCAAGCGCTACAAGGATGCTCAGCAGCGTATCCTCTACATCGAGGACAGCACGAAGGAGTTCGTGCGAAAGGAGGCGATGAAATCCCAGATTCCGGAACTGGTCGATTTTCTCTACTCCACCCTGGACGAGGAGGGGCAGAAGATCGATCTGATCATGAGCCACTACTGGGATGCCGCCCTGCTGGGGGTCCAATTCAACGAGCGTCTCGAAAAGCCGCTGCCGCACCTCTGGGTCCCTCACTCTCTCGGTGCGGTCAAGAAGCGGAACATGCCGCCGGAGACCTGGGAAGACCTCCGCGTAGATGAACGCATAGAAACGGAGAAGGAGTTCATACCGAAACTCGACCATGTGGCAGCCACGAGCTCCCTCATCAGGGACTCGCTGCGAAACGACTACGGACGAGAGATGAGTCTCTTTCTGCCTCCCTGCATAAATCCGGAGAAGTTCTACCACCGTGACATCGAGCAGGATCACGAGATCTGGGATTTCTTGGTCGAAGCCTCGGGTCTCTCCAAGGAGCGTCTGCTCAATTCCCGCTACGTAATGGAGGTAAGCCGTACCGACAAGACGAAACGGAAGGACGTGCTGATCAAGGCTTTCGCAGAGGCGCTGAAGAATCATCCCGAGCTCATCCTCATCGTTTCGATCGATAAGACCGAACCGGAACTGTACGAGGAGCTCACCGGTCTGATCAAGAGCCTCGGGATCGAGGATGAGGTGATTGCCATCGGCCATGAGGCGGCCAGGCTTCCCTACCTCTACTCCCTGCTTTCGGTCTACTGTTCGCCGTCGGTCATGGAGGGCTTCGGCATGTCCGTGCAGGAGGCGGCGGCCACACGCGTACCGGTAATAGGCAGCGAAAAGATTCCCTTCGTCGTCGAGTACCTGCTCGGCGAGAACGTAGAGCAGCGGAGCGTCGACGGCGTCTCGAGCGGCAAGCTCAAGATAGGGGAGGGCGGTATAGTCGTTCCCTCCGACGAGGTGAGTGGCTTCGCCTACGCACTCGAGCTCCTGCTCGGCGACGAGGAGCTGCGCAGCAAGATGGGCAAAAATGCACTGGAGATCACGGTTCCCTACTTCACATGGGAGGAGATGACCCGGCGAATGCTCGGCAAGATGGGGGTCTCGGCAGATGGCTGAAGAAGGTATGAAGCTCGAACGCGAAGTACTCGAACAGGTGCTCGAGAGGAGAACGCTCGAGGAGATCCAAGTGAACGAGATGTTCAATCTCTTCCGGAAGGATGACCATCTCTACGAGCATGCGCCCGACGCGCTCTGTCAGATCGACCCGAGGGACGGAGCGCTGATCATCTACAACACGAAACGGGCGAAGAGACCCCACGACAACAAGCCCGAGGACCGTAGCGAAGGCGCTGCCGGCGGCGGCCCCGGCGAATCCGGAGGGAGTGGCTCCTCCTCCGCTGCCAAGAAGAAGACCTGTCCGGTCTGCGACGGAAAGACCACCAAGGTGGTGGACATAGAGGATCTCTCCGAGGGCTTCACCTTCATAAACAAGAACCTCTTCCCCGTTCTCTTCCCGCCCGACTACGTGAAGGACGAGTGGCTCACCGAACCGCTCTATCCTGACCCATCGCACCGCGGGCGTGTCTCCTACGGACTCCACTTTCTGCAGTGGACGAGCAATTATCACGACAGGGACTGGCAGAACATACCACAGTCCGATAGAGTCACCGTGCTGCGGAGGTTGGCGGCGCTGGAGAAGAAGCTCCTCTACGACTCCGACAGCCAGATGCCCCCGTCGACACTGTGGCGGAGCCAGAAGGAGACCAGCGGCTTCGTAGAGATCATCAAGAACTACGGTGCGGCGGTCGGCGGCTCTCTTGAACACGGCCATCAGCAGATCGGCTGGAGCAACATCATGCCCCGCAGCTTCTACAACAACTGGGAGTTCTTCATCCGCCACAAGCACTTCTTCAGCGAATACATGCTCAAAGAGAATCCTAAGGAGCTCGAGGTCTACGATTACGGAGAGGCGGTGCTCTTGGTGCCCTATTTCATGAAGCGCCCCTACAACATGCTGCTCATCGTAAAGGACGTGGGCAAGCAGTACCTCTGCGAGCTGACCGAGGGTGAGCTGATAGCGATCGCCGACGGGATCCACGATGCGATCGTATCTATTCTCGACATTATGCCGAGGATGGGGAAGGAGACCGCCTACAACATGGTGGTGCACAACGGTCCCGGAGCGGGAATCTACTTCGAGTTTCTCCCCTATACCCAGGAAACCGGTGGCTTCGAGCACCTCGGCCTGTGGGTCTGCCAGGGAAACACCGGGCAGGTGGTCGACGTGCTGCGCCGTAAGGTGCAGGAGCTCAACAGCTGAAGCCTCTCATTCGACGGCGTCACGGCATCAGCAATTCCTGGCACGGCCTAGAGTCGTATTCCAAAAGAGGCATCGATATGGTATAGTTCCCCAGTGTTTTTAAAGAGTATAGAATTATTCGGATTCAAGTCATTTGCAGAGCGCAGTCTCATAGAGTTCCGTGACGGGATAAGTGCCCTCCTCGGGCCGAACGGTTGCGGGAAGAGCAACGTGGTGGATGCCATCAAGTGGGTGCTCGGCGAACAGTCCACCCGCTCCCTGCGGGCCGACCGCATGGAGGACATCATCTTCAACGGCACCGAGGGCCGAAAGGCGCTGAATGTAGCGGAAGTCACGCTCACCCTCTCGAACGACGACGGCGTCCTCCCCATCGACATGCCGGAAATCTCGGTCAAGCGCCGACTCCACCGGAGCGGCGAGAGCGAGTACTTCATCAACTCCACCCCGGTGAAGCTGAAGGAGGTCCGTGAGCTCTTCTTCGACACCGGAATCGGCAAGTCCGCCTACTCGATCATGGAGCAGGGAAAGATCGATCAGATCCTCTCCAATAGGCCGGAGGAGCGGCGCTATCTCTTCGAGGAGGCGGCGGGCATCACCAAGTACAAGGCGCGGGGTGCCGAGGCACAGCGGAAGCTCGAGCGGACCGAGGAGAATATGAAGCAGGTCGAGAATATTCTCCGAGAGGTCAAGCGGAGCCACGACTCGCTCAAGGCGCAGTCCGAGAAGACCGAGACCTATCGCAGGCTGAAGGAGCAGAGCTTCGAGCTCGAGCTCGACATACAACTTCTCAGGCTCAAGGAGCTCTCGGCGAGTCAGAGGGAGAAGGACGAGAAACTCTCCGGCAAGCTTTCGGAACGGGACGAGC